>JALEHL010000139.1 GCA_022770665.1 Bacillota bacterium
TGGCGGACCTTTCGGACGGAAACAGGCTGGTGGGAATCATATCCCATGTGTCGGAGCTGAAAGATAAGATCGACAAACAGATCATCGTGACAAAGGAAAGAAGCGGCGGAAGCCGGGTGGAAATCCGGGTTTAGAGGGGGAGAAACTTTATACTGGCATCGTAGAGAAAAAACCGGCATGCCGTGGACATGGAATCCCAGGCATACCGGTTTGCTTTCTCATAAAACTTATTCTCTTTTCAAAGCGGCCTGCGGCCTGCGATGTGATTCTGCTGAACGGATGAGCTAAAGAATGAACATCCTCGTGCGCATCATTTCATAAGCATCTTTTGCAGTGTAGCGGACGGTTCTGGCATCCAGCTGCTCCACGCCCGGGTAGAAAGATCCGCGGTAAGCCTGGATGCATTCCTTGAAACTGATCTCGACTTCGTAGCTTTCCGGCTCCTGAATTTTACAGTCAGCAATTTTTTTCAGCCCTGCCTGCACACCTTCCTCGATCAGACGGCAGGCTTTCGCACCATTCATATTAAAGGTGGCATTTCCGATGCCGGATTTGACACCGACGGTTTCAATGGCTGGAACCAGCTCCTTGGCATGCTCGCAGAGTGCAGCATCCCCGCTGAGGAAAACAGCCGGTACACCGAAATGTGCGGCAACATAGGTGTTCATATCGAATTCGGCAGCGTCTTTCCCGTTGATCTTCACGTAATTGTTCTGTGTGTTCATTGTGTGGGACAGAGGGTTGCCGCTGTAGTTTGCGCCGCTGTGGTAGCCGATGTAGATCACAGCATCGAAGGTTTCATCAATGCCGGCCATCATGGATTCCGGGGAGTTGGTCCATCCGCGGATCAGGGTAGCTTCTTCCGGAAGTTGTTCCGCGATAATGTTGCGGGCGCTGTCATGGGCATCTTTTACAACAATTTCGGTTGCGCCGGCGGCAATGGCTCCGCGACAGGCGGCGACGACCTCTCGGGTCATCTGCGCGGCAGCAGCTTCATGGGCATCGTGATACAGTTCGGTTTCATCCCAGTGGGTTACACCGGTAACTCCTTCGATATCGGCACTGATATATACTTTCATTTTTCTTTTCCCTCCTAAGATTCTGACAAAATCTATCCTCTCAATCTTATCACGAAATGCCGGAGTGTGCAATTTCTCCATTGTTTTCATTTTGTATTTTTTATCGATTTAAGGAGAAAACTGTGGTATACTAGGTGCATGGATGACAGAAGAACAGGGAAAAGGAAATCAGCAAAAAAAACGAAACGAACTTGCTGTCGCCTCAATGCGAGAGGACGCATCATGGCAGCCTTCGCCGGAATGATTTTGCTGAGTATTCTGATTGGAAATATGATGACATGGTTTGACAGTTACGATGGTCCGGGAAAGCCGGAGAACATACCGGAATGCCCGTATGATCCGGATCAGTTCCGGTACGATGAGGACGGAAGACTTCACTACGAAGATGAAACGTGGATTTCCCGCACGGTCGTGGATGTATCTGCGTATCAGAAGGAAATTGACTGGCAGAAGGCTGCCGATGACGGGATAGAAATGGCCATGATCCGGCTGGGATACCGGGGCTATGAAACCGGTCTGCTGAATCTGGATCCGTATTATGAGTCCAATGTGAAGGAAGCCCGCAAGGCTGGGCTGGACGTAGGCGTGTATTTCTTCTCCCAGGCCGTGACAGTGGAGGAGGCGGAGGAAGAAGCCCGCTTTGTGCTGCGGAAGATCCGGGGAAAGCATGTGGACGGCCCCGTTGCTTTTGATATGGAGCCGGTTGCGGGAGCAGACCGCATTACCGGTCTGACCGTGGAGGAGAAGACGGAGATTGCGGATGCCTTCTGCCAGCTGATTGAAAAAAACGGCCACAGTGCCGTGATATACGGTAATCCGTCCTGGCTGACGAAGGATGTGGATCTTCATCTTCTGACAGACCATGCGATATGGCTGGCGCATTACACGACGGCGGCAAACTGGGGGTATGACTACCGGATGTGGCAGTATACCGACAGCGGGCATGTCGCAGGGATTGAAGGCAGCACGGATCTGAGCGTGCAGCTGAGGGAAAAGAAGTATCTGGCGGAATAGCAAAAAAATACCTTGCATTTCATGATGCGGTATGCTAATATAGATATGTGCGATAACGTAGATGGTAAGCAGAAAGAGTGGGAATAGCCCACTCTTTCCGTTTTGTTTGGGGCATTCACGCTTCGATACGTGATACGGGATGCGTCGATCAGAGAAGGAGGGGCTATGGCGAAGTCAAAAGGAAAGGTAACGGATCTCGTGAAAGAAATCGCGGCACCGTTTCTGGACGAAAACGGACTGGAACTCTATAATGTGGAATTTCTGAAGGAAGGAAAGGACTGGTTCCTGCGAGTCTTTATTGATAAAAGCGAGGATGCGGAGGAAGAATATGTTTCAACGGATGACTGCGAAAAAGTGAGCCGGTATCTCAGTGCAGAACTGGACCGGATCGATCCGATCGAACAGAATTACTATCTGGAAGTCTCTTCACCGGGCATGGACCGTGCGCTGCTGAAAGACAGCGATTTTACCCGGTATGCGGGACGACTGGTGGATCTGCGCCTGTACAGGGCGGCAGACGGCCGCAAGGACTACCAGGGAATTCTGAAGGGACTGGAAGATGGTCAGATTGTCATAGAGGATGAAACAGGGAAAGAATGCAGATTTGACAGAACGCAGGTTGCCAAGACCAGCCTGGCGGTCGTTTTCTAAGGAGGTTACGGAAAAAAATGAACAAAGAATTTATTCAGGCCATTGACGACCTGGAGAAAGAGAAACAGATATCAAAAGATGTGTTGATCGAAGCGATTGAATCCGCACTGGTGTCTGCATATAAGAAAAATTATGGCACTTCCCAGAATGTGCGCGTAAACATTAATCGCGAAACGGGGGATATCGATGTATTTATGCGGATGGATATCGTCGAGGAAGTGGAGGACGATCTGACCCAGATCTCGCTGGAGGAAGCTCGGGAGATAGACAGCCGCTATGAAGTGGGTGATGCGGTCGAATACCAGGTTACACCGCGGGATTTCGGCAGAATTGCAGCGCAGACTGCTAAACAGGTCGTAGTGCAGAGGATCCGGGAGGCGGAAAGAGGTATGATCTTCGATAATTTTGTTACCCGCCAGGGCGAGATCATGACCGGTCAGGTGCAGAGAATCAGTAATGATACGCTGTTTGTCAGCATTGGAAGAACAGAAGGCATTCTGGCAGCCACCGAGCAGGTGCCGGGAGAAAAGTACAGGGTCAATGACAGGCTGAAAGTCTATATTATGGACGTGAAAAAGACGACGAAAGGGCCGCAGGTATTCCTGTCCCGCTCTCATCCGGGTCTGGTCAAGCGCCTTTTTGAGCTGGAGGTTCCGGAAATCGAGGACGGTACGGTGGAAATCCGGGGAATTGCCAGAGAAGCTGGTTCCAGGACGAAAATGGCGGTCTATTCCGAACAGAAAAATGTAGATCCGGTGGGTGCCTGTGTGGGAACCAGAGGCGCCAGAGTGCAGGCGATTGTAGATGAGCTGCATGGGGAAAAGATCGATATTATCAACTGGAGCGAAGATCCGAAGGAACTGATTGCCAACGTTCTGAGCCCTGCAAAGGTGGAGCAGGTGATCACGGCTCCGGATGGAGAAAAATCAGCGACCGTGGTCGTTCCGGATTATCAGCTGTCTCTTGCGATCGGCAAGGAAGGGCAGAATGTGCGCCTGGCAGCCAAAGTCAGTGGCTGGAAAATCGATATCAAGAGTCACAGTCAGTATGAAGCGGCCCGGAAGGCGGCAGAAGCAGCAGCGTCCGGAGAAGAAGCTTCAGAAGCCGAAGAACCGGAAATTGTTGAAATCGAGGAGGAATAACCTTGAAAGAACGGAAGATTCCCATGAGACGGTGCGTCGGCTGCATGCAGTCCAGAGAAAAAAACAGTATGATCCGCATTGCGGGATATGAAGGTCGGCTTACGGTAGATCTGACGGGAAGAGCCAAAGGCCGGGGCGTGTATCTCTGCCGGGACAGCAGAGAGTGCTGGGCGCTGGCAGATAAAAGAAAGGCTCTGGAACGGAATTTTGATATGCCGATAACCGAAGAGATGAAGCGGGAAATCTTCGCTCAGCTGGAGGCTCTGGAAGATGGGAACGAAGATGGAAAATAAAGTCCTTTCTTATCTGGGCTTTGCAGCGAGAGCCAGGAAACTGGTCACCGGCTATAACACATGTCTTTACATGATGGAAAAGAAAAAAATAAGACTGCTTCTACTTGCGGAGGATCTGTCAGAAAATACGAAAAAGAAGATGGTTTCTGCCGCACAGCGCTGTGGAGTTCCCTGCAAAATCTACGGCGCCGGGGAGCAGCTTTCGAAAATAACGGGAAATGTCGGCAAGGGAATTTTCGGCATTCCCGATGAGAATTTTGCCAAAGTCATATCAGAAGGGATTGAACAGATTCAATCAGAAAAGAAGGAGGAGTTCTAATGGCAATCGACAATAAAGAAACGAAAATTGTAAAAGCCGCTCCGAAGAAGGCGGAAAGCCAACAGGACGATCAACCAAGGGTAACGGTGAAGGCTGCGGTCAAGCCGCAGGCTAGACCGCAGAAACAGAACAGGACCCCGGCCGCCGGAAGCGATCGCCCTGCACAGAGACCGCCAGCGGGCAAACCGGTAACAAATAGAGATCTGGAAGGCCGGCCAAGACCGCCAATGGGAAAGCCGGTTATTCCAAAGGAGTTTGCGGAGAGAGATAAAAAGAAAGACGAGGAAGCTGCAGAAAAGGCAGCTGCTGCGAAAAAAACTGCACCAGAACGGCCTGCGGCAGAAAAGCCTGCTGCAGAAAGAACTGCCGCAGAAAAACCGGCAGCAGAAAAAACGGCAGCACAGCAGATTCCGGCGGAAAAGAAGCCTGCCGCGGAAAAACCGGCAGCAGAGAAATCCCCCGCAAGACCGGCCGGTGAAACCCGTTCTTCCGGTAGTGAGCGTTCGGTCAGAACTTCCCGGGGAATCGACGGAAGAGACAGCAGGGATAACCGGGACAGCCGTTCCGGCAGAGATGGACGGAGCGGAAACCGGGATAACCGGGGGACGAGAAATGACCGCGACGGACGACCGGCCAGAGACGGCCGTGATAACCGCTCCGGCAGAGACGGACGTGGCGGGGACAGTCGCGGACCGAGAAATGACCGTGACGGACGGCCGAACAGAGAAGGACGTCCGCAGGGCGGCAGCCGCCCGCGTCAGGAGCGCCCGTCTGACAAGCCGAAGCTGGAGACCAAGCCGACCCAGCGGAAGCCGGATAAGATGGCGCATCATGATAAGGAAAGAGATAAATTCGCCAAGCTGGAAAACGGCGGCAAGAAAAACAAGCAGAAAATCCAGGAACGCTCTCTGGAAAAACAGGCAAAACCGAAGAAACATAATAAGCCAAAGCCGGTCGCAGAAGAGCCGGAAGTGCCAGAAAACCTGCCGGACGGCACCACGGTCATTACGGTTCCGATCACAGTGGCAGGCTTCTGCGAACAGGTGGGAATTTCCACTTCCCAGGTCATCATGGCACTGATGAAGCTGGGGATTATGGCGAATATCAACCAGAATATCGATGAGGATACGGTGATGATCCTCGCGGATGAGCTGAAAATCAGTGTTGCAGTCGGAAAAGTGGAAGAAGAAGAGGAAGAGGAAGGACTGGAACTTTTCGAGGACAAGGAATCGGATCTGAAGCCGAGACCGCCGATCATCACAGTAATGGGTCATGTAGATCATGGTAAAACCTCGCTGCTGGATGCGATCCGCAAGACCAACGTCACATCCACGGAATCCGGCGGAATCACACAGCACATCGGTGCTTCCGAAGTGTCCATCAACGGACAGAAGATCGTCTTCCTGGATACGCCGGGCCATGAAGCATTTACCGCGATGCGAGCCCGCGGCGCGCATGTGACGGATATTGCGGTTCTGGTTGTTGCGGCGGATGACGGTGTCATGCCGCAGACCGTGGAATCCATCAGCCATGCGAGAGCAGCCGGTGTTCCGATCATCGTAGCGATCAATAAGATTGATAAGCCGGGTGCAAACCCTGACCGTGTGAAGCAGGAACTGACGGAGCACGGAATTCTGGTGGAAGACTGGGGCGGAGATGTGATTTCTGTGCCGGTATCGGCGAAGACAGGAGAAGGCATTGTGAACCTGCTGGAAATGATCCTGCTGCAGGCGGAAGTGCTGGAGCTGCGTGCAAATCCGAATCGTCTTGCGATGGGCTCTGTCATTGAAGCCAGACTGGATAAGAATAAAGGTCCGGTTGCGACACTGCTTGTGACCAACGGCACGTTGAAGACAGGCATGAGCGTTGTGGCGGGAACCTGTTCCGGAAGAATCCGTCTGATGACAAATTATAAGGGAGATACGATAAAAAAAGCCGGACCTGCTACTGCAGTTGAGATCCTCGGACTGACGGATGTGCCGGAAGCCGGAGACGAATTCAATGCTGTCCGGGAAGATAAGCTGGCAAGGGAGATCGCCGAAAACAGAAAAGAAAAACTGCGGGAGGAAATTCTGGCAAGAAATGCAAGCACAACGCTGGAACAGCTCTTCAGCCAGATTCAGGAAGGCGAAACCAAGGATCTGAATCTGATCATCAAGGGCGATGTACAGGGTTCTGTCGGTGCCATCGTGTCCTCACTGGAAAAGCTGAACAACGAGAATGTAAGGGTGAAGATCATCCATACCGGCGTAGGTACAGTGACTGAATCCGATGTTATGCTGGCTGGAACGACCGGTTCCATCATCATCGGCTTCAATGTCCGGCCGACCACAGCAGTACAGACTTTCGCAGACCGGGAAAACATCCAGATCCGTCTGTACAGAGTCATTTATGACATCATCAATGATGTGGAAGATGCCATGAAGGGCATGCTGGATCCGGAATATAAAGAAGAAGTGCTGGGTAAAGCAGAGGTCAGAAACACCTTCAAAGTCCCTGGTGTGGGTACGGTTGCCGGCGCTTACGTACAGGAAGGAAAAGTGCAGAGAAATGCAGATATTCGTCTGGTACGAGACGGCATCGTAGTGCATGAAGGCAAGATTTCTTCGCTGAAGCGGTTTAAGGATGATGCAAAGGAAGTTGCCCAGGGCTATGAATGCGGCCTTGGAATTGAGAATTTCAATGATATCAAGGAAGGCGACATTATTGAGTGCTTCCACATGGTTGAGATTGAACGGAAATAGTTCGCTCTGAGAAAATGCCGGAAAAACCGGCATGGAAAGGAAGAAACCGATGGGGAAAGGATACAGACAGGGCAGACTGGGGGAAGAGATCCGCAGGATCATCAGTGAGATGCTGATCCATGGTGTGAAGGACCCGCGGCTGTCCGGCATGATCAGTCTGACTGGTGTGGAAGTCACCAGTGATGGAAGCTATGCCACCTGCTACGTTTCCATCCTGGGACTGAATGAGAATCAGGAAGAGCGGGCAGAAGAGGCGGAAAAAGTCCTGGCCGGCTTCGAGAGCGCGAAAGGACTGTTTAAGCGGGAGATCGGCCATCAGATCAAGCTGCGCCATGTCCCGGAACTGATCTTTAAGATCGATGAATCGATGGAATATGGAAGACATATATCAGAGATTATCGATACACTGGGGATTGAGAACTACAAGGATGATGACGCTGAAGACGAAGACAAAGAAGAAGAATAAAAAGCTGTTATTATGAAAAAGGCAAACAATACTTTTCAGGAAATCGGCATGAAGCTGGCGGAAGCCGGCTCCATCCTGATTTTTCCCCATGTGAACATGGATGGTGATGCACTGGGTTCTGCAGCAGCAGTCTGCAGGGCACTCAGAAAGATGGGAAAAACATGCTGGATCCTTCTGGAGGATGAGATCCCCAGAAATCTGCGGTTCCTTGACAGTGGACTGTGCACGTATGATCAGAATCTGGTGGCTGTCCAGGACATTTCTCTCTGCCTTGACTGCGGAGATATCAGCCGTTTCCTGAAACGGAAGGAAAAATTTCTCGAGGGCAGAATCAGTATCTGCATCGATCATCACCGGACGACAGAGCCGTTTTGCGACTATAATTATGTGGATCCGGACGCAGCAGCAACGGGTCAGCTGATCTATCATCTGCTGGAGGCGATGGGGTCAGACATCGACAGCGATATGGCCGATGCGCTTTTCACCGCCATCACAACGGATACAGGAAACTTCCAGTATTCGAACACGAATCGGGAGTGCCATGAAATTGCAGCGGTACTGTACGATCTGGGGGTTGATGTGCCGGGCGTCAGTCAGCAGATCTATGAAAGCGCCCGTCTGGAACGGATCCGACTTCATGCGGAAGCGCTGGCGCAGCTTCGGATTTTTGCCGACGGGCAGGCTGCAATGGCTGTGGTTACCCAGGAGATGCTGAAAAAAACCGGAGCAGGCATGGATGAGACGGAGGGCATTGTGGACAAGCTCCGGTCGATCGACGGTGTGGAGATCGCAGTGCTGGTAAAAGAAGATGCGGAGGAGCGGATCAAGCTGAGCCTCCGGGCAAAACGCTATGCCGACGTGGCGGAGATTGCAGGGCATCTGGGCGGCGGCGGACATGTACGCGCAGCTGGCGGGACAATGTATATGTCCCTGGAAAAGGCCCTGCCGATCGTGGAAAGAGAGGTAGAGAAGGCACTGCAATGAATCTGGACGGAATCATCAATATCAACAAGCCGCAGAATATGACATCCCATGATGTAGTACGCAGACTCCGGCGTCTTTTCGGCATGAAAAAGATCGGACATACGGGCACCCTGGATCCAATGGCAACCGGGGTGCTTCCTGTTTGTCTGGGAAGCGCCACGCGCATTACGGAGTACCTGGATCTGGACTTTAAAACATACCGGTGCACCATGATGCTGGGCATGAATACAGATACACAGGATGTCTGGGGAGAAAAGACCGGAGAATTCGATACCTCCCGGGTTACAGAGGAAGCAGTTCGCGATGCGTTCCGTCCGTTTCACGGGGAGATCCTGCAGACACCGCCTATGTACAGCGCGGTCCGGGTAGACGGACGGCGGCTTTATGAATATGCGAGGGCAGGAGAAACGGTGGATGTGAAATCCCGCAAAATCTTTATCCGCGCCCTTACGGTAGATGCGGTGGATCTGCGTGCCATGACTGTCACGTTTACAGTGGAATGCTCGAAAGGCACTTATATCCGGACGATCTGTCAGGATGTGGGAACTGCACTGGGAACCGGTGCGGTCATGACATCGCTGGTACGGCTCGCCAGCGGCCGGTTCCGAATCGAAGATGCGGTCACGCTGGAGGAACTGGAGAAAGGAAAGAAAACTGCCTGCCAGGGGATAGAGAATGAAGAGGCTTCAGAAAGCTGGCCGGGAAATATCCTTCTGCCGCCGGATTATCCGCTGATCCATTTCGGCCGGGCTGTGCTGGATCCTGCAATGAGCAGAAAATTTACAGATGGATGGCATATTCCGATGAAGGACTGCCGGATAGAAGCCGAACCGGAGTTTGCGCACAGAGAGCCGGAGCAGACCATACGCGACGAATACCGCAGAGCATGGTGCCTTTACAGGGAGGCGGAAAACGGAGAAGAGTCGCCACAGTTCCTCGGGGTTGCGTTTTATGACCTGCAGTATAAAAAACTGGTTGCAGACAAAGTGTTTTTCAGAGGTGATTGGAATGAAAATATTTAGCCACATAGAGGAAATACAGAATGTGGAGCCGTGCTGCATCGCACTGGGAAATTTCGACGGAGTTCATGTGGGACATCAGGCGCTGATTATGAAAACGGTGGAACGGGCGAAGGAAAGAGAAATGAAAAGCGGTGTATTCAGCTTTTCCACCCATCCGAAAAACTTGTTCGCTGGGAAAAATGTCGTGAAAAATATCATTTATCAGGAGGAAAAGGCGGCGCTGATCGAAAAGCTTGGGGTCGACTATCTGTTCAATGTGCCGTTTACCAGAATGGTAGCACAGATGGAACCTCTGGAATTTATCGACGACCTGCTGCTGAAACGCATGCAGATGAAGGAGGCGTTCTGCGGATTTAATTACCGGTTCGGCTATAAAGCGGCAGGAAATCCTGAGATCCTCCGTCAGGAGGGTCAGGAGAAAGGTTTCAGCGTCAACGAAATCCCGCCGGTAACTATTGATGGAGATGTGGTCAGCTCCACACTGATCCGCGGCCTGATCAAAGCAGGAGAGATGGAAGAGTGCGAGAAGTATCTGGGACGCAGGTACAGCATCGGCGGCGAAGTCGTTGTGGGGAACAAACTGGGAAGAACTATCGGATTTCCCACTTCGAATATCATGATCGATGAAACGATGGTCACACCGCCAAACGGTGTATATATCACCTACTGTATCTATAACGGACAGAAATATCCCAGCGTGACGAATGTCGGCGTGAAACCCACCATCGGAACCTTTAAAAAGAACATGGAGACACACATCTTCCATTTTGATAAAGAACTGTATGGAAAAAAGATCCGGGTGGAATTCCTGAAAATGACCAGGGACGAAGTGAAATTCAGCGGTGTGGAAGAACTGGCGGCTCAGATTGTGAAGGACTGCGAAACGGCAAAAGCATACCACGGGATTTAGGATTGAAAACGGGAAAATAAGATTAAAACTGATTCTTATAAGATGGCTGAGATGATTTCAGCCGTCTTTTTTCTTCTCTCTAAGGAATTTTAGATTTTCGGACTGGAGGTTTCATGGCATCGATTTTGCATATTTATCGCTTGAATGGAGGGAAACAAACAGATGTATGATTTTATTATAAAAAATGTCAGAATTCTGGACGGCACCGGTGCACCCTGGTATCGGGGAAGCATCGCAGTGAAGGATGGACGAATTGCACAGATTGGACCTGCAGCAGGAATGAATGAGCCGTCAGGTGAAGTGATTGATGGGGAAGACCGGTATCTTGCACCGGGCTTTATCGATATTCACTGCCACAGTGATACATCTCTTCTGACATATCCCCAGGCGGAGAGCCGGATCTTACAGGGCATCACCACAGAAATCGGCGGTGCCTGCGGCCTGTCGGTGGCTCCGGTCAGCCGGGATCCGGAAAGAAAGCAGATGCTGAAGGACTATGTGGGTGACCTGGAATATACATGGGAAACGATCGGACAGTTTCTGGAGCGAATGGAAGAAAAGAAGACAAGCACCAATTTCGGAACCGCGGTGGGACATGGCAGCATTCGTCTGGCGGCCATGGGGTTTGATGCCAGGAAACCAACGGATACGGAGATGAAGCATATGAAGGCTCTACTGCGTCAGGCACTGGAGGATGGGGCATTCTGCCTGTCCAGCGGGCTGATCTATCCGCCGGGCTGCTATGCAGATACGGATGAACTGGCAGAACTGTGCCGGGAGCTGGTGCCTTTCGGGGCGTTTTATGAAACCCACATGCGGGATGAGGGAGAAGGCGTGGTGGAGGCCGTGAAGGAAGCACTGGAGATCGCGGAACGGTCCGGTGCACCGCTGCAGATCTCACACCATAAGGTCACGCGAAAATCCGTCTGGCAGGTGCACTGCCGTACCACCATTGCTCTGATAGAGCAGGCGCGGCGGCGCGGACTGGATGTGAAAGCAGATCAGTATCCATACAGCGCATCCGCTACGACGCTGGACAGCAACGTTCCGCTGTGGGCCTTTGAAGGTGGCGTGGATGCCATGCTTGCCAGGCTGACGGATCCGCAGCAGCGCAGACAGATCAATGAAGAGGCCAATGCGTCCCACATCGGAAGATGGGGAGATATCTTTATCGCATATGTGGGAAGTGAAAAGAACCAGTGGACTGTGGGAAAATCCATAGAAGAAATCGCAGAGATCCGGGGTGTGGATCCTGCGGATGCCTGCTTTGACCTGGTAGTGGAAGAACGTTGCCGGGTGGGTGAAGTCAATTTCGGCATGTGTGAAGAGGATATCGAATATATCATGAAGCAGCCGTTTGTCATGATCGGCTCGGATGGCGAGGCAGTGTCGCTGGATTATCCGGGGCAGCCCCATCCGAGATGGTATGGTACATTTCCGCGAATCATCGGAAGATACTGCAGGGAGCGAAAGCTGTTTCCACTGGAAACGGCCATATTCAAAATGACAGGACTTCCGGCAGGCAGACTGGGCCTGCAGGACAGGGGGCTGATCCGGGAAGGAATGTGGGCTGACATGGTGCTCTTTGATTTCGATACGATAACGGATACACCGGATTACGGCAAGCCGAAACAGCCTTGTGAGGGAATCCGAAGAGTGTATGTGAACGGCGTTCTGACCGCCGAAAACGGAAGGCACACCGGCGCACGGAGCGGACAGATTTTGAGAAGAGGGAAAGGAGAAAAATAAAATGGAGAGAAAGACAGAAATCATCGAAGAAATTCAGAAAATTGAAATAGAAAATCAGGGCAGGGGCGGTAT
>JALEHL010000011.1 GCA_022770665.1 Bacillota bacterium
CTGGCATATGCGAAAGGATATTATATTATGTATGAAAAGGGGATTACATTGTACGGGGCGGATGGATATGGCGTCACAGTCTACACCGACTTCATTCTGCTGCCATATAAGAACGCACCGGAGGAAAAGTGGATTTACTGGGAGCATCTGGGGCTGCTGAGTCAGGAAAAATACAGGCAGCAGGCGCTGAAAAAGCTAGAACTCTATATTCGGAACGGGATTCTGCCGGGGAAGAATCTGATTTTGACGGCTGACAGCCTGGATGGCGCAGTGGACATGCTGTCAATCGGCAGAATTCTTGACAGTTTCTGCAATTTTCCTTGACGACTTTTCTGTTTTCGAATAACATGAATAGTGCACAAGCAATATTCGAAAGGGGACGAAGAAAGAATGAAAAAAATCATTGCAGCAATGCTTGCGGTTATGCTGATCATGACTGCATTTTCCGGGGTTTCCTGGGCAAAGGAGACAGTGAATCCGGCTCCGTCATCTGCATCCGGGATGTCCGGTGCGGGACCGTCCGAGCTGCTTGGGAAAACCGAGCTGCCGGGGGACAGCGAGGCACCGGGGGACAGCGAGACACCGGGGGACAGCGAGGCGCCTGTGCTGAACGGGTGGCAGACAGATGTATCCGGAGAAACCTTCTATTATCTGGATGGGGTAATGCTGAAAGGCTGGCAGACCATCGATGGCGATACCTATTATTTCGGCAAAAAAACGGGTAAGCTGTACAGGGGCTGGCAGATCATTGGCGGAAACCGGTATTATCTTGGCAGAACCACCGGAAAACTGTATACCGGCATACATAAAATCAGAGGAAACGTTTACACTTTTGATGAGAGCGGCGTACTTCTGCGTACGGTTTATGGAGATAAGAAGGCAATCTGCCTGACCTATGACGACGGTCCATCGGCAAACACGGCCGCCATTCTGGATACACTGGAACAAAACGGCGGTCTGGCTACTTTCTTTGTCGTCGGAAACCGGGTAAAATCCTATTCGAAAACCATAAATCGGGCTCGTGCAATGGGTTGCCAGATCGGAAACCATTCCTACTCCCACACGTTTTATTCCGGACTGACGTCCAAAGAAATCCGGCAGCAGATCAAGAAGTGCAATGCGGCTGTGGAGAAGGCAGTGGGGGAAGCACCTGTGATTACCAGAACACCCGGCGGAAACGCCTCCGATGCGGTGAAAAAGGCAGTGGGGATGCCTGTGATTTTGTGGAACGTGGATACCCAGGACTGGAAAACAAGGAATGCAGAATCCGTCTACAGGGAAGTTATGCGGCATGCGAAGGACGGTAATATCGTCCTGATGCATGATCTTTATGCATCTACGGCAGAGGCGTCGAAGCGCTTTATACCAAAGCTTGTGGAGCAGGGATTCCAGCTGGTTACGGTGGAGGAGATGGCACTGCTGAAGGGAACGAAGCTGAAAGCGGGACAAGTGTACTTCTCGTTCCGGTAAGTGGGGCGAGAATATTTTGCGAAGGATTGACGAAAGCCTTGCGGCTGTGCTATTCTATAAACGTATGAGGCCGCGCGGAAAGCGGCGCCAGATAACTGCCCCCTCTCATTCGAGGGGGAGATGAAGGGAGACAATAGAACATGACAGAAAAAAAAGGATCGAAAGGCACCTACTACATCACTACGCCGATTTACTATCCGAGCAGCAATCTGCATATCGGCCACACCTACTGCACCGTCATGGCGGATGCGATGGCACGGTTCAAGCGGCTTTGCGGATATGATGTGCATTTCCTGACCGGAACGGATGAACACGGACAGAAGATTCAGACGCTGGCACAGGAGAAGGGCGTTACACCGCAGGAATATGTGGATGAAGTCGTTGACGGCATCAAGAAACTCTGGGCAACCATGGAGATTTCCTATGATGATTTCATCCGGACCACCGAACCTCGCCATGTGGAGCGGGTTCAGAAGATTTTCATGAAGATGTATGAAAAGGGTGATATATATAAAGGAGAATATGAGGGACTGTACTGCACTCCATGCGAGTCGTTCTGGACGGAGAGCCAGCTGGTGAACGGCTGCTGTCCGGACTGCGGACGGCCGGTGCAGCCGGCCAGGGAAGAGGCATATTTCTTCCGCCTGAGCAAGTATCAGGATCAGCTGCTGGAGCTGTTTGAGAACAATCCGGATTTCCTGCAGCCGGAAGCAAGAAGAAACGAGATGATCTCTTTCGTGAAACAGGGACTGGATGACCTGTGCATTTCCCGCTCCACCTTTGACTGGGGCATCCCTGTTCCGATCGATGACAAGCACGTGATCTATGTATGGCTGGATGCGCTGACCAACTATATTACGGCACTGGGCTATCCGGATGATCCGGAGCTGTATGAAAAGTACTGGCCGGCTGATGTGCATCTGGTCGGGAAAGAAATCGTGCGATTCCATACGGTGATCTGGCCGGCGATGCTGATGAGTGCAGGTCTTCCTCTGCCGAAGCAGGTTCTGGGTCACGGCTGGCTGCTGCTGGGCGGAGAAAAAGTGTCCAAGTCCAAAGCGGCCAAGGGGGACGATGTGGTGGATCCGGTGATCCTGATCGAGCGGTACGGCATCGATGCGCTGAAATATTTCCTGCTGCGGGAATACACCTTCGGACAGGACGGCGTGTTCACCAATGAGGTGATGCTGAAGAGAATGAACTACGATCTGGCGAATGATCTGGGCAACCTGGTATCCAGAACGGTTTCCATGATTGAAAAATACTGCGGCGGCTTCGTGCCGGAGAGCACGACGGAGGATGAGACCGACCGGGATCTGAAATCCATTGCAGTCGGCGCCGCGGCGAAAGTGGAAGCGCAGATGGATAAATTCGCCTTTAATATGGCGCTGGAGGAAATCTGGATTGTAGTGCGGCGTGCCAATAAATATATTGATGAAAAAACCCCGTGGATCCTGGCAAAGGACCCGGAAAAGAAGGCGGAACTGGATACTGTGATGCACAATCTGGCGGAGACCCTGCGGATCGTGTCGATCCTGATCTATCCGTTCATGCACACCACTTCCAAAGAGATCCGCAAGCAGATGGGTCTGTGGTACAGCGATGTGGTCTGGGAAGATGCCTT
>JALEHL010000028.1 GCA_022770665.1 Bacillota bacterium
CAGAAGCCGGAAACCTGGGAATTTTAAGGAAAGGGAGGAATAGACAATGGCAAAGATTCAGTATCAGGGAACAGGCAGAAGAAAAAGTTCCGTGGCCAGAGTTAGATTAATCCCTGGAACCGGAAACATCACTGTAAACAAGAAGCCTCTGGAAGATTACTTCGGTATGGAAATCGTAAAGAGAGAAGTAAGAAGACCGTTTGAAGTAGCCGGCTGCGAAGGCAAGTTTGATGTCATCGCGACGGTGCAGGGCGGCGGTTTCACCGGTCAGGCAGGTGCACTGAGACACGGCATCTCCAGAGCACTGTGCGTTGCTGACAAGGAAGCTTACAGAGCTCCGCTGAAGGCGGCAGGTTTCTTAACCAGAGACCCGAGAATGAAGGAAAGAAAGAAGTACGGTCTGAAAAAGGCAAGAAGAGCAAGCCAGTTCTCCAAGCGTTAATCCGCTGTCTTTCAAGACTTCACGAACAGTTTCAAAGTTCACAAAACCCCGGGAAATCAAGGCTTTTCGGGGTTTTTTCATAATCTAAAACGGTTTGCTTTCGTCTGAATTCGCCTGTCACCGCCGTAGGAAAACAGGCACTGATACGAAGCGGAATGAAAATGATTCGTAAAAAAATACGTTGCATTTACGTTTCTCTCGTGATACAATGCAGCTGCTTTGCTGGCTGATAAAAACAGTTTTTATGGTATTGATATTGCACGTTTTGGGAATTCCATAAGCGAAATCATGGATCAGGTAACCATTGAGAAGGAACCTGTCCTGAAACAGTTTGACAAAGCGATGGAAACGATATTATCGGTGCGAAGAGATAACAGGAATTGAGCGTAAAACGAAAGAGTTTATACCAGAAGCTGCATTTCGTGAGGCAGTTGCAAATGCATTGGCTCACAGAAACTGGGATATGAATTCTCATGTCCGTATTTCTCTGTTTAAAGACAGGATTGAAATAAAGTCTCCGGGAGGGCTTCCGAAGGGAATCACGGAAGAAGAGTATCTGAGTGGAGAAATATCATGTCTTCGAAATCCCGTTTTAGGCAACGTGTTCTTCCGGATGCGCTATATAGAAATGTTTGGAACCGGCTTCAGCAAGGCGAAGACGATCCGTCTGCTGAATTCTCTGGTAGAAAAAGGGTATGTGGAATGCCGTGGAAACGGCAGAGGTACGAAGTATTGCCTGTCCTGATATAGCAGAAAAGAGGGAAGAAACATGATCAAACCATATAAGAACAATCTACCGCAGCTGGCAGAAGCAGAACTGGCTGCCATCCGGGAAAGTGCAGAAGAATACCTGCGGCTTGCGGAAGAATACCAGAAAAAATACCAACGCGAATATCAGCCCATGGAGGAATTCGAAAAAAAATGAAACTTTTCAGTCAGAACAATCAGTTAATGACAGAGGGCAGCATCCCGCGGCATCTGATCCGGTTTGCCATCCCGCTGCTCATAGGAAATTTCCTTCAGCAGTCCTATCAGCTGGTAGACATGGTTATCGTCGGAAGATGCATTGGAGACGGCGGAATATCCATCGCGGCGGTGGGCGTCGGAACATCCTTCCTCGGCATGATGATCGGCCTGTTCATGGGGCTATCCACCGGGGCCGGCATCGTCATTTCCAGAGCCTACGGTGCAGGTCGCACGAAACGGGTAAAGCACAGTATCCAGGTGGCACTGCTTCTGGCGGCGGCAGTGGCGGTGCTCATTACAATCACATCCATCACAAGCTGCGACTGGATTCTGACCCTGCTGCACACGACAGATGATATTTTTGACCTGGCCAGTCTGTATCTGAAAATCTATGCCCTGGGCTTCGTGCCACAGCTGGTGTATAATATGGGTACTTCCGTGCTGCAGGCCCTTGGCAATTCCACATCGCCGCTGACCTTTCTGGCGGTGACCTGCGTTCTCAACGTGATCCTGGACTTGGCGTTCATGGGGGCACTGCACCTGGGAGTCGGTGGTGCGGCTGCAGCCACGGTTCTGTCTCAATGCGCAGCCATGGTTCTCGTTCTTCGCAAAATCCATCAGTCCGACGTGATGCAAGTGCCGGGCGAGAGGATTTTGGAGGGAAGGGGGCTGACGGAAAGCCGATGGATTCTTCTGACCATCATCCGTTACGGGGTACCGATTGCGATCCAGCAGCTGACCATGAGCTTTTCCAACATGATTCTGCAGGGGCATATCAATCTGCTCGGAACCGGTGCCATCGCGGCCTGGAGTATCCTGGGGAAAATCGACGGATTCATTCTGCTCCCGGTGTCCAGTTTCAGCATGGCGGTCACGACCTTCACGGGGCAGAATTACGGTGCAGGACGCCTTGACCGGATCTATGAGGGAAAGCGGTACGTCACCTTCATGTCGGTGGGCACGACGGTGCTGCTGAGTACGGTATGCCTGCTTCTCTGCGAGCCGATCGTTCATGTATTTGACGGCTCGGAAGCAATCATGGCCATGACGAAGGAGATGGCCTGGTTCATGCTGCCGTTCTATTTCACGCTGGCTCTGATCCGTATCTATACGGGACTGTTTAACGGGCTGGGCCGTCCGCTTCTGGGATCGGTGACCATGATCCTCTGCATGTGCTTTATTCGTGTGGCGGTGGTTTCCGCGGCATTTCCTCTGCTGCATTCGGCCATGGCTATTTACATTGCGTATTACGCATCCTGGTTTTCCTGCATGATCCTGCTGATGCTGGAATACCGCCTGATTATAAGGAAACAGATTCTGGAGGGGAAATAAAACGCTGAAATAAAAAAATCCTGGCATGCATTGAAGCGCATGGCAGGATTTTTTTGTAAAATAGAACAGTTTTTTATCCGCGGACATCAGCGGTCCATACGGTACCGGAATTGGTCAGCACCAGAAGCTTCACAGATCTGCCTTCTGCGAGAAGCTGTTCCATGGCATTTTCTGCGAAGGTCAGATAACCGTCTTCCGTGACAGTAATTCCGTCATAGCGGAATTTGTGGTTGGCTGTGACGCGTCGGCAGGTATCAGGAATTTCTGATAATTCCTCTTCTGCATAGTAGAGAATCGAGCCGTGCGCACCGAATTTTTCACGGCGCCCTTCCAGAAAATCTTTCGGAAGGACAACTCGGCATTCTTCTGCAGTGAGCGCCCAGAGGCCAGGTCTGTCGGCTGCCGGAATCAGGGATGCCTGGCGGCAGTTTCGCACATAATTACCGGCCCCGTCCTGCTTTTTATGTAGGAAATAGGCAGCCCGGCGGTACCAGCATTTATCCAGCTGGGACTGGCGATATTCCCTGTGGGCTGTATCGGCATCGCTGTCGGTGCCGGGATCATTGGAATAATAAACGTATTCGCCCAGCGCCTCATCGAAATAGTAGCCGACGATGGTGATAAGGTGTCCGTTGGTGTGTCCGGGTGCATTGATCAGATAAGGCTGATCATCATTTTCCTTGCTGCTGTACTTCACAGAAAAGCCGACGGCATATCCCTTCGTCAGCTCCTGACGGACGGCTTCAAAGCTGGAATAGGAAACATAGCTTTCATAGCCGTAAGCGCCTGCCGCAGCACAGGTGAAGCTCCAGTTGCCGTTGCCGCCGAAGGCATAATCGAAGTTGACCATCGTCACGTCTTCGGGGAGAAGATCGGCGCCCTGCCCGTTCATCAGCATGGTTATGCTTGTAGCAGAGCAGATGACATTCCCGTAATCGGGATCGCGGACCATCTGGGAAAGTGCCGGCGTGTCAAGAAGAACAGAAGACGCAGGCTCTACGGGTTCTTCCGGATAAGAGCAGTCAGACTGCCAGGCCGGGTCATTTGTGTTTTTCCATGTGGCAGCCAGAAGCCACAGAGAAGGAAGCACTTTACAATCTTCCTCTGCGTGAAGAACAGCCTTCAGCTGAAAGGCGGACGCAGTCAGGCTGCCGCGGACATTCAGAGAGCTGTCTCCGCCGCAGTAACGGGAGTTGGCAAAGACCCATCCGTCTTCTTCTTCACTGTCTTTTCTTGGATGGGAATCCTGCTGATGCGGGCAGCTGCGGGCAATGTAAGGACTCCATTTCCCCCAGGAAATCCAGTCGCTCCAACCGTCATATGAGATTCCATCTGGATCTGTCCAGCCGTCATATTCCGGAATCCAGACGCGGCCGAAGATCTCCACAAAACTTCCTTCCGGTGTTTCCACATTCCAGGAAGCAACCAGGTCGTTAAACGGCTTTTTCGTCCGATATACCGGGGAAATCCAGCATGCTTCTCCGGCATGTACCATCTGCAGGGCCGCCCCAGACAGGGAATCCGACAGAGCCAGACCTTCCATCTGTCCGGCGCAGAAATCAGAAGGTGATTTGATTTTCACATGATTGCCGGTGGCAGAAAGAGCACCGGCGAAAGAATTGTTCGCCATTTGAAAATACTCCTGTACATTTATTTTGGATATCATTATAGCAAATAAGAGGCATTCTGTAAAGAAATGTGATGAAAAGAGAATTGTGTAAAACAGATACGAAATTAATATTACATTTTTTCAGAGTCAGGCAATTCAAATTTTTATGCAACGGAAGCGGTAAAAATACCGTATCAGTATGAGAATTTTCAGAAAATTAGACGCTTTTTCCAGAGAAAAACAATTGGGAATTATAAATATGCATCGCTGATTCTTAGAAAAATTGATATATAAAATTATAACATAGTGTATTATATCAAATATGTAACACAGAATACGCATGCGGTGAAAATAAATATGCGGAAACAGAAAGTTTGTTCAAATTTCAATGCTTTACACCGTATGGAATGTACGTGAAAAAATACGTGAAAACCTGTGAAAAAAGTAGCAGCGCAGCTTGACTTTTTTATTTTATAGGGGTAATATGAAAATAAATGATGTATACAATACACAGCTCTGATAGCAAGAGTTTTGGTAAAGGAGGAGTTTTTTATGAGTACAAATCACGAGGCAGCAGAAGTTGTCAGAAAAATTCTGTCTCTCCTGCCGGGCGTGGATTGCGGTGGCTTCGGCGGCTGCGGCAAGGCGACTTGCGCTGAATGTGCGGAAGCAATCGCTGATACGAAGCAGGTGGATCTGTGCCCTGCTGTGAATCAGGAAACAGTAGATGAGATCGCAGCTGTGCTGGGCGTGGAAACCGTGCCGGTGAAAGAAGAAGTCGCTTTTATTGCGTGCAGCGGAAACGCAGCTGGAAAAACCAGATTCGCGGGATGCAAGTCCTGTAAAGAGGCAGTGGAATCCGGCTTTCAGAGAGGCGAATGCAAGGATGGCTGCGTAGGCGTCGGTTCCTGTATGGATGTCTGCAAATTCGATGCAATGAAACTGGAAAACGGCAGGGTGATCATTGATAAGGAAAAATGTACCGGATGCGGTGCGTGTGCCAATGCAGAAGTCTGCCCGCAGTACATTATCCGTATGATTCCTGCAGATGCAACGAACTTCATTCCGTGCTCCTCTACGGAAGAGGATGACGAGATTGTAAGAAAAACCTGCGGTTTTGGATGTATCGCCTGCGGTGAATGCGAACGTGCATGTCCGGAAGGAGCTATCTCCATCATAAACAACCACGCAGTGATTGATTACGAAAAGTGTGTCGGCTGTGTTGCCTGCACGGTGAAATGCAAGAAGAAGATCATCGTAGATACACTTCACGATCTGACTGTGCTGAAAGATAAAGTTGCTTTCGTGAGATGCAGCGGCGGAAACCGCGCGTCCGAGAAATACAAAGAGCTGGGAATTCAGAGCTGTGAAGAAGCAGCCAAACTGAATCCGAAAGACTACAACCTGTGCACAACCGGCTGTCTGGGACAGGGAAGCTGTACTGCGGTTTGTCACCACGGTGCGCTGACGATCGTAAACGGAACTGCAAAAGTGGATCCGGAAAAGTGCGTCGGATGCAAAGACTGTACATATGCATGTCCGAAGAAGCTGATCGTTATGGTTCCGTATAAGGGCATGAAACTGGTTCCGTGCTCCTCTGAAGCCGACTATGAAGATAAAGCGGCAGTCTGCGATTCCGGATGCATTGCCTGCGGCGACTGCAAGGCAAACTGCCCGAACGGTGCAATCTATGCGGAAGGCAAGCATGCAGTGATTGATCCTGAGATCTGTGAAGACTGCAAGGTCTGCCAGTATATGTGCGCAAGAGGCGTGATCCAGGAGCAGATTGTTCCTGAATATGTTTACTTACAGAGAGAAGCCCTTGGACTTCAGGAAGGAGAGTGATTCAGGTGAGAAAATTAAAGACTATGGATGGAAACACCGCGGCCGCTCATGTAGCATATGCCTTCTCTGAGGTTGCAGCAATTTATCCTATTACACCATCTTCCCCGATGGCAGAAAGCATGGATGAATGGGTTTCCCAGGACAGAAAAAATATTTTTGGTGAAAAAGTAAAAATCGTTGAAATGGAATCAGAAGGCGGTGCTGCCGGTGCAGTACACGGTTCCATTACAGCAGGTTCCTATACTTCTACTTTTACGGCTTCACAGGGCCTTCTCCTGATGATCCCGAACATGTATAAGCTGGCCGGCGAACAGACACCGACCGTGTTCCATGTAGCTGCAAGAGCGCTGGCTACCCATGCGCTGTCTATCTTCGGCGATCATTCCGATGTAATGGGCTGCAGACAGACTGGATTTGCGATGCTGTGCTCCAACAGTGTACAGCAGGTTATGGACCTGGCTGCTGTAGCACACCTTTCCACCATCGCAGGCAAGCTGCCGATGATCCACTTCTTTGATGGTTTCCGCACGTCGCATGAAAACCAGAAGATCGAGATGTGGGACTATGAAGATCTGAAAGAAATGGTTGACTGGGATGCAGTCAGAAGATTCAAGCAGGAATCTCTGAATCCGATGAATCCGCACAGCCGCGGTTCTGCAGAGCAGCCGGAAACTTTCTTCCAGCACAGAGAAGCATGCAACACGGCTTATCTGGAAACAGCGGATATCGTAAATTCCTACATGGAAAAAGTCAATGAAAAGATCGGCACAGACTATAAGCCGTTCAACTACTACGGTGCTCCGGACGCAGAAGAAATTATCGTAGCGATGGGTTCTGTCTGCGAAGCAGCAGAAGAACTGATCGATCACCTGAACAAGCAGGGCAAAAAAGTCGGTATCATTGAAGTGCATCTGTATCGTCCGTTCTCCCAGAAATATCTGCTGAACGTGATTCCGAAGACCGTAAAGAAGATCGCGGTTCTCGACCGCACCAAGGAACCAGGCGGAATGGGCGAACCGTTATACCTGGATATCGTTGCAGCACTGCGCGGTACAGAATTTGAAAAGTGCACCATCTGCGGCGGACGTTACGGTCTGGGTTCGAAGGATACGCAGCCGGGAGACATTCTGGCAGTATATCAGAACCTGTGGAGCGACAGCCCGAAGAAGGAGTTCACAATCTCCATCAACGACGACGTAACAGGACTGTCTCTGCCGGTAACAGAAAATCCGGATGTAGCGCCGGAAGGCACGAAGGCCTGCAAGTTCTGGGGTCTGGGTGCTGATGGCACGGTAGGTGCAAACAAGAACTCTGTAAAGATTATCGGAGACCATACCGATCAGAAGGTACAGGCTTACTTCCAGTACGACTCCAAGAAGTCCGGCGGCGTGACGATTTCTCATCTGCGTTTCGGAGACAAGCCGATCAAATCCACTTATTATGTAAAGCAGGCTGATTTTGTAGCATGCCATAACTCCGCATATCTGACCAAATATGAAATGGTTCAGGATGTAAAACCAGGTGGATACTTCCTGCTGAACTGCACGTGGAACGATGAGGAGCTGGAAGAACACCTGCCGGCAGCGGTAAAGAGATATATCGCACAGAACAATATCCAGTTCTACACCTGTGATGCTGTTTCCATTGCGAAAGAGATCGGTCTGGGCGCAAGAAGAACCAATACAGTACTGCAGGCCGCATTCTTCAAACTGGCAAATATCATTCCAATTGAAGATGCAGTGAAGTACATGAAGGATGCGATTCAGAAGACCTACGGCAAGAAGGGTGAGAACATCGTAAAGATGAATCAGGCTGCTGTAGATGCCGGCGTGGAAAATGTACATAAAGTGGAAGTTCCGGAAAGCTGGAAAGACGCTGTTGAGACAGAAGCACCGAAGAAGCTGGTCGGCCGCAATGAAGAGCAGACGGCTTACCTGAATGAAGTTCTGGTTCCGACCAATACCCTGACCGGCGATGCCGTTCCTGTATCCACGTTCCTGGCAACTGCCAACGGAAAGATTCCTGCAGGTACTGCCGCATTCGAAAAGCGCGGCGTAGCAGCAGATGTTCCAAAGTGGAATCTGAAGAACTGCATGCAGTGCAACTGGTGTTCCTATGTTTGTCCGCACGGCGTAATCCGTCCGTTTGTTCTGACCGATGAAGAAGTGGAAGCAGGAAGTGTAACGGATACCCTGGCAATGAAGGGAACGAAGGACAAGAAATTCACCATCGCAATCTCCACGCTGGACTGCACCGGATGCGGATCCTGCGCACAGGTCTGCCCGGCCAGAAACAAAGCACTGGAAATGATTCCGGCAGAAGATACGTATGTAAAAGAACAGCAGGAGCGTTTCAGCTATCTGTTTGATCATATTGATGAAAAGGAAACCCCGTTCAAGGCAGATACCGTAAAGGGATCACAGTTCAGACAGCCTCTGATGGAATTCTCCGGCGCATGCCCGGGATGCGGTGAATCCCCTTATGCAAAACTGGTTACCCAGCTCTTTGGTGACAGAATGTTCATCGCCAATGCGACCGGCTGCTCCTCTATCTGGGGATGTTCTGCACCGGCCACACCGTATACTGCAAATAAGGAAGGAAGAGGTCCTGCATGGGCAAACTCCCTGTTCGAAGATAATGCAGAATTCGGTCTTGGCATGGCGATTTCCGTAAAAGCACGGAGAAACGAAATGAAGTCTGCAGTAGAACGTCTGGTAGACACGATCGGCGTTCCGGCAAGAGCATGGCTGGCAACGATGGATGATGCGGAACACGCGGAAAAGACCGGAAAGGCACTTCTGGAAAAATGTGAAGAGATCGCAGCAACCAATAAAGATGCAGCTTACGTAGTAGAAAACAAGAATATGCTGATCAAGCCGTCCATGTGGATCTTCGGCGGTGACGGATGGGCATATGATATCGGTTACGGCGGACTGGACCATGTCCTGGCATCCGGTGAAAATGTCAATGTGATGGTATTTGATACGGAAGTATATTCCAACACCGGCGGACAGTCCTCCAAGTCCACACCGATCGGTGCAGTAGCCAAGTTCGCGTCCTCCGGCAAGGCAGTGAAGAAGAAGGATCTGGCACAGATCGCGATGGCATACGGCTACGTTTATGTAGCACAGGTCGCGATGGGTGCAAATCCGGAGCAGACACTGAGAGCAATCCGCGAGGCAGAAGCATATGACGGACCGTCTCTGATCATTGCATATGCACCTTGCATCAACCACGGTGTAAAGGCCGGCATGAATAAGGCAATGCTGGAAATGAAGAACGCAGTACGTTCCGGCTACTGGAACCTTCTGAGATATAATCCGGCCCTGGAAGCAGAAGGAAAGAATCCGCTGTCCATCGACAGTGCAGCTCCGACAGAAAGCTACAGAGACTTCATCATGGGTGAAGTACGTTACAACTCCCTGAAACTGAAGTTCCCTGAAAGAGCAGAACAGCTTTTCGAAAAAGCAGAAGAAGCGGCAAACGAGAGATATGAAACCCTTATGAACCGCAAGAAGAGTCTGGATAATTAGGCAAGGAGGTATTCGAAGAATGATTAATTTAGTACAAGAAAGAAATCCGATGCCGACACAGGACCCGGATGTGCGGACAAAAAACTTCCTCGAAGTATGCGAAGGCTATACAGAGGATATGGCTGTCAGAGAAGCAATGCGCTGCCTGAAGTGCCGCAAGAAGCCATGCATGACAAAGGGCTGCCCGGTCCAGATGAATATTCCGGAATTCATCGCGAAAGTGGCAGAGGGTGAATTTGAAGAAGCATATCAGATTATTCGCGGCATCAGCTGCCTGCCTTCCGTATGCAGCCGTGTCTGCCCGCAGGAAAACCAGTGCGAAGGAAGCTGCGTGCGCGGAATCAAGGGCGAACCGGTTGCGATCGGTCGCCTGGAGCGTTTTGTATGCGACTGGCATGAGGCAAACTGCGGAAAAGGCGAAATCGTGAAAGCGGAAGCGAACGGACACAAAGTTGCAGTCATCGGCGCAGGTCCTGCGGGAATTGCCTGCGCAGGCGATCTGGCTGACAGAGGATACGATGTGACCGTTTATGAAGCGCTGCACCAGGCAGGCGGTGTACTGCTGTATGGTATTCCGCAGTTCCGTCTTCCGAAGGAAATTGTTGCGGCAGAAGTTGCGAAACTGGAAGCCAAAGGTGTGAAGTTTGTCATGGATGCAGTAGCAGGCAAGACTTTCACAGTAGATGACCTGATGAAGAAAGAGGGATTTGAAGCCGTCTTTATCGGTACCGGTGCGGAAGAACCGTATGCGATGAATATTCCTGGTGAAGATCTGAATGGCGTATATTCTGCCAATGATTATCTGACCCGCGTGAATATGGCGAAAGCGAACCTCACGGAAGAAGAAGCGCCTGCTATGAACGGCGGCACAGCAATCATCGTAGGCGGCGGAAACGTAGCGATGGATGCTGCGCGGTGCGCGAAACGTATGGGTGCGGATGAAGTTCGTATTCTGTATCGTCGCAGCAGAGAGGAAATGCCGGCATGTAATGCAGAGATCGAGGAAGCGGAGGAAGAAGGAATTGTGTTCCAGTTCCTGACGAATCCGGTTGCAGTCAAAGGCGATGCAGACGGAAAGGTATCCGGCGTAGAAGTTGTTTCCATGAAACTGGGCGAGCCGGACGCTTCCGGAAGAAGAAGACCGATCGCGATCGAAGGATCCAATGAAGTTATTCCGGCTGCAATGGTGATTCTGGCAATCGGCACCAAGCCGGGCCAGCTGATTCTGGATGCAACAGAAAAGCTGGAAGCTGACAAGTCAGGTCAGATCATTACCGATGCAGAAACTGCAACGAACCGTCCTGGCATCTATGCAGGCGGAGATGCAGTGACCGGCCCGGCTACCGTCGTAAAGGCAATGGGCGCAGGCAAAAAAGCTGCAGCAAGCATTGATGAATACCTGAGCAAATAGGTTTTGTGAGGAGAAAAAAGGGTCTGACGTAAGAATCAGGCCCTTTTTATTTGGAGGAGACCGGATGAATTTTCTGGAGGAAAGAATAGGGAAGGACGGTATCGTCCGGGAAGGCAATGTACTGAAGGTGGACAGTTTCCTGAACCATCAGATGGATATCAGGCTGTTCGAACAGATGGGAGAAGAATGGAAACGGCGCTTCGCCGGCAGGTCGATCAACAAAATCCTTACGATCGAGGCGTCGGGCATCGGCATCGCCTGCATCGCGGCACAGTATTTCGATGTGCCGGTGGTCTTCGCCAAAAAGTCGAAGAGTATCAACATCGCTGGAGATGTCTATGTGGCAGAGGTGGAATCTTTTACCCATAAAAATGTGAATCAGGTCATTGTTTCCAGAGATTTTCTGGGACCGGAGGACCGGGTCCTGATTATTGATGATTTCCTGGCGAATGGCTGTGCCCTGCAAGGACTGATTTCCATCGTTGAACAGGCAGGGGGAATTGTGGAAGGCATCGGGATCGCTGTAGAAAAAGGGTTTCAGAACGGAGGAAAGATGATCCGGGATATGGGATATCAGCTGGAATCCCTGGCTATTGTCGATGCGATGGATCCGCAGACTGGGAAAATTATCTTCCGTGAGTAAAACAGAAATCGGATCATAGAAAAAGAAAAGCGCCGAATCCATTCTGGAGCGGCGCTTTTTTTACGAGTGCAAATCAGATCAGGTTTTCATCCATCATGGCCCGGACGGTGATCTGCGGATCGACAATCTGACAGATGGCAAGGTCGCATTTCATGCTCATAAGCATACCGGCTTCGACCCTGTCCCAGCCGTGGGCCAGAAGATATTCATACATGGCCTCGAGGGCCAGGCGTACTGCATCATCATAAGTCTTGCCGGAAGCAACCGTCATGACACGTCCGCCCTGATACAGAGTCGGCTGCCGGATAGCTAGCTCCTTCATGGCATTTTTTACCACACTGACCCTGACCGTGACTTCGCCGGCTGTTTCCAGGCCGTATTCAAACACTTCGCCATCGCCCATCAGTGCATGGAGATCGCCCATCGCCAGCAGGCCGCCTTCTGCCGCCACAGGGAATAAAATTTTCGAACCGGCGACGATACGGTTACAGTCCATGTTGCCGCCATGGGAATCCGGGGTAACGGTGGGTACCGGATCACCGGCAGGCGCTACGCCAATGACACCGATCATATGGTCTACCGGAATCTGTTTGCCGCCGATTTTCACGAAGCCGTCTTCATAGTTGAAGGCGCGCATTTCATATTCACCGTCATAGTTGATAAAGGCATTTTCGCCGAATCCGGTGCCCAGCGCACCCCAGCCGCGGGTTCTGATATCCAGAATCTCTACAGCCAGTGCATCACCCGGCATGGCACCTTCAACGAATAACGGGCCAGTAGCAGGGTTTGCCATATATTTTCCCTGTTTTTTTCCTTCCCAGTCGCGGACTCCTTCACAGGTCACCGCACCGTCGTAGCAGTCCATCGTTTCGAAAATGACAGTATCCCCGTCCTTGCAGCGGGCTGCAGGGGGGTTGGCAGCAGACATATGGTCGATTTTGCTTGTACATGGAATTTTTAACATAACAGTTCTCCTTTTTTATTCTGGCTGGCTTTCTCTCATCTGCTGCGCTGCGATCCTGCTGCAGAGACGGTTGATTCCCGCGGCGGCCACAATTCCCGCTGCGAGGCACCCAAGACATAGCAGAATGGCGGAACTGCCGGAAAAGTTTGCAGGAATAATCATTACTGTCGTTGCTAGAACAATCCCGAGGATGATATGAGAAGCCAGTGCATAATGTTTTGCGAAGAAACGGCTGACCGCCTTCGATAAGGTAAAGACAATGAGGCAAGCCCCGAGTCCCAGCGGGATCAGCACAGCGAAATCCAGCCGCGCCATTCCTTCCAGCATAGGCTGATAAAGCCCGAAAAAAATCAGCATGGAGGAGGAAGAAAGACCGGGAACCACGATAGACAAACCCCAGGCGATACCGCAGAAAACGTACCATCCGAAATTCGGAGTGATTTCCATGGAAATACCCGTACGCAGAAAGAGCAGCAGCCCTGTGAAAAGAAGAAAACTCAGAATCATGGCAGGAATCGGAGCACCCCGGCGTCCTTCTCGGCCGGCATCTTTCCAAAGGTCCGGAAGCATGCCGACGATCAGGCCGATAAATACACAGACTGCGGCCTGACTGTTTTTTTCCATAAACGTGCTTACAAGACCGGCACATCCGAGAAAACCGAGACCTACACCGATACCGGCAGGCAGGATCAGACGCCAGTATCGCTTCAGGTTGGCGACAGGATTCGACAGTACTTCGATCACTGGCTGATACAAGCCAAAGATTACACAAAGCACGCCGCCGCTGATGCCGGGCAGAATTCCGCCGATGCCGATGATGATCCCCTGCAGAATCAGCAGAAGCAGTCGGCTTTTTTCGCCCCGTGAGGTTTTTTCTTTCTTTTCGCTTCGTTCATCCATTGTTTCCAATACCTCTTTTGCTTAATTCATATGCTTCGTCTATTTTACACCATCTGGATAGCTGACGCAACCAGTTCGAAGAAGTGACGGAGAAAAAAGATACTTTGTTCCCGTACACAAAAAAATAGAAAAAAATCCAAAAAAATTGTTGACAGGCATGTGAATCTAATGCTATACTACAGTAAACCGATGAAGGAGAGTAAGTACTTCCTATACAGGACATCACAGAGAGCCGCAGGCGGTGGGATTGCGGTATGCACCATAGTGAGGAATGGACTCCTGAGGGCAAGCCGAAACGATCTGCGGACAGCTTTTCGCAGGCGAAGTAGGGGAGACGGAGTAACTCCTCCGTGAACAAAGAGCTGCGTATGACAGTACGCGATGAGCAGGGCGCGGAAAGCGTCAAGCCGGGTGGCACCGCAGGTTGCATTTACATCCTGTCCCAGCAGATTCAGGGACAGGATTTTTTTATTATGCAGGAAATATCGTTAATGATATTTCCGGAATAACAAGAAAGTCTACCGATAAGAATCGAATCGGCGAAACCGACTTTCTTATTTTCCTGGCCCGCACTCATGGAAAAGAAAACGGAGGAAAAGAAAATGACAGCAATGAACGAACAGAAAATCCCTTACAAAATCTATCTTTCTGAGGATGAGATGCCGAAGGCATGGTACAACATGCGCAGCGATATGAAGGTGAAACCGGCACCGCTGCTGAATCCAGGCACCTGCAAGCCGATGACGGCCGAAGAACTTTCTGGCGTGTTCTGTGAAGAACTGGTGCAGCAGGAACTGGATGACGAAACTGCTTTCGTTCCGATTCCGCAGGAGATTCAGAACTTTTATAAAATGTACCGTCCGTCTCCGCTTGTCAGAGCGTACTGCCTGGAGGAAAAGCTGGGAACACCAGCGAAGATCTACTATAAATTCGAAGGAAACAACACTAGCGGAAGCCATAAGCTGAATTCCGCCATCGCTCAGGCCTACTACGCCAAGAAGCAGGGGCTGAAAGGCGTCACTACCGAGACCGGTGCGGGCCAGTGGGGTACTGCCCTGTCTATGGCCTGCAGCTATCTGGGTCTGGACTGCAAGGTGTTTATGGTAAAGGTATCCTATGAGCAGAAGCCGTTCCGCCGTGAAGTCATGAGAACTTACGGCGCGGACGTAACGCCGTCCCCGTCTATGACGACAGAAGTAGGCAGGAAGATCCTTGCGGAGCATCCGGGAACGACCGGTAGCCTGGGATGCGCGATTTCCGAGGCAGTGGAAGTGGCCACAACCCATGAAGGATACCGGTACGTGCTGGGCAGCGTGCTGAACCAGGTCCTGCTTCATCAGTCTGTGATCGGTCTGGAGACTAAAACCGCACTGGACAAATACGGGATCAAGCCGGATATCATTATCGGCTGCGCAGGCGGCGGATCCAATCTGGGCGGCCTGATCGCACCGTTTATGGGTGAAAAGCTGAGAGGCGAGGCAGACTACAGAATCATCGCTGTCGAACCGGCATCCTGCCCGAGCTTCACCCGCGGTAAATTTAAATATGATTTCTGTGATACGGGCATGATCTGCCCTCTGGCCAAAATGTACACTCTCGGCAGCGGATTCATTCCATCACCGAATCATGCAGGCGGACTGCGTTTCCACGGCATGAGCTCCACCCTGTCCCAGCTGTATCATGACGGATACATGGAAGCCAGAGCGGTAGAGCAGACAGAGGTTTTCGAAGCTGCGGAACAGTTCGCAAGGGTGGAAGGCATTCTCCCGGCACCGGAAAGCAGCCATGCGATCAAGGTTGCCATGGATGAGGCACTGAAATGTAAGGAAACCGGAGAAGAAAAGACCATCGTCTTCGGGCTGACGGGCACCGGATATTTCGATCTGGTTGCATACCAGAAATTCAACGATGGAGAAATGTCCGACTACATTCCGACTGATGAAGATCTGGAAAAAGGATTTGCCGGCATTCCGGACATTCCACAGAACAGAGAATAATCAGATCCGTTTATACCGCATACAGAAAGCGGCGTTCGTTACAGCAGGCTGCAGCACCGGCGAAGCATCGTCAGCGCTGCAGCCTGTTTTTTAGACATTTCAGAGAAATTGACCGAGTCTGAATTGCGCGGATTCCCTTGAATGCGGCAACGCCATCTGCTAAAATAGCTTCATATAGAAACAGAATCGTTACACAGTAGAAAGAAAAGAGGGGTCAAACTATGGGGAACAAAAAACAGAGCGCCTCTGTCCGGCGCGCGGAAAAGAATCTGACCATTGGACTTCCCAGAGCCATGCTGTATCATCGGTATGGAGCACTCTGGGAAACTTTTTTTCAGCAGCTGGGCGTGAACGTAATCGTCAGTGAACCAACCAACCGCAGGATCATGGAAGAAGGTGCAGCTCTGGCGATCGACGAAACCTGCCTCTCTGCTAAAATTTTTCTGGGACATGTGCAGACACTGATCGGGCGCTGCAGTTATATTCTGGTGCCGCGGATTACGGGGTTCGGCGTGAGACGGGATATGTGCACCCGCTTCTCATCGCTGTATGACCTGACCTGCAATGTTTTCCGCACATCCGGACAGAAATTCCTTACCTATAATATAGATGAAAAAGCCCGGTCTGACGAAGAGACTGCCTTTGAAAAAATGGGAGAATTCCTTGGATTTTCGCAGAAAGAGGTAAAGTCCGCCTATAAGGAAGCAAAGAAAGCAGAGGCAGATCAGCGTAAGAAGCAGATCCGGCAGCAGGAGAAGCAGTATGAAAAGCCCGGGATGAAGATTCTGGTAGCGGGACACAGTTATGTGGCAGAGGATGCCTGTGTCGGCAAACCCGTTCTCGATTTTCTGGAAAAATCCGGCGCTGTGGTAATCCGGGCGGATCTGATGGACCGGAAGGATGCACTGAAAAAAAGCACACAGATGTCCCCGACTTTGAAGTGGGAGATCAACCGGGAGCTGGCGGGCAGTATTCAGGCACAGAAGGATAAGGTAGATGGAATCATATTACTCAGTGTCTTTCCATGTGGACCGGATTCTATGGCCAGCGAAATGATCATACGGAAAAACCGCGGAGTTCCGCTGCTGAATCTGGTTCTGGACGGACAGGAAGGGATGGCCGGAATCGAAACGAGACTGGAAAGCTTCCTGGATATTATCCGTTTCAAGAAAGGGGAGATGGGCCGTGGCTAAGAATCGGAAAGGGACGAAGAATCTGGCATTTCCCAGAATTGCAAATTATAACTGTGCAGCCAAATACATTATGGAGCAGGGTCTGGAGCAGCACTGCGTGCTGCAGCCGGAAATGACCCGTCATACTCTGGAACTTGGGACAAAATACAGTCCGGACTCGGTCTGCGCACCGTTCAAGACCAGCCTGGGAAGCATGATTGAAGCTCTGGATGCAGGTGCAGACACACTGATCATGACCTACGGTCTGTGCCGTCTGGGATACTACGGAGAACTGCAGGAACAGATTTTGCGGGACCTGGGGTATGAATTTGAAATGGTCAATCTGTCGGAATTCACGACGGGAAAGAAAAAAGACTACCTGAAGGCAGTGAAAAAGCTGAACCCGAATGTAAATCTGGTACATTTCGCCGCAGCAGGCATCGAAGGCCTGAAGATGGCAGAGTATGTGGATGAGATCGAGGAAACATATTATAAAAACTGCGGATTTGAAACGGAGAAGGGCAGCTGCCGGAAAATATTCCGTAAATTTCTGCGGGATATGGAACAGGTGGAAAGCCGCAGCGAGATGGACGCCGGATATAAAGCGGCCAGGGAAGCACTTGCCGGTGTAGAACTGGAAAAACCGGAACATCCTCTGCGGGTCGGCATTGTCGGTGAATATTTCACAGTGATGGACGCATTTTCCAACCTGAACCTGGAACAGAAGCTTGCTGATCTGGGCGTGGAAGTTCACCGCTGGATGAATGTCAGTCACAGGAACATTCACTACAGCGGAGAAAAAAACCTCAATGTCAGCATCCGGGATCTCTGCCGGTTTGAAATGGGGCCGACGTCTACCGCGAACATCTGGTGTGCCCGCAAGTATGCAGAACAGGGCTTTGACGGCATCATTCATGTGAAGTCGGCGGGATGCACGCCGGAGATTGACGTCATGCCGGTACTGCAGAATATCGGGGAAGAATACAAGATCCCCGTACTGTATCTGACCTATGACTCGCAGACCAGCGATACGGGACTGATGACAAGAATTGAAGCGTTTTATGATATGATCGCGATGAGAAAGAAGGTGCGGTAATGCGGGAAGCATATCTTGGAATTGATATCGGCTCCATTTCCACGAAAGGAGTCATTATCAATCAGAAAAATCAGATTCTGGCAAAGGAATATCTGTGGACAGAGGGCGATCCGATCGGAGCGGCGAAACGGCTCATCGCATCTCTGGAGAAACAGTTTGATAAGGAAAACTACGAAATCGTGGCTACGGGCACTACAGGAAGCGCCCGAAAACTGGTGGGAAGCATTACCGGTGCGACGGTGGTGAAAAACGAGATCACAGCCCATGCGGTCGGCACAACGACATTTTATCCGGAGGTGCGGACGATCCTTGAGATCGGCGGACAGGATTCGAAGATCATTCTGGTGGAAAACGGGATTGCTGTGGATTATGCCATGAATACGCTGTGCGCGGCGGGAACCGGATCATTTCTCTCGAGCCAGGCCAAGCGTCTGGGTGTGGAGGTGGAAGACCTGGGCAGGATTGCTCTTCAGTCAGAGCATCCGACGCAGATTGCGGCACGATGCACGGTCTTCGCGGAATCGGACCTGGTTCACAAGATCCAGATGGGATATACAAAAGAAGATATTATCGCCGGTCTCTGCCGGGCTGTCGTGCAGAATTATCTGAACAATGTGGGAAAAGGAAAGAAAATCCTGCAGCCGGTGGTCTTTCAGGGCGGTGTCAGCAAGAACCAGGGTGTAGTAGCAGCCTTTGAGAAAGAGCTGAAGTGCAAAGTGCAGGTAGATGAGAACGGTCATCTGATGGGAGCCATCGGTGTGGCGATTCTGGCGGCACAGGGAAAAAAGCGGAAGAAGTTTGATTTCGCGGTGGAGGATACCGAATTCCGCACCCGGGAAGTCTGCTGCGGGAAATGTCCGAACAACTGCGAAATTGTCTGTGTGTACAGGGACGGAGAGCTGATTGATGCCTGGGGAAACCGGTGTGAAAAGGGAGAAATCAGCAAATAAGCGGGCAGAAGAACCCGGCAGAAAACAATCGAAAGACAAGAGTGAAAAAAGTCCGCCGATAAGAATCGAATCGGCGGACTTTTTTGTCAGAGATTTCCCGCATCCCGCAGCTGGTCCAGCCTGCGGTTCCTGTAATAGAGGCACGTGTCTGCCGCCACCATAAACAGGTTCAGAAAATAAAGGGCAAGAACATAGTTGATATTTCCCGCGGCGAACTTGCTGCAGATGCCGAAGATGTATCCGATCATGATGGCGTACTGGAACATGACGCTCTTTCCCTTCGCGGTTTTCGAACGGATGGATTTAGCCAGGTTCATAGGCCAGGAGCATCCGAAGCAGATCAGCATAAGTGTTTCAAATAATTCAGCCATAGTATAAAAGGGACTCCTTTTTTAATATTTTCCTCTAAAAGTATAGCACAGCATTCTGGAAAAACAAGCCTTCTGCAGAATATTTTCCTCCTGACCCGCATAGGATGCAGGAGGAAGAAAGGGATGACAGGAGGAAAAAACAATGCCTGAATTCAGTGAACTGATAGTTAACGGCTATGCCTATCCGTCGATCAGCCCTGAGACCCTCGCATGGTGGCTGCCCCGACTCACCTGGGTATCGGCTTTCAGTTACGGATTCACAGAAGAAGGAGAACTGGTCGGCCTGGATGATGAGGCAATGATCCGGCAGGCGGCAGATGCCGGCGTAGGAACTCTGATGGTGCTGACGCCGCTGGACGCATCGGGCGCATTTAACGACCAGATTGCCATCACCGTGTTCAACAACCCGGCGGCAATCGACAATCTAATTGAGAATATTTTGCAAAACATACTCGCCAAGGGGATGGCGGGGATCGATTTTGATTTCGAGTATCTGGCGGCGGATTACGCCGATGATTATGTGGAGCTGGTGGCAAGGACTCGGGCACGTCTGGCTCCCCTGGGGCTGACGGTGACGGTAGCCCTGGCGCCGAAGGTGCGGGCGGATCAGCCGGGGCTTTTATACCAGGGTCATGACTATGTCGGCATGGGGCGGGCGGCGGATTACTGTCTGATTATGACGTATGAGTGGGGATATACATACGGCGAGCCCATGCCCGTATCGCCTATCATCAATGTACGCAGAGTGCTGGAATACGCCGTCAGCGAGATTCCGCCGGAAAAAATCCTCATGGGGCTGAACAACTATGGCTATGACTGGACGCTGCCTTTCGTGCCGGGAGAGTCGAAGGCGGAGAAGCTGACCAACTATCAGGCGGAAGCCAGGGCGGCTTATTATGGCGTGCCGATTCAGTGGGATGAAGAGGCCATGGCGCCGTTCTTCACTTATACGGATCCGGCAGGACGGCAGCACATCGTCTGGTTTGAAAACGAGGAGAGCTGGCGGGCGCGGATTTCTCTGGTGGAGGAACTGGGGCTGGCGGGCGTGGGAATCTGGAATATCATGAACGTGTTCTATGGCGGGATCTGAGGGAGGATGCAAGTCGACGGGTCAGAACCTGCGGGATCAAAACCTGGGCGGTCAGAACCTGCCGCCTGCCTCTTGACTTTGGCGGGGCATTCTGCTAAGATATTTATGTTCATCGGAGGATAAACACACAGAGGATGTGGTTAGGCCGGATAAGATGGCAGGCTGAGATGCCCGCTGTTTTATCTGGCCTATTTGTTAAAAAAACTTCAACGTAAACGTATGATATAAAGCGGAGGAAATAAAAATGCAGCTGGAAGCAAAATTTACAGAAGGCAAGATATTCGGGCAGCTGGTCCGGTTCGCGCTGCCTGTGCTGGCAGCCCTGTGCCTGCAAGCCATGTACGGCGCGGTGGACTTGCTGATCGTGGGGCAGTTCAGTACGGCAGCCAACGTGTCTGCTGTATCCACCGGCAGTCAGATGATGCATATGGTGACGACAGTGATTACGGCGCTGGCCATGGGCACCACCATCATGCTGGGACAAGCCATCGGCAATGGAAGATCGGAAGAAGCAGGCAGAATTATCGGAAACAGCATCACGGTTTTCGCTGTGCTGGCTGCAGTGGTGACAGCTGGCGTGCTGATTTTTACACGGCAGCTGGCGGTGGTCATGCAGGCACCGGCGGAAGCCTTTGAAGCAACGGTGGGCTATGTGAGGATCTGTGCTGCCGGAACGCTGTTTATCGTGGCGTATAACGTGCTGGGCAGTGTATTCCGGGGACTGGGAGATTCCAGAACGCCGCTGATGACGGTGGCATTTGCCTGCGTATTCAACATTGCAGGTGATCTGATTTTCGTGGCGGTGCTGGACATGGCAGCAGAGGGCGCTGCGCTGGCCACGGTGATGGCGCAGGGATTCAGTGTGCTGCTGTGCCTGATCATCCTGCGGAAACGGGGTATGCCGGTGGATTTCAGGAAACAGCATCTGCGGCCGGAGAAGAATACAGTGGGCCGCATGCTGAAGTTGGGATTCCCTGTTGCGCTGCAGGAGGGTCTGGTGGGAATTTCCTTCCTGGTCATCGCAGCCATCGTCAACAGCTTAGGTGTGATTCCTTCTGCCGGTGTGGGCGTGGCAGAGAAAGTCTGCAGCTTCATCATGTTGGTGCCATCATCCTTTTCTCAGGCACTGTCTGCTTTTGTAGCACAGAACATCGGTGCAGGCAAACCGGTGCGGGCCCGCCGTGCTATGGCCTGGGGCATGGGTGCATCACTGGCAGTGGGCATCCTGATGTTTACCGTCACGTTCTTTCACGGTGATCTGCTGGCGGGAATTTTCGCAGCGGACCGCCAGGTGGTGCTGGCTGCGGCAGACTATCTGAAAGCCTATGCCATCGACACTATGATCGTCGCCTTTCTTTTCTGCTATATCGGATATTTCAACGGCTGCGGCAAAATGACGCTGGTCATGGTGCAGGGTATTATCGGTGCATTTGGCGTGCGGATCCCGGTATCCTGGTTCATGAGCCGCCTGCAGCCGGTTTCGCTGTTTCATATCGGTCTGGCTATACCGTGCTCCACCGTGGTACAGATCATCATCTGTACCGCTTACTTCCTGTGGATGCTGCGGCAGGAAAAAGCGAGTGCGGAGGATGGAGGAAAGTAGAATTTGGAACTAGGGGCTTATAGCACCAGTACGAACTATCCGATTGACGGGTGGAAGCGATTTCTGCAAGCCAAAGGGGACGCCAATTGAATCGGATCGATCCGTTTGGCGTCCCTTTTTGTTTGCAAAAAAGGATTGGAAGCTCTGACAGCGTGCGATCCTTTGTATGCAGTGCATATTTTCTCCGTCCCGAAATGACCGTTCCCATGCAATCAGTATTTCACCAGACCGCCATGCGCCCTGCCGAAACACATGCACCTTTTTTATCAGTTGTATCAAAAGAATCCCTCCCATCCTTTGTACGATTTAATATTAGAAAGAAAAGAGCATGTGTCGAGGGAGACAGGAACTGGAAATGCAGAAACAGGCATACTGCAAAATGCAAAATCATTGCTATTACAATGATAATGCAGTATAAATATAATACGATTATAACGAGGAGGATTCGAAAATGGGCACAATTCAGGTGAGAATCGATGATGAACTGAAAAGAAAGTCAGATAACTTGTTTCATGATTTGGGTACAGACACGACAACTGCAATTCGTATGTTTCTGACGCAGGCAGTTGCACACAACGGCTTTCCGTTTGAGATAAAAAAGAGTGCAGCCCATGATTCATTTACACACATGACCGAGGAGCAGCTCCTGAATAAGCTGGAGCAGGCAAGGCAGCATGCTGCGGACGGTACCGTTAAGACTGGCGAAGAGGTTCTGGCAGACATGAGGCTAAAATATGGATTATAGTGTTCTCATTACCCTAGATGCAGAAAATATCTGCTGAATGATTTTGAACTTACCCTGAAAAATCTGGAACGTGTGGCGGGTAGCCTGTGTTACTGTGACAATCCCAGGTTGAGTGAACTGGGATACAAGAAAAATCATTTTTTGTATCCGGCTGGCTGCAGATGCGCATCTTTTCACTTACATCAAAAAACGCACACTTACATCATTTCTCTTGCATCCCGCCTGTCCCGCATGTATCATTAAAGTACAAGAGGGAAGGAAGATACACTATGAGAAAAATCAACGTGCTGGTCTGCGACGATCAGCCGGAAATCGTAGAGCAGATGAAAACCCTGTTGCTGCGATACGAAGACGAGTATGGACGGGCCATGCGTATTCTGGGCGTCACCAGCTATGACACAGCGGAAGATTTTCCCGCAGATCTGCTGTTCCTCGACATCGAGATGCCTGGCAGGAGCGGACTATCCATCCGCGACGAACTGGAAAAAAAGAGTGCCGACAGCCTGATCATCTTCGTCACCAGCCACAGCGAAGCAGTCTGGGACGCCTTTGGCCGCAACGTGATCGGCTTCTTCGAAAAACCGATGGACTACGACCGGCTCTGCCAGCTGATGAAGAAATTCTTCGACCTGTATAGCATCTATGAGACGGTAAATCTGGAAGACGGGACGCAGCTGGCAGTCGGCGATATCGTCTGGATACAGGTGAAAGATATTTACAGCCAGGTTCGGCTTGCTTCCGGCGCAAAATACACTCTTCGGCGTTCTCTCTCGGTCTGGGAGTCCATGCTGCCTGCGGAGGATTTTCTTCGGATCAGTGATACCTGCATCGTGGGCTGCCGCTATGTGGCAAGGTTGGAGAAGAAGGGAGTCCGGCTGGATGACTGTGAAGAACTCTTTCCGTTCAGCACCCGCAGGAAGAAAGGGTGCGAAGAAAAATACCTGCACTACTGCAGGAAGATGGCGAGGTATGGCGGATGATAGCATGGATGGGAATCGGGCTGCGGTGTTTTGATATGTTGGGAAACTATATCGCGTTCCACTTTCTTTTTAACTGTCCGTTTCGCAGGCAGCATGCAAAGAAGGGCGCCCTGATGGGGGGTTCTATTTATTGCTGTGCTTCCTGTAATTTTCCCAAATAATGAAGTAGCCGCATTGATAGTCTATTTATCTGCATACCTGATTCTATTTCTGACCCTTCAGAAAGTAAAACTTGGTGTAATTCTTATCTATGACATGGCGAAGGCATCAATATACAGCTTTTTTATGGGCATTATCACTGCAGTATGGCAGGTAGATGTACGCACGGGAGAAGGATGGACACAGGCGACACTTGTGTGTAATACACTGATTTTAGTTCTGTTTCTTCTGCTGGCGTGGCTGTTGAGAGAAAAGCGGCAGGTAATCCATCAGACCCTGCTGCAGATACCGCTCTGGATGTATCTGATTTTTACTGCCATTCTTTTCATTCCTACTTTCAGCTACTATAGTACAGCGGAAGAAGACGCATTGAAAATGGAGGGAATTCTGACCATTGTGGATGGTCTGACCGGGATGGTATTCACTGTGGTTATCGCACTGAGTATCTGGCTCTATTTTCAGCGGAAGGAACTGCAAATGCAGACAGAACTGAAAGACCGCTGCATCGAAGAACAGACTGGACAGTATCATCTCCTGCATGACAAACAGCAGGAACTGCGTCAGTTCCGTCATGACAGCAGTGCCCATCTGTATGCGATCGCCTCGCTGGCAGAGGAAGCGGGCGATCAGCGTGTACTATTCTATGTAGCAGAACTCATGGGAAGACAGGAAGTAATAAAACATCTTGCAACCGGAAACATTATCGGAGATGCAGTGATGAATCAGTATTACGGAAAAGGTTTGAAAGACGGTATTGAAATTCAGCTCATGGGCCAGTTCGCAGAGACGTTCGATGTGCCGGAAACGGATCTCTGTGTAATCCTGACCAATGGGATCGCCAATGCCTATGAAGCAACAGAGAAATGCAAACAAGACCGGAAGATCAGTGTCTCTTTTTCCCGGTTTCGGGAGGAACAGTTTATCTGCGTGCAGAATCCCGTAGCAGAGCGTCCTCTCATTGAAGCTGGACAGATGAAGGTCGATCATACATCGAAATCGGAGAAAGAAAACCATGGACTAGGTATCCGGAATATCATGGATGCCGTGGCCAGAGTTGGCGGGATGGTTCAGCGGAGAATTGAAGGAGGAGAGGAACAGGAATATGTTTTCACAGAAATACAGCTTCCAATCCACCCAGATAATGTAAAAAAATAAGCGTTTACATCAAAAATCGCGCACTTACAACATTGCACTTGAAATGGCGAGAAAGAAACTGGTATGCTGAACACAAGAAGTTACTGCATACCAGTTTTTGATTAAAATCGGATAGGAAGGGGAGTGTAGTGAAATATGAAAAAGAAAATGCAGGCAGCGATTGCGATCTCTCTTGTGATATTCTGCCTCCTTGGATGCGGTGATTCTTCAGCGAAGGAAAGCTGCAGTAAAGTTGACTGCAAAATTATGCTGGAAAAAGACTGGAGCACGTTTTGCGTTTATTCCAGTGAAACGGAAATGCTGCTTGCGTTAGAATGCAAGAACGACGATACGGAGGATGCGTATCGAAGCATTGGAGCAGAAACAAGGGCGTTTATTTTATATGACCTGGAAGAGGAAGAAATCAAAAGAATTTATCCGATGGACATGGATGCATTATCTTACAGCGCAGCACCCTTTCAAGATGGGTTGATTTACGTTAACTCTACGGAAGGAAAAGAGAATCTGGAGTGGCAGGTAGTATATTTGTCGGAGCATTCAAGTGACGTAATGCTGGAAGGAACCTGCATATATCCTGATCAGCTTCCGTCAATCAGTATGGCAAACGGAGTTCCACTTGTTTTATGGATGAATTTTGAAGACGAGACAGCAGGACTGAGCAGCGTCACAGAACACGGGATGAATTGCATTATATCTGAAAATCTCAACTGGCTGATAAACACTTCCGCTGCCTGCAATTCAAAAGAAATCTGCTTCCCTGCAGGAGGAGACAGCAAATATGCGGAACTCGTGGTTGCAGATGCATCCGGGATGATTTCACAGGTCAGGCTTGATGGAAAAATAACATCCTATGCGCTGACAAAAGATCATGTTGTATGCGGACTGGGAGACTGGGAAGAAACGGGTCTTTTTAGACTGCTTCGCTATCAGTTCAGAACGGGTGAAAAATCAGAAGAGGCGGTTCCAGAACCGTTCTACCGAATGTGCGGGGGAGATCAGAACGAGGCGTTGTGTGTGGACAGTAGCTTCAGTATTTACAGCATTGATGCAGCTGACAATCAGTTCGAAAAAAGAAATGACCTGTTTCCGACATCCCCATGCCCAGTTGTTTTCCGACCGATGCAGGGAGGAAAGCGAATTGCAGGGTTCCTAAAGGATGCACAGTACACATATTATATTATGGATGCAGCTTGAAAAGTATGATTATGTTTTGGGGGAGTGTTTTAAAGATGGTTTTCTTTTTTCTTATGACCTTTGGGCAATGCATTCTATTGTTAATCTATTTCTCGGCATTTGGATTTCTGATTTCAAGCTCAATGCCGGACGGATGGAATTCTGACATCGTGTTATTCGTTTACTATGTTGTGATTCCTGCAGTGCTAACCATAGTATTGCTTATTCTATTTCGGAAAAATACGGAAAAGTATCATCAGAAAGTGCAGCAGGCAGGTCAATGGCGCGGGCTTTCGGCCAGGATCGCTGCAGTGATTCTCTTTCTCATGATCGGATATGTATTTGGAAGCTCCGGCGTAAGGGAAGGAGGTCTGATGTACTTCCTGTGCAATTTTTCGTTATATCTCATTGTCTCTTTGTTTTCTCTTGGCTCCACGATGGCGGACATTTTCATGGAAAGCCGGGCAGGAAAACGCGGAGTGTAAAAATCGGTTGCAAAGGCAGCAGAGGTATGCTAAAGTATCTGTAAGAAATGTCGAAACATGAGGGGTTATGTCTTCGCATCAGGGGGTGTAAGAGATGAGAGACAGAGGGACGACGGATTTTGAGAAAAAGTACAGTGTAAAACGTTTGCTGGCCGCTTTCGGCGGGTGCCTTGTGGTGCTCGCTGTGGCGGCTGTTTTTGTCCTTGCAGGCGGAAGAATATAGTGGAACTTCGCGTGCAGGAAAAGGGAGCGGAGAATGAGGATGAGAATCACGGGGAAGCTTGTGGAAAGAAGAGCAGGACGGACTGGCAAGCGGGAAAGTATGACGGCATATTCATCAGATGCTGACTGTATTTCCGCGCCTTTTTCATCTCCTTTTCATCCCCTTTTTCTTGACGCAAAAGGCCGGATATACTATAATGTTACTGTAAAAATCAAAAGCTGCTGCGACTGACGGAAATAAAGTGGAGTACCACGAAGGAGCAGGAGTTATAAGTAGTAGTCGACCGTCTGGGCAGTTCTATGTGAAGCAAGGGATAGAACTGTCCATTTTTATTTGAATGCCCCTGCGGGGCGCAGAAACAGAAACAGGAGGAGACGAGATGAAAAAAATCGGTATCATCATGGGAAGTGACAGCGATCTTCCGGTCGTAGAGAAAGCGTTTGATATTCTGGATCAGTTTGACGTGCCGTTTGAAGTACACGTGCTGTCCGCACACCGCACACCGGACGAGGCGACGGATTTTGCGAAGAACGCGAGAGAAAACGGAATCGGCGTCATCATTGCGGCGGCAGGAAAGGCAGCCCATCTGGCAGGGGCCATGGCAGCGCACAGCACCCTTCCGGTCATCGGCATTCCGGTAAAGTCCTCTACACTGGACGGACTGGACGCACTCCTTTCTACCGTACAGATGCCAAGCGGCATGCCGGTAGCCACCGTAGCCATTGACGGTGCAGCCAACGCGGGCCTTCTGGCCGTGCAGATCCTGGCGGTTGAAGATGAGGAGCTGGCAGAAAAACTGACAGCATACAGAAGAAAAGCCACAGAAAAGGTGCTGGCAAAGAATGCCGCGATTGAAGAAAAGTACAATAAAGTAACCGAAGTTTCCACGGCAGAAGACCTGGAAATGCCGGACGTCTACTAGAAGACCGGCAGAAAACAGCAGAACAGGAGCAAAAGAACAGAAGAGGAGACAAAACCAATGGAAAAAAGAGAACAGATGTATGAAGGAAAAGCCAAAAAAGTGTTTGCAACCGATGATGCAAATTACTGCATCGTATCGTATAAAGATGATGCCACCGCATTCAACGGTCTGAAAAAAGGAACCATTCGCGGCAAGGGCGTAGTGAACAACAAGATGAGCAACTACCTGATGCAGCAGCTGGAGAAGGAAGGCGTGCCGACCCATTTTGTAGAGGAGCTCAATGATCGGGAAACTGTCGTGAAGAAAGTTTCCATCGTGCCGCTGGAAGTGATCATCCGCAATGTGGCAGCCGGTTCTTTCTCCAAACGTCTGGGCGTGGAAGAAGGCACCCCGCTGAAGACGACCATCCTGGAATTCTGCTATAAGGATGATGATCTGGGAGATCCGATGGTCAATGATTATCATATTCTGGCCATGGGTTATGCAACCGAAGAAGAACTGAACACGATTAAGGAACTGACCTTCAAGATCAATGAATTCCTGAAAGCGTTCTTTAAGAAGATCAATGTGGATCTGATCGACTTCAAGATCGAGTTCGGAAAGACGCCGGACGGACAGATTATCCTGGCCGACGAGATCTCTCCGGATACCTGCCGCCTGTGGGATGCGACCACTCACGAGAAGCTGGATAAAGACCGCTTCAGAAGAGATATGGGCGGTGTGGAAGACGCATATCAGGAAATGATGCGCAGAATTTTCGGCTAGAATTCATACAGGAAAGAGAGACGGGGAAGACATGGATAAACTGAGAGAAGAATGCGGAGTGCTCGGCATTTTTTCAGACAAGACGGAGGATCTGGCACGGTCCTGCTATTACGGACTGTATGCGCTGCAGCATCGGGGACAGGAAAGCTGCGGCATTGTAGTCAATGATGACGGACTATTTCATGATTATAAAGATGTAGGGCTGGTAAATGACGTATTTACCAGAGATGTGCTGAAGAGTCTGGGCGAGGGAAACATCGCCGTGGGACATGTGCGGTACGGCACCACCGGTGCCGGCGGCCGTCTCAATGCACAGCCCATCGTGGTCAACCATGTAAAAGGACGTATGGCGCTGGCGCATAACGGAAACCTGACCAATTCCTATGAGCTGCGGCAGGAACTGGAAATGAACGGATCCATTTTCCATACCACCAGCGATACAGAGGTCATCTCCTATATTATCACCAAAGAACGCATCTCCGCACCTTCCATCGAGGAGGCTGTGAACCGTGCCATGAATCGTCTGAAGGGAGCTTATTCCCTGGTGATCATGTCACCGTCGAAACTGATCGCCGCAAGAGATGAGAAGGGATTCCGGCCGCTCTGCTATGGCAGAACAAGCGACGGAAAATATGTGGTGGCCTCTGAAAGCTGTGCGCTGGATGCAGTGAGCGCCACGTTTATTCGGGATATCGAGCCGGGTGAGATCCTCGTTTTCACCCAGGAGGGCATCCGGTCGATCCGGGATCACTGCGGCAGACAGAAGCAGTCCATGTGCGTGTTTGAATACATCTATTTCGCCCGGCCGGACTCCGTCATCGACGGATATTCCGTGCATAATGCGCGGCTGCGGGCCGGCAGATTCCTGGCACAGAGCCATCCGGTGGAAGCTGACGTGGTGATCGGCGTGCCGGATTCGGGTCTGGATGCAGCACTGGGATATGCCCAGGCTTCGGGGATTCCGTACGGCATCGGATTCATCAAGAACAAATATATCGGCAGGACCTTCATTTCTCCGGGACAGGCAAACCGGGAGGATAAGGTGAAGATCAAGCTGAACACCATATCAGAGACCGTGAAAGGCAAACGGGTCGTTATGGTAGACGACTCCATTGTCCGGGGCACCACCTGCGGACCGATTATCCGGCTCCTGCGGGAGGCCGGCGCGAAGGAAGTCCATATGCGTGTTTCGGCACCGCCTTTCACTGACCCGTGCTTCTACGGTGTGGACATCGACTCGAAGGACAGGCTCATTGCCAACCATCATACGATTGAAGAAATCCGGCAGATTATCGGCGCGGACAGCCTTGGGTATCTGACAATGGAGGATGTGGTGCGGCTGACCGGTGATGAAGACGATACGGAACGTTTCTGTACCGCCTGCTTCAGCGGAAACTATCCGACCGAAGTGCCGAAGAATACGAAAAAGAACAGATTTGAAGGGAAAATTTCCGAAAGAGAGGGAAAGAAAGAATGAAGAGTCAGAGTGAAAGCTACAAGGCAGCAGGCGTAGACATCACCGCCGGATACAAGGCAGTGGAGCTGATGAAAGAGCACATTGCCAGAACCCTGACCGGCCAGGAGCTGTCCGGTATCGGCGGATTCGGCGGGCTGGTGGAACTGGATATGACCGGCATTACGAAACCGGTCCTGGTCAGCGGAACCGACGGCGTGGGAACCAAGCTGAAGATCGCCTTCCTGATGGACAAGCATGACACGGTGGGAATCGACTGCGTGGCCATGTGCGTCAACGATATTATCTGCTGCGGTGCGAAACCGCTGCTGTTCCTGGATTACATCGCCTGCGGCAAAAACTATCCGGAAAAGATCGCCCAGCTGGTGGCCGGCGTGGCAGAAGGCTGCGTCCAGTCCGGCGCTTCTCTGACCGGCGGTGAGACCGCAGAAATGCCGGGATTCTATCCGGAGGACGAATACGATCTGGCAGGTTTCGCAGTGGGCGTGGTCGATAAAGACAAGATCCTAGACAACACCAAGGTAAAAGAAGGCGACGTGATCATCGCCCTGCCGTCCAGCGGCGTACACTCCAACGGCTTCTCTCTGGTGCGGAAAGTCTTCGACGTGGAAAACGCAGATCTGAAATCTCCGGTGGAAGCACTGGGCGGCAAGTCCCTGGGCGAGACCCTGCTGACACCGACCAAAATCTATGTGAAGCCGGTTCTGGCACTGCTGGATGCCGTGGAAGTAAAGGCAATCTCCCACATCACCGGCGGCGGCTTCTATGAAAATATTCCAAGATCCCTGCCGAAGGGATACAGCGCCAAGATCAAAAAGGACGACGTAAAGGTTCTGCCGATCTTCAAACTGCTGGCGGAAACCGGAAATATTCCGGAACGGGATATGTTCAACACCTATAACATGGGCGTGGGCATGTCCATCGTGGTCTCCGCAGAGGATGCGGAAAAGGCACTGGAAGTGCTGAAGGCAAACGGCGAGGATGCTTATGTCATGGGCGAAATCGTAAAGGGTGACGAAGGAGTCATCTTATGGTAGGCGGCGCAAAATCCGCCGTCCCGGCTTCTTCCCCGGCCGCCGCAGGAGGCCGCAAGACACGGATTGCTGTCCTGGTTTCCGGCGGCGGCACGAACCTGCAGGCACTGATCGACGCCCAGGGGAATGTGATCACTGACGGTGAAATCGTACTGGTCATCGCCAATAACAGCAAGGCATACGCCCTGGAGCGGGCAGCCAGAGCCGACATCGATTCTGCCGTGATTCTGAAAAAAGAGCTGGGAAGTCAGGAAGCCTTCGAGGCAGCCATCATCGGGAAACTGGAGGAATATCACGTGGATTTCCTGATTCTGGCGGGATTCATGACCATCCTCAGCGCGAAGTTCACCCGGAAATACGAAAAACGGATCATCAATGTCCATCCGTCCCTAATCCCGAAGTTCTGCGGGGAAGGGTTCTACGGGCTGAAAGTCCACGAGGCCGTGCTGGCAGCGGGGGAAACCGTGACCGGCGCCACGGTGCATTTTGTGAATGAAATCCCGGATGGAGGCGAGATCATCCTCCAGAAAGAAGTGGCGGTGCAGCCCGGGGATACGCCGGAGGTGCTGCAGAAACGGGTCATGGAGCAGGCAGAGTGGATCATCCTGCCCCGTGCAGCCCAGATGCTCAGCGAGAAGCTGAGAAAGGAGAGAGCAGAAAATGAACGTATATGAAACCCCATCCTTTCAGAAGGTGGTTGAGAATAACAGCTATGTAGGCCGCGGCGTGCTGCTGGGAAAGACCCCGGACGGCAGGCAGGCGGTCACCGCCTATTTCATCATGGGCCGGTCCGAAAACAGCCGAAACCGGGTATTCCGGGAAGAAGGCGATGACATTACCATTTATCCGTTTGACGCGTCCAAAGTGGAGGACCCTTCCCTGATCATCTACTCCCCGATCCGGATGTATGAAAACAAGCTGATCGTCACCAACGGAGACCAGACCGACACCATTTACGAAGGCCTGAAGGAAGGAAAGTGTTTCCGCCAGTCCCTGAAGACCAGAGAGTTCGAACCGGACGGCCCGAACTGGACACCGAGAATCAGCGGCATGATCACCTTCGGAGACGGTGACTTCACCTATGAAATGAGTATTCTGAAAAGCGGCGACGCAGAAGGCTCCTTCTGCAACCGGTTTACCTATGATTATGGCAGCAAAGCCGGGCTGGGCCACCTGATCCACACCTACATGGGTGACGGAAATCCGCTGCCGACCTTCCAGGGCGAGCCGGAACGGGTGGCGATACCGCAGGATATCGACGCTTTCACGAAGGAAATCTGGGAAAGCCTCAATGAGGACAACAAGATTTCCCTGTATGTGCGTTACACCGACCTGGCCACAGGAAAATATGAAAGCAGACTGATTAACAAGCACGAGTTATAAAAAACGGGAGATATAGAGAAAATGAAAGAATTTCAGTTAAAATACGGATGCAATCCGAACCAGAAACCGGCGCGGATCTATATGGCAGACGGCAGCGAGCTACCGATCACCATTCTGAACGGCCGTCCGGGCTACATCAACTTCCTGGATGCCCTGAACTCCTGGCAGCTGGTGAAAGAAATCAAAGAAGCGCTGAATATGCCGTGTGCCACATCCTTCAAGCATGTGAGCCCGACCTCCGCGGCAGTGGGCGTGAAGCTGCCGGAGAACCTGAAGAAAGCATGCTTCGTGGATGACATCGAGGGTCTGGATGATTCCCCGCTGGCCTGCGCTTATGCCAGAGCCAGAGGAACCGACCGCATGAGCTCTTTCGGCGACTGGATCGCTCTGAGTGATGTCTGCGATGTGACGACGGCACGGATCATCAAACGGGAAGTGTCCGACGGAATCATTGCGCCGGGATATGAGCCGGAGGCACTGGAAATCCTGAAAGGCAAAAAGAAAGGTGCTTATAACATCGTGCAGATTGATCCTTCTTATGTTCCTGCCGAAGCGGAGCACAAGCAGGTCTTCGGCATCACCTTCGAGCAGGGAAGAAACAATTTCAAAATTAACGAGGCGCTTCTGGAAAATCTGGTGACAGAGAACAAGGAACTGCCAGACAGTGCAAAGCGTGATCTGATCATCGCGCTGATCACTCTGAAATATACCCAGTCCAACTCCGTCTGCTTTGCAGTGGATGGACAGGCCATCGGTGTAGGAGCCGGACAGCAGTCCAGAATCCACTGCACCCGTCTGGCAGGCACCAAAGCGGACACCTGGCATCTGCGCCAGCATCCGAAGGTGCTGAACCTGCCGTTTCAGGAAGAGATCGGCCGGCAGACCAGAGACAATGTGATCGACGGATATATCAACAAGAATGAAGAGGATGTCTGTGCCGACGGAATCTGGCAGCAGTATTTCACAGAGCAGCCGGAACCTCTGACCGCAGAGGAAGCGGCAGAATACCTGTCGGGCATCACCGGTGTAGCTCTGGGAAGCGATGCCTTTTTCCCGTTCAGCGACAACGTCGAGCGGGCAAAGAGAAGCGGCGTGTCCTATATCGCAGAGCCGGGCGGCTCCATCCGGGACGACGTGGTCATCGACTGCTGCAATAAATATGATATGGCGATGGCATTCACAGGAATGCGCCTGTTCCATCACTGATATTGAAGTATAGTGGAATAAGCACATTACAGTGATTATATTGTCGTACAGGACTTTTCTGGTTTGAACGGGATATCCGGAAGGAAGGAAAAAAGTCCTGATACGAGAAAGGACACAATGAAATGAAATTATTAGTCGTTGGTGGCGGCGGCAGGGAGCATGCCATCATCAAGAAACTGAAAGAAAATAAAAACGTAGAAGACATCTTCGCCCTGCCCGGAAACGGCGGAATCGCGGCAGATGCGACCTGTGTGGACATCGGCGCGAAGGACATCGAAGGCATCGTGAAGTTCGCGGTGGAACAGAAGATCGACTTCGCCGTAGTGGCACCGGACGATCCTCTGGTGCTGGGCTGTGTGGATGCGCTGCAGGAAGCCGGAATTCCGGCTTTCGGCCCGAATAAGGCAGCAGCCATCATCGAAGGCAGCAAGGTCTTCTCCAAGAATCTGATGAAAAAATACGGCATTCCGACCGCACAGTACGAAGTGTTCACTGACGAAAAATCTGCGCTTTCTTACCTGGAAACCTGCCCGATCCCGACGGTCATCAAGGCGGACGGACTGGCACTGGGAAAAGGCGTGATCATCGCGGAAACCCGGGAAGAAGCGAAAAATGCAGTGGTTTCCATGATGGAAGAGAAGATTTTCGGAGAAAGCGGAAGCAACATCGTCATCGAAGAATTCCTTACCGGACCGGAAGTTTCGGTACTGTCCTTTACTGACGGAAATATCGTGGTTCCGATGGTCTCCTCCATGGACCACAAGCGTGCACTGGACGGCGATAAGGGCCTGAACACCGGCGGCATGGGAACGGTGGCGCCGAATCCGTATTACACGAAGGACGTAGCGGACCGGTGCATGAAAGAAATCTTTCTGCCGACCATCGAGGCCATGAAAAAAGAAGGAAGAGAATTCCGGGGCTGCCTCTACTTCGGCCTGATGATTACAGAAAACGGACCGAAGGTTATCGAATACAACTGCCGCTTCGGAGATCCGGAGACTCAGGTGGTCCTGCCGCTTCTGGACAGTGATCTGCTGGATATCATGATGGCGACCGCGGAAGGACGTCTGACGGAGGATATGGTGAAGTTCGCCGATGACAGCGCCTGCTGTGTGGTTATGGCATCCGAGGGGTATCCGAAGAGCTATGAAAAAGGATTCCCGATCACCGTGGATGACGATTTTGAAGGCACGCTGTACATCGCCGGAGCGAAGAAGAAGGACGACGGCACGGTCGTAACAAACGGAGGCCGTGTGCTCGGCGTTGTCAGCCGGAAAACCACTCTGAAAGAAGCGGTGGACGAAGCGTACCGCCAGGTGCAGAAAGTCCACTTTGAGAATGCATATTACAGAAAAGACATCGGTGCACGTGCCCTTGCCGCAAAGGAGAAATAGAAATGGTATATAGAATATTCGTAGAAAAGAAACCGGGTCTGGATCATGAAGCGAAGAAACTTCTGGGCGATATCCGGGGACTGCTGCAGATCGGGTCCGTCACGGACGTCCGTCTGCTGAACCGGTATGATGTGGAGAATATCGACAGGGAACTGTTTGATTATGCCGAGTATACCGTATTCGCGGAGCCCCAGCTGGATGTGGTGACGGAAGAGTTTGCCGCACCGGACGCTGCCGCTGTTTTTGCGGTGGAATACCTGCCGGGACAGTTCGATCAGCGTGCGGATTCTGCAGCACAGTGTATCCAGATTATTTCTCAGAAAGAACGGCCGACCGTAAGGACCGCGAAGGTATATGCGATTTACGGAGCCGTGACAGATACGCAGCTTGTGGAGATCAAAAAATATGTGATCAATCCGGTGGAAGCCAGAGAAGCATCCATGGAGAAGCCGGAATCCCTCGCTGCAGATTACGACATCCCGACGGAAGTCGCTGTGATGGAGGGATTCACAGAGCTGGACCGGCAGGGGCTGTCTGATTTCGTGGCGCATTACGGACTGGCCATGGATGTGGATGATGCAGCATGCTGTCAGGAATATTTCCGCAGCGAAAAAAGAAATCCGACTATTACAGAGATCCGCATGATCGATACGTACTGGTCGGATCACTGCCGCCATACCACTTTCTCCACCACCATCGATAAAGTCACGTTCCAGGACCCGATTCTGGAAAAGGCATGGCGGCGGTATCTGGATGCCAGAGAAGAGATCGGACGGACGAAGCCGGTCAACATGATGGATATTGGAACTATTGCAGCAAAAGTCCTGAAACAGGAGGGCAGGCTGCCGAAGATCGACGAATCCGAAGAAATCAATGCCTGCACCGTGAAGATCAAGGTCGATGTGGAAGGCGAGCAGCAGGACTGGCTGCTTCTGTTCAAGAATGAAACCCACAACCATCCGACGGAAATCGAGCCGTTCGGCGGTGCGGCCACCTGCGTGGGCGGCGCAATCCGCGACCCGCTGTCAGGACGGTCTTATGTTTATGCCGCAATGCGTGTCACCGGTGCGGCAGACCCGCTGAAGCCGGTCAGTGAAACGCTGGAAGGGAAACTGCCGCAGAGAACGATTGTGACGACAGCGGCAGCAGGCTATTCCTCCTATGGAAACCAGATCGGACTGACCACTGGCATTGTAGATGAGCTGTATCACGAAGGCTATGCGGCCAAGAGAATGGAGATCGGTGCGGTGATCGGCGCGGCGCCTGCGGAAAATGTACGCCGGGAACGTCCGGTACCGGGTGATGTGGTTATTCTGCTGGGCGGCAGAACGGGCCGGGACGGCTGCGGCGGCGCAACCGGCTCCTCGAAATCCCATACAGTACAGTCACTGGAGACCTGCGGCGCAGAGGTGCAGAAAGGAAATGCACCCGAAGAAAGAAAGCTGCAGCGCCTGTTCCGGAATAAGGAAGCGTCTCTGCTGATCAAGCGCTGCAATGACTTCGGTGCCGGCGGCGTTTCGGTTGCCATCGGCGAACTGGCTGACGGTCTGCGGATTGATCTGAATCAGGTTCCAAAGAAATATGAAGGTCTGGACGGCACGGAACTGGCCATTTCCGAATCACAGGAGCGGATGGCTGTGGTTGTGGCGGCGGAAGATGCGGACCGGTTCCTGGAACTTGCGGCAGCGGAGAATCTGGAAGCGACGAAAGTTGCTGTGGTGACGGAAGAACCCCGTCTGGTTGAACTGTGGAACGGCAAGCCGATCGTGGACGTTTCCAGAGCATTCCTGGACTCCAACGGAGCAGAGAAACATATTGAAGTGCTGATGCCAAAGCTGCAGGTCTGGCAGAAAACCGTGACGGATGATTTCTGCGGCCAGTATCAATCGCTGGCTTCCGATCTGAATGTCTGCTCACGCCGCGGCCTGTCTGAGCGGTTTGACTCCACCATCGGCGCAGGCTCTGTCCTGATGCCGTTTGGCGGAAAACGGCAGAGAACACCGGTTCAGGCGATGGTGCATAAGATCCCGGTCCAGGGAAAAGATACTACCACCTGTTCCATGATGTCCTGGGCGTATAATCCGTATATTGCAGAAAAATCACCGTATCACAGCGCATATCTGGCGGTGGTGGAATCCGTTTCCAAACTGATCGCCACCGGTGCGAAATTTGAAGATGTGTATCTGACGTTCCAGGAATATTTCGAAAAACTGGGAAAGGATTCCGAACGCTGGGGCAAGCCGGTATCTGCACTGCTGGGTGCTTTGAAGGCGCAGCTGGCACTGGGTGTCGCGGCGATCGGCGGCAAGGATTCCATGAGCGGCACGTTTGAGCAGCTGACGGTACCGCCGACACTGGTTTCCTTCGCCGTGACCACAGAGGACGTAGACCATGTCGTATCTCCGGAATTCAAAAAAGCAGGGGATCCGGTATATCTGCTGAAGCCTGCACTGGATGAAGAGGGCCTGCCGACGGCAGATTCTCTGATCCGGCTGTATGATCAGGTGCGCAGCCTGACAGAGGAGAAAAAGGCAGTGGCGGTATGGACGCCGGGATTCGGCGGCATTGCAGAAGGCATCCTGAAGATGGCCATGGGCAACGGTCTGGGCTTTGCTTATGCAGACGGCCTGCCGATGGAAGAAATCTTCGGATATCGTTACGGCGCGTTTATTCTGGAAATGGATGCAGAAAAATGCGACTGCGGCACATGCAGCCTGCCGGAAGACGCGGTTCTGCTGGGCCAGGTGACCGAAGAACGCTTCATCACCCGGGAGGACGAGAGCCTGTCCATGGATGCGCTGGAAAAAGCCTACGAAGAGAAACTGGAGCCGGTATTCACCTGCAATCTGGAAATGCCGGGAAAAGAAATCGAAACCTTCACATATAATTGTAAGAAAGCAGAGCGGAAAATCTGCGCGCCGGCACTGTGCACGGCCCGTCCGAAGGTGCTGATTCCGGCCTTCCCGGGAACAAACTGCGAGTATGACACCGCCAAAGCCATGGAAAAAGCCGGGGCGGAAGCGGAGATTTTCGTGGTGCGGAACCTGTCCAGCGAGGCAGTTGCCCGCTCCGTGGAAGAATTTGCAGCGAAGCTGAAGGAATCCCAGATGGTGTTTATTCCTGGCGGATTTTCCGGCGGCGACGAACCGGACGGATCCGGCAAGTTCATTACTGCGTTCTTCCGGAATGAACAGATCCGCGAAGGTGTGGGCGACCTGCTGGATCACAGGGACGGCCTCATGGCCGGCATCTGCAACGGATTCCAGGCGCTGATCAAGCTGGGCCTGGTGCCGTACGGGAAGATCATCGATACCGATGAAACCTGTCCGACCCTGACCTACAACACCATCGGACGCCACCAGTCCAAACTGGTGCGCACACGGATCGCTTCCAGCAAGTCTCCATGGCTGGCAGGCACCGAAGCCGGAGAAATCTATACCGTTGCGATCTCCCACGGCGAAGGCCGTTTCCTGGCAGACGAAAACGTCGTGAAGCAGCTTGCGGCAAACGGGCAGATCGCCACACAGTATGTGGATTTTGAGGGAAAACCGACTGACGATATCCAGTTCAATCCGAATAATTCCGTCTGCGCCATCGAAGGCATCACATCTCCGGACGGGCGCGTATTCGGCAAAATGGGTCATTCCGAGCGGATCGGTTACGGCCTTTATCAGAATGTGCCGGGCGTTTTCGACATGAAGATGTTCCAGTCTGCGGTAAACTATTTCAAGAAGCAGGATTAAGGCAATGATCAGAATCAATTATGACAAATGCGTGGGGTGCCTCCGGTGCACCCGCGTATGTATCTGGACAATAATTGAAGCGAGAGACGGACGGCCTTCTGTGCTGGAAGAGAAGGCTGTCGGCTGCGCAAAATGTATGCACTGCGGGATTGTCTGTCCTGAAGGTGCAATTGAATTTGACGGGGCGCCTATGATGATTTCGGAGGATAAGCCGCTGGTCTCTGACACGTTTGCTGAAGATCTGGAAACATTCCTTCTGACCCGGCGCTCCTATCGTGATTTCCGGGAGGAACCGGTGGATCCGGAGCTGATCCGCCACGCACTGGAAACGGCTGCATGGGCGCCAAGCGCGAAAAACCAGCATCCGGCGAAATATATCGTTGTGCAGGGCAGAGAAAAGCTGAAGAAACTGATGGATGAAATCCTGGCATATCTGCAGGAAACCGGCCAGAGTCCGGAAGTGATTTCAGAGTATGCACGGGGAAACAATATGGTGCTGGGAAAGGCAGATACTGTGATTCTGGCTTATGCCAGAGACCAGGCCATCAATCCGGCTGCAGATACGGCGCTGGCTCTGGACTATGCGGACCTGATGCTGCAGTCTGCAGGCCTGGGCACCTGCTGGGCAGGATATCTGACCCGGTTTGCAAATACCGTTCCGGCACTGAAGGAATACTTCGGTATCCCGGAAAAATACAGTTTCTACGGTGGCCTTCTGGTGGGATGGCCATCTGAAGAATATCTTTACATTCCCGAACGTGTAAAACGCGCGGATATTATTATGAAATAGCAGGAACGGCTGCGGCGGAGGGGCTCTTCTTTCAGGGTCCTTCCGCCGCACTCTAATCGAAAGGGGACGAGAAAGGCATGATGGAAGAAAAATCCGGAAACGGAAGGAAAGGATCGTTCCGCGAAGCACTGCTTCTGATTCTGATCGGTGTGGGGGCATTCGTCGGACTTTCTCATCTTGATATCGTAGGAAGCAGGGTCTGGAGTGTCATCCATCTCTTCATGCCGCTGATCATAGGAGGGATCGTGGCATTTATTCTGAATGTGCCGATGCACTTCTTCGAAAAACAGTGTGACCGGCTTTCCGGAAAGAAGGGGCTCTCCTTTCTGCGGCACGGCAGGGGGCCGGTCTGTCTGATCCTCACCCTTCTGCTGTTTGTGCTGGTCATCATATTCATTTCCAGTGTCATTTTCCCGAATCTGGCGGACTCCATCGGCACGCTGATTTCCGGCGTTCTGGCGGAATATCCGAAATGGCTGGATTACCTGCAGGCACATCACATTGATACATCTGCCGTGGAAAATGCACTGAACCGCATTGATATTCATTCTGTTCTTGGAAAAATACAGGAGAATCTGGGGATGATCCTGTCCGCTGCGGTTCCTGCGGTGGGAAATGCAGTAGGCATCCTTGCAGATATCGGCTTCGGACTGATTTTTGCCATCTATATTCTGCTGAATAAGAAGAAGCTGGGAGTTCAGGCGAAGAAAATCGCATATGCTTATCTGAAGAAGTCGTGGGCGGATGAGATCTGCGATATCGCCAGTCTGGCATATAAGACGTTCAGCAGTTTCCTGTCCGGCCAGTGCCTGGAGGCAGTGATTCTGGGCGCGATGTTCTGCATTGTGCTGCTGATCGGCGGTTTTCCGAGCGCAATCACCATCGGCGTGATCATCGGGGCGATGGCCCTGATTCCGTTTATCGGCGCGTTTATCGGCCTTGTATTCGGGATTTTGCTGATCCTGGTGGAAACACCGGCGAAAGTATTGTGGTTTATCGTGATCTTTTTCGTGGTGCAGCAGATTGAGGGAAATCTGATCTATCCTCGTGTCGTGGGAGGATCTGTGGGACTGCCGCCGATCTGGACGCTGCTGGCAGTGGTTGTAGGCGGCAGCGTGTCAGGCATTTTCGGAATCGTTGCATTCATCCCTCTGTTCTCTGTCCTTTACGCTCTTCTGCGACGCAGTGTCTACAGCAGGCTGCGAAAGAAAAAAATAAGGATTACGGAGTAGGTGCAGTTTCGGCGGCTGCTGTTCTTTGCCTTCGAACAGCAGCTGCTTCCTCCAGAAAAAGCAAGTATTTAAAAAAATACTTAAAAAGTACTTGCTTTTTGGCGAAAAGACTAGTATAATAAATCTTGCGTTCGACAGAGAAAGCAAATAAAAAGTGAATATGCGGTCTTGGCGGAATTGGCAGACGCGCACGGTTCAGGTCCGTGTGAGGCGACTCATGGGGGTTCGAATCCCTTAGACCGCACCAACGAAACGTTGAAATCTGAATGGTTTCAGCGTTTTTTTATTATCAGAACGTATGAATTCAATCATCATGAAATGCATCTTATTGTGAAACCTGCCGCGTGGTCCTTCCGTATTGCTGCGGATATCCGGTACAGAAAAATGAATATGTTCTGTATGACTGCATTTTGTGAGAAACAAGTAAAAAACGAGGCAATTCGTAAAGTCTATGAAGCGCATCCATAAAACTTTGATATCTGGATATCAAAGCATTCAGAAAAACTGACCAGAGGATTAAGCAGCGCGAATATTGACAATGGGAAATGATTGTGTAATAATGGAATGATCAACTTATGTAAATTTATGTAGAAGGCTGATTGTATAATCAAGTTGAACAATTTAATAAAAATCCATAGTGGTGCTTCTGTGGTAGAATGTAAGTGCTCAAATCACAATCACCAAAGGAGTCATCACCATGGATCATGTATATTCTACCACAACTGAACACCAAAAAGGGAAACATCTTTCTTACGACGAAAGAATTCTTATCCAGGTTCGCCTGAAAGACGGCTGGTCAGCCAACAAA
>JALEHL010000059.1 GCA_022770665.1 Bacillota bacterium
TTGTATGAAAATTTTGCTGCGGAAGCGCTCATCAAACAGGGCTATGATCTATATTACTATAAAAAAGAGAATTCAACACTGGAAGCAGACTTCTTTATACGATCTGCAAACGAATTGATTCCCGTGGAAATCAAAGCAGGCACCAATCAGTCCAAATCTCTCCGGCAGCTGATTCAGAGCAGTCACTATCCTGACATACTCCATGGCTTGAAATTCACTGCAGGAAATATCGGTTACAGTGATACGGTCTGCACATTCCCATACTTTTGTTTATTCCTGCTTCGCCGGTTCATGCAGGAGCAGAGCTTTTTCAAGTAGCGGCAATAAAACAGAGCCAGCTTGGCCGCCGGGCTGAGCTGACTCGTTTCAATTGAATGATTTCCATCATCTGAAACTCCAGACGCTTGTACGCCTCTTTCTCCGGCGACGAAATCCGGAGAAGATATTTTGTTCCGTCTGCGTCCGTCACGCAGAACTTTCTGTCTGCAGACCACCCTGCCGCAATGGGCACCGACGTAATAAACCGATTTGTAAGCATTTTGCATTCCTCCGAACATTTGAAACTTATGGGTAATTTACCCTAACTTTCAAGTAGGTTATACCCGCGTTTTCGAAAAATATCAAGTGTTCACTGAAAAGTTAAGTGCATTTACACCTAAGTTCGCATTTTAACGCATGCCCCATTCCTGCTGCCTAAAAATAAAATACTTCCTCAAATTTTTTATCCAGTGCAATGCAGATGACCAGCGCCAGTTTGGCCGTCGGACTGAACTGCCCGGTTTCGATGGAGCTGATGGTGTTCCTGGACACGCCCACGATTTCTGCCAGCCTGGCCTGAGAGAGCCCCTGCTCTGTCCGAATTTTTTTCAATCTGTTTTTCAATACCAGTTCGTTATCCATATGTCACCTACAGAATCGCTGACGCAGAGATCAGCTCATAAATGTGTGCCGCAGAGAATAAAGCCACACCGACGGTGTAGCAGATGGCCACCAGCAATTCGTGTTTTTTGCGGAGCTTGATATATTTCAGCCAGAATCCGGCCATCGGCATAGCGAACACAACCGCATATAAGCCGTAGTCCATTCCGCCGCCGGTGAAAATCTGAATCACGAAAAAGACGGTCGCAAGGATGGCTGCCGCAATGCAGGCATACCGGTTGCCCTGAATGATGACCTTCTTCTCGGTTCATAATCTTTCCTCCCAAAATCCATCTGCCAAGTTTTATTGGCATTTATTTTGACTGTATCTTATTATTGCCAAGTGTACTTGTCAATACTGTGATAGAAGTTTCTTGATCTATTTCTCTGGTGGTAATGCAAATGAAGAAAGTAATAAAGTTTGCTGAAGCATGTTCTGTCATATTCATTGCGACGCTTTTCATGCTTCTGGCACAGGTCGCACCCGCAAACGCTGTCGGAAAAATCCCGCTGAACACCACAGATATTACAATTGAAAGTGGACAGACATACACGATTTCCAACAAGGAGGAGCTCCTGAATTTTGCTGAAATCGCAAGAACAGGGGCAAGTTTTCAAGGATCCACAGTCGAACTTCTCAGTGATATCACATGGTGGCAGCCAATCGCAACTCATAGCGGTCAGACGGCCGGAACTTTTTTGGGAATTTTTGAGGGAAACAATCATACAATTTCCGGTCTGGTTTTTGATTTCGACAGCGGCGGCGAACATGCACTGTTCGGAAGATGCGACGGAGCCGTGATCCGGAATGTGACCGTTGAAAACTTTTACTTCAGAGGGGCAAACTGTGCCGGAATCTGCGCGGTGGCGTGGAATGGGACGGTGATAGAAAACTGCCATGCTATAGATGGAATTTTGGCCAACCGGGGATATTCCGGCGGAATTTTGGGAATGACGGTAAACGCATGGGGTGACAGCAATGCAATCATCCAAATTGAAAACTGCACCAGCCGCTGTGAAATTTTAGAAGGATGCTATCACATATCGGGAGGTGAAAATATTGGTCTGATCGTCGGTTATGCGAGAGAAGGTGTTACCGTAGAAAACTGCAACAACACGGGCGAGGCGTTTGGCGCTGACTATAAAACAGAGTTATAGGCAACCAGGATGACACCGGCAGCATGTGCATGTGTTCAGCACAACATACACCTATGATGATGATACGCATTACTATCTCTGCAAATGCGGTCAGAAATCTCAACAGGCGAAACATACATATAATACTGCGAAGGATCTTGTGCTTGTACAGCCTACGCTGCTTCAGACCGGCAAAATGCAGAGAACCTGTTCCGTCTGCGGGGCAAAAGTTTATCCGATAATGGAGACAACAGGTAGCTATACGCTGGATATGGATCGGAATCGGGCCGATGTAGTGATCGTGGATGGGAATACCATAAGAATTGAACCGCGGCTCAGCTATGTAATCACCCATATGCACTTAAACGAAGCGGAACTGCCGCTGGCCAGCCGATTAAAGTCAAAGATGGAGACGTGGTAAAGATTGTGATATATGGTGAGGAAGATGATAAACCATCGGCAGCGGCCAACACGAAATCATTGAAGAAAGGCACACTCTACTATTACAAGGTGCGCGGTGTACGTGTGATCGACGGAAAACGGTATTATACCAAATGGTCGAACATCGCAAACCAGACCGCCTTATAGACTGTCAGACCGTGCCCAGGGGTAAACTCCCGTGGGTACGTTTTTTATTCTCCTGTCGAAAAACACTTTTTGAACAATTAAACCGTTGACCATTGAGATATAACAATGTATTATAATAGATATAATACATTAAATTATTAGAACAAATCCAAACGTGAGGTACGAAAGTGGAAAACAAAAAGAAAATCGTCATTGGTGTCATTGGCGCCGATGTACACGCAGTAGGAATTCAGATTCTTTACCATGCCTTTGAAAACGCCGGATTCGACGTGACGAATCTGGGTGTGATGGTTTCACAGGAAGAATACATAGCCGCTGCTGTGGAAACCGATGCAGATGCGATCCTGGTATCCTCCCTCTACGGGCATGGGGAACTGGACTGTCGCGGTCTGAGAGACAAGTGCAACGAAGCCGGCCTGAAAGATATTCTTCTTTATGTCGGCGGAAACATCGTGGTAGGGAAACAGCCATTTGATGAAGTCGAAGCAAGATTCAAGAAGATGGGCTTCAACCGTGTATTCGGCCCGGGGACACCGCCGGAAGAGACGATTGCGGCTCTGAAAGAAGACCTCGGTATTGAGTAAATTGAAAATAAGGAAGCAAGGTGACGCAGATGAAACCAGTTCTGATGATTGATTTCGGCAGCACCAACACGAAAGTCACAGCCGTCGACATGGACAGCGAAACACTGCTGGGTACCGCGGCCGCCTATACCACCGTACAGACGGATGTGGGCGAGGGTCTGCAGGAAGCTCTGAAAAAGCTGGAAGAAAAAACAGGAAAGCTTGACTTTACTGCACGATATGCCTGTTCCAGCGCAGCCGGCGGACTGAAAATGATCAGCAGCGGACTGGTTCCGGAACTGACTGCAGAAGCAGCAAGGCAGGCTGCCCTGGGTGCCGGAGCAAAAGTCCTGAAAGTCTACTCTTACGAGCTGACCGAGGATGATGCCGAAGAAATTGAGGCCCTGCAGCCGGATATTTTTCTGCTGACCGGCGGCACAGACGGCGGCAATAAAGATAACATTATTCAGAATGCCCAGGTGCTCGCAGAATGTAAGGCCGACTTTCCGGTAATTCTCGCCGGGAACCGGGTGGCCGCCAGGACCTGTGAGAAAATCCTCACCGAAGCGGGCCGTCAGGTCATCCGCTGTGAAAATGTCATGCCGAAATTCAATGAACTTAATATCGGTCCTGCCCAGAACCAGATTCGGCAGGTGTTTCTGGACCGGATCATTCAGGCAAAGGGGCTTTCCCAGGCCAGCGAGCTGATTTCCGGCATTATGATGCCGACGCCCGCCGCCGTTCTTGCCGCCATGGAGCTGCTCTCCCGCGGCACAGAAAGAGAAAAGGGCTTTGGGGAACTTGTAGCTGCCGATGTAGGCGGTGCTACTACTGATATCTACTCCATGACCGATGGCGCGCCTGACAGAGCCGGCACGGTGCTCAAAGGCCTGCCGGAGCCTTATGCAAAACGAACTGTTGAAGGAGATATCGGTATGCGCTACAGTGCATGGGGCATCGCAGATGCCGTGGGCATTCCGGCGCTGAGCCGGCTTTCCGGTCTGACAGAGGATCGGGTGGAAACATTGCTGGCAGAGATCACCACGCACACCGACAGCCTGCCGGATACCGATGAAAAGAGGCGGCTGGATCAGGCGCTGGCCTCCATGGCTATCAAGGTGGGAGTCACACGCCATGCCGGTACCGTGGAAAAAGTTTATACGCCATGCGGCGAAACCTATGTACAGTCCGGAAAAGATCTTTCCCGTGTGGACAAGATCATCCTCACCGGCGGTTCTCTGATTCATAACCCGCCGGAAACAGCAAGAGACATCGCCTCTTATGCACTGTACGATCTTTCAGAACCCGGATCGCTCAGACCGAGAAATGCCGAGATTCTGATCGATACCCAATATATTCTGTCGGCCATGGGCCTGCTGAGTCAGTATGCCCCCGACACCGCACTGAAAATAATGAAAAAGGAGCTTACGTCCTATGGAACTGCAAAATAAAAAACTGACCAATGACGAATTCTACAGCCAGCAGAAAGAGGTACTTGCACAGTGGCCGACAGGCGCTGACGTAGATTTTGATGAATCCGTGAAATTTCATCAGAGCCTTCCGGAAAACAAGGTGTTCGGCAAAAAGCTGCTGAAAGCCAAAAAGGAAGGCAAGACCCTGATCCAGCCCCGCGCCGGTGTGGCACTGGTAAAGGATCACATCGACCTGCTGACTTACCTGCAGGACAAGGGCGGCGCAGATCTGCTGCCGACCACCATCGACAGCTACACCCGTCAGAACCGGTACAAAGAAGCGGAAGTCGGTATTCAGGAATCCGTCCGTGAAAGCAAATCCATGCTGAACGGTCTTCCCGTGGTCAATCACGGCGTTTATGCCTGCCGGGACATTATCAATGAACTGGATACGCCGGTACAGATCCGCCACGGCACACCGGATGCCCGCCTTCTTACAGAAATTTCTTATGCTGCCGGTTTCACCAGCTATGAGGGCGGCGGAATTTCCTACAACATTCCTTATGCCAAGAATGTTCCTCTGGAAAAAACAATTCATGACTGGCAGTACTGCGATCGTCTGACCGGTATTTATGAAGAGGCCGGTGTCAGCATCAACCGGGAGCCGTATGGTCCTCTGACCGGTACTCTGGTTCCTCCGTGCATCTCTCACACCGTTGCGATTATCGAGTCTCTGCTTGCTGCAGAGCAGGGTGTGAAGAACATTACGGTAGGCTACGGGCAGTGCGGCAATCTGGTTCAGGACGTGGCCGCCATCCGTTCTTTAGGTGCCCTGACGGAAGAGTATCTGAAAAAGTACGGTTACGACGATGTGGAAGTCACCACGGTGCTGCACCAGTGGATGGGCGGCTTCCCGCAGGATGAAGCCCAGGCTTTCTCTGTCATCTCATGGGGCAGCACTATCGCAGCTCTTTCCAAAGCGACCAAAGTTATCGTCAAAACGCCACATGAAGCAATCGGTGTACCGACAAAGGAAGCGAATGCACAGGGCCTGCGCTGCACCAAGCAGATCATCAACATGCTCTGCGATCAGCAGCTGTCAAATACCAGCCATGTCGTCCAGGAAATGATGATTATCTCTGCAGAAACCCGCTGCATCGTGGACAAGGTCATCGAACTGGGCGAAGGCGATGTGGCCGTCGGCACGGTTCGCGCATTCCAGGCCGGCGTGATCGATATCCCGTTTGCACCGAGCAAATACAATGCAGGCAAGATGCTTCCTGCAAGAGACAATGAAGGTGCCATCCGTATCCTGAATCCGGCTGGCGTTCCGCTTTCAAAAGAACTGAAGGACTTCAATAAAGAAAAGATTGAAGAACGTGCGCAGTATGAAAAACGTCCGGCATCCTTCCAGATGGTCATCGACGATGTATACTCCATCAGCAAGGGCAAGCTGGTAGGACGTCCGTGGAAATAGCAGCTTCCGCTGCTTCGGCTCCGTTTAGTCCTCGGCACCGGCACGGTGTCTGCGGAATCTCTTTGCCGAAGCACGAAAGCCTGCAAACTGTTTATAAGGTAGGAGGAAAATGAAATGAAAATCACAAAAGTAATTTGTTCTAAAGGCAGAACCGGTTTCTTCTTTGATGACCAGCGGGCCATCAAAGGCGGTGCCAAGGCAGACGGTTCCGCATACATAGGCCAGCCTGTAACCGAAGGATTTAAAGCAGTCCGTCAGGCCGGAGAATCCATCTCCGTCATGCTGGTTCTCGAAGACGGCCAGATCGCATACGGCGACTGTGCTGCCGTGCAGTACTCCGGAGCAGGCGGCCGTGATCCGCTGTTCCTGGCAGAAGATTTCATTCCTGTCATCGAAAAGTACGTGGCTCCAACGCTGGCAGGCCACGAGATCACAAACTTCCGCGACATGTGCGCGTCGATGGAAGCCATCCAGGTTGACGGCAAACGTCTTCACACCGCAATCCGTTACGGCGTATCCCAGGCGATTCTGGATGCCGTTGCCAAATCCGAAAAGAAGCTGATGTGTGAAGTGATCGCCGAAGAATACGGACTTCACCCGGAATACAGACAGATTCCTATCTTTACCCAGTCCGGCGACAACCGTTACGACAACTCCGACAAGATGATCATGAAAGGCGCAGACGTTCTGCCGCACGCACTGATCAATAATGTGGACACCAAGCTGGGCCGTCACGGCGAAATTCTGCTGGACTATGTGAAATGGCTCCGTGACCGGATCCTGCAGCTCCGCCACTCCGAAGACTACGCCCCGGTCCTGCATATTGACGTTTACGGCACCATCGGTATGGCGTTCGGCGTAAACAACTACAAGGCGATGGCCGATTACATTGAAACACTGGTGGAAGCTGCCAGACCGTTCAAGCTTCGCATTGAAGGCCCTATGGACGCAGAAGAGCGGGAAGCGCAGATGCTGGCACTGAAAGGTCTGACCGCAGAAGTGGATGCCAGAGGAATCGACGTGGAACTGGTTGCCGACGAATGGTGCAATACACTGGAAGACATCAAGTACTTTGCTGACAACAAAGCAGGCCATATGGTACAGATCAAAACGCCGGACCTTGGTGGCATCAATAATATTGCGGAAGCAGTCCTCTACTGCAAGGAGAAAGGCATCGGCGCCTACCAGGGCGGCACCTGCAACGAAACAGACCGTTCTGCACAGGTCTGCGTCAACGTCGCGATGGCAACCCAGCCGGCACAGATCCTGGCCAAACCAGGTATGGGCGTTGACGAAGGCTATATGATCGTATACAACGAAATGCAGAGAATTCTGGCTATGCTCCAGGCGAAAAACGCATAGTCATGCACGCAGATTCTCTTTGTAAAATTCATTCGTCTGACGTTTTGGCCGCGCACTCGTTTCAGGGTAGCGCGGCCCTTTCGCCCGATGAAATCGGGAGGCTAGCGGTGACGGCGCTTCTGGGAGAAGTCTGGGCCTCGCCGAAACCCGGTCTGGTGGACCGGGAAAACACCGGCGCCCACCAGGACATGACCTATCAGAACTTTGTGGACAGTGCCCGCGCCCTGCAGACCTGTTTCACCAAGTGCGCCCGCGTCGGCGCTGCCTTTTCTGCAGCGCATGCATCCGGCAGCCTGCAGCATTCCGTCAATCTGCATCTGCTGACAGAGCAGCTGCGCTCCATCGGCCTGGCCGGCGAACATGCGATGTATCAGGCAACCGGCGGCGTCAATACCCATAAAGGAGCGATCTTCAGTATGGGTGTTTTGTGCACTGCCGCGGCAGGGTTTCCATGGCGCCGCATCCAGTCTGCTGCATCATCCATCGCAGCCGCACTTCTTGCCGGCGAAACCAAAGAACCGACCAACGGGAAAAAGGTACTGCGGGAAACCGGTACCGGCGGTATCCGTGCCGAAGCATGCAGCGGATTTGACACTGCTTTTTCCATCGGGCTTCCATCTCTGAAAGAGGCTCTGGAGGCCGGACTCTGTGAAAATGATGCTTTGGTCTATACCCTGCTGCGAATCATTGCTGCCGCCGAAGACAGTAACCTGGTGCATCGCGGCGGGACAGAGGGAATGGATTTTGCCAGACGGGAAGCTCTGCTGCTTACTGAAGGCGGTCCCGCCACCATGAATCTTGATGCAGTGCGTGAGGCAGACCGAAAATTTATCGAAAAAAATCTGAGCCCGGGAGGATCGGCTGACCTTTTGGCCCTGACCCTGTTTCTCGCCTTCCTGAAACACCCGGCATACTTCAAAAAAATGGAGGAATTCCTATGATCAAACAGAAAGCGTGCGCTGGAACGCTGGAATCCAGCGACATTTACGTGGAGATCGCACCGGCGGCGGCAGGGAGCGGCATCAGACTGAACCTGACATCTGTGGTCATGCAGCAGTTTGGCGATCAGATCGAATCGGTCATCCGTCAGACCCTGGACCAGCTGGATGTGAAGGACGCGGAACTGACGGTCAGCGACCGGGGTGCCGTGGACTGTACTATCCGCGCCAGAGTGGAAACAGCGGTTTGCCGCGGGAAAGGAGAGGAATAAGATGCGCAGAAGTATGTTGTTTTTGCCGGGCAACAGCCCGAACATCCTGCTGAATGCTGACTTTTTAGGATCCGACAGCATTATCCTGGACCTGGAAGACGCTGTGGCGCCGACGGAAAAAGACGCCGCACGGATTTTAGTAAGAAACGCGATTACCTCTCTGGGGTATACCCGGGAAGTGATCGTTCGGATCAATCCGGTCGAAAGCCCATACTGGCAGAAAGACCTGCGGGAGATCATCCCGGTGAAACCGGACATGATCATGCCGACGAAGGTAGGCTGTGCCGCCGACGTGAAAGTGGTTTCGGATTACATCACTCAGCTGGAAAAAGAGTTCGGCATGGAAGAAGGCGGCGTGAAGATGATCCCGCTGATTGAAACCGCAATGGGTGTGGAAAACGCTTATGAAATTGCTTCCGCGGATCCTCGTGTGACAGCGATTTTCCTGGGCGGCGAGGACTTCACCGCAGACATGCGCTGCAAGCGGACGAAAGAAGGTACAGAGATTTTCTATGCCAGAAGCCGCATGGTGCTGGCAGCCAGAGCTGCCGGCGTGGATGTGTACGATACGCCGTGGACCGATGTGGAAGATTACGACGGTCTGATCGAAGATGCCAAATTTGCCAAGAGTCTCGGATTTACAGGCAAATCCTCCATCTCGCCGCGCCATATTCCGTTTATCAACGAAGTTTTCAGCCCGACAGAGGAAGAAATACAATATGCCCGCGACGTCTTTGACTGCATCGAAAAGGCCAAGGCAGAAGGCAAAGGTGTGGTTTCTCTGCACGGTAAAATGATCGATGCGCCGATTGTGGCTCGTGCCCGTCAGGTGCTGGAAGCGGCAGAAGCCATCCGAGGAGGGAAATAAAAATGAGCAAACTGGTAAAAGATATTAAGGAAGCCATCCGCCTGTCCGGTCTGAAGGACGGCATGACCATCTCCTTCCACCACCATCTGCGGAACGGAGATATGGTTGCAGTCATGGTGCTGGACGCCATCTGTGAACTGGGCATCAAGGATCTGAATGTGAATATCAGTTCCATCTTCGATACCCACGCACCGTTTATTGAATATATTCGTGACGGTGTGATCACCGGCATTGAAACGGACTATATGGGCGGTGTAGTCGGACGCGCGGTCAGCGAAGGGATCCTGGAAAAGCCCGTGACCTTCCGTACCCACGGCGGTCGTCCGAGTGACATTATTCGTGGTGCTTCCCCGATCGATGTGGCTTTTATCGCTGCACCGACTGCTGACTGCATGGGAAACTGCACCGGTAAGACCGGTCCTTCCGCCTGCGGCTCTCTGGGATACGCTTTCGCGGATGCCATGTATGCCGGCAAGAGTGTTGTCATCACTGATAATCTGGTGGACTACCCTCTGGTGGATTACTCCATCTCGGAAGAATACATCGACTATGTGGTAACCGTAGATAAGATCGGTGAGCCTTCCGGCATCGTTTCCGGCACCACGAAGATCACCAAGGATCCGGTGGGCCTGGTGATTGCAGACTATGCAGCCCGCGCCATCGATGCTTCCGGCCTGCTGGTGGACGGATTCTCCTTCCAGACCGGTGCAGGCGGCGCATCTCTGGCTGCCGCCAAGTACCTGAAGGACATCATGATCCGGAAAAATGTAAAGGGAAGCTACGGCCTGGGCGGCATCACCTCCTACATGGTAGACATGCTGCAGAGCGGCTGTTTCAAGGCCCTGTATGATGTCCAGTGTTTCGACCTGGGTGCTGTGGAATCCATCCGCACCAATCCGTGCCACATGGAAGTCAGCGGCGCTCACTACGCCAGCCCGACAGCAAAGAGCAGTGCTGTGGACAGCCTGGATGTGGTGATCCTGGGAGCCACAGAAATCGACACCGATTTCAATGTTAACGTCCACACCGATTCCAATGGCTATATCATGGGCGGTTCCGGCGGTCACAGCGATACGGCAGCCGGTGCGAAAATGTCCATCATCGTTGCACCGCTGTCCCGTGCCCGTCTGCCGATCGTCGTAGACAAGGTACTTTGCAAATCTACGCCGGGAAACACCATTGATGTGCTGGTGACCCAGCGAGGCATTGCGGTGAACCCGAAGCGGCCGGAGCTGGCTGAGCGGTTCCGGGAAGCAAATCTTCCGGTTGTGGACATTCATGATCTGAAGGAAATGGCTGAAAAACTCAACGGCGTTCCGAAAAAGCCGCAGCTTGGCGACCGAGTGGTTGCCAACGTGCTTTACCGCGATGGAAGTCTGCTGGATACCATTCGCGAGGTGCCGGCACGGTAAAAATAAACCTGAGCGAAGAAAAAGTAAACCTACGGGTTTACTTTTTCTGCAAAATGGTTTATTTTATAGAGTATCGTTTGAAAAGGAGGCTCCTATGTATTATGCAGAATCCATCCGCCTTTCCCAGGCGGAACCTTTATTGTTCCAATGCGGTCTGAAATGCCCTGCGGATGTGGATTATACAGCAGGTGTCTTTGATGATGCCGGGAATCTGATCGCCGCGGGAAGTCTGGCCGGTGACATGATTCAGGGCGTTGCCGTGAATCCGGACTGCCAGGGCGAGGACCTGACCGGGAAGCTTCTGACCCATCTCATCGGTGTCGCTGCGGAGAAAGGGACCCATGCGCTGTACCTCTTCACCAAGCCGGAAAAAGCCGTACAGTTTCAGGGCCTGGGCTTCCGTCTGGTGGCATCCGTCCGGCCTTATGCCGCTCTGCTGGAATGGGGCAGCCCAGGGATTGCGCAGTTTAAAGAACGTTTATCCTTCATTCGCCGCAACGCCGAACTTTCATACTATATGGAAAAAAGCGGCGGACGCCAGTTCATGGCGAAGGAGGACGGTATCATTCCGGATCCCGCTGTCGCTGCTCTGGTGATGAACTGCAATCCCTTTACAAAGGGGCACCGCTGGCTTGTGGAAAAGGCTGCCGCAGAAAACGACCTGGTGTATCTCTTCGTTGTGGAGGAAAACAAGTCACTCTTTTCCTTTGAGGACCGGCTCGCCATGGTCCGCCGGGGCACTGCGGATCTTTCCAATGTTTCAGTCATCGCCGGCAGCCGCTACTGCGTCTCGTCCCTGACCTTCCCCAGCTACTTCACGAAGGAAGAAAATCTGGCGAAAGCACAGACCGCCATGGATGCAGAGATTTTTTGCCGTCATATCGCGCCGCAGCTGGGTATCACCCGCCGCTATCTCGGCACCGAGCCTCTGTCTCCGGTGACTGCCGTCTATAACGAGACTCTGAAAGCCCGCCTGCCGAAGGACGGCATCGAAGTGCTGGAGATGCCGCGTCTGGAGCAGGATGGTCAGCCGGTCAGCGCGTCCCGCGTCCGGGCACTTCTTGGCGACAGCCTGGAGACCTTGCAGAATCCATCCGCCCAGCTGATCTCTGACTTGTCTGCGCTTCTGCCCCAGTCAACACTGGACTATCTTATGAAGGAGGATCTGGACCGATGACCACACAGCCGACCCACACGAATGCCGCCCCCCGCCAGCTGACGCTGATGGACCTGCTGGACGCCCGGGAAAACCGGGTATACCATCAGAAAGAACTGTTAAACAAATACCCCGGTGCGGTTCTGATCTCCATGACCCTGAACATTCCCGGCCCGGTGAAAGACAGCCCCCGGTACCGCAAAGCACTGGAAACAGGGCTTCATCGTCTAAAAACGATACTTAAAGACGGCTGCGGTTCGAAATGCAGCTTCACCATTCTCCATGAAGAATTCCGTCCGCTGGCCACCGGCCCGGAAGCCTATCTGGTTGTCCGGAGCAGCGCAGCAAACAGTTCTGCTGACTCCGAAAAGCTGGCACTGGACATAAAAAAAGCCGCCGTCTCTGTGGAAGAAGGTAGCGACCTTGGAAGACTCTTTGATCTGGACGTGCTGATCCCTGATGAGACGTTTCCGCAGAGCATCAGCCGAAGCCGGCTGGGAGCAGCACCGCGGCGGTGCCTGCTTTGCGAAGAAGACGCGAAAGCCTGTGCCAGAAGCCGGGCCCACACCATGGACCAGCTGCTGGAAAAGATAAACGAAATCCTGTCGAACGCCGGACTATAACAGCCCGGAGCCGACAGGATATTTCATTTTTCATTCTTCGCCTTATATTCCTCGCCCCACGCCCACATGGCATCCAGCACCGGCTTCAGACTGTACCCCGTCTCCGTCAGGGTATATTCCACCCGCGGCGGCACCTCAGCATACACCTTCCGGGACACCAGCCCCTGGGTTTCCATCTCCCGCAGCTGCGCCGTCAGCACTTTCTGAGACACGGTTCCGATGGACTTCTTCAGCTCGCCGAACCGCTTCGTCCCCGGCATCAGATCTCTCAAAATCAGCACTTTCCACTTATCCCCGATGAGCATCAGGGTCGTCTCCACCGGACATGCAGGCAGCTTTCTTTCCTCACTCACGTCGTGCTTCCTCCGTTTCTCTCTTTATAGTTTCTTTTTGTAACTTACCCGCAAAATCCACTCTACAAACTTTTTTCTCTCCAAGAACCCTGGAAATTCCCAAGGGTTACTTCCCGGTAACTATACCACAATATTGTGCGTACTTGTGCGGAATTCTCCCGCGCCGTATGATATGTCCAGAAACAAAATCATACCAAAACCCATAAACCATAAAATTGATTTCAAGGAGGAACACATCATGAAAAAAGTCGTAGAATTTTTAGAAGTAAATCCGGTACAGTATCTGGCCACCGTGGGCCGCGACGGCAAGGCGAAATGCCGTCCGTTCATGTTCGCGCTGGAGCAGGACGGAAAGCTCTGGTTCTGCACCAACAGCACCAAGGAAGTCTATAAAGACATGCAGGAAAATCCAAATGTGGAGATCTCCGTTTCCAGTCCGGAGTTTGCCTGGATCCGTCTCAGCGGCAAGGTCGTCTTCGAAAACAATATGGCAGTGAAAGAAGCCTGCATGAATAACCCAATCGTAAAGAGCCAGTACGGCAACGCAGACAATCCGATCTTCGAGGTCTTTTATCTGGAAGAACCCCATGGTGTCATTGCAGACTTTTCCGGCAATCCGCCGTATGAATTTTAATCTGTCATGGATGCAAACCATATGAATCAGAAAGAACGGAGAATCTGGCTGATCCGGCGGCTTCTGCAGGAGAATCCATCCTGCAGAAGCTTGCCGGTGCCGAAAGATGAAAGCGGGCAGCGTCGCCTTCTCCGCAGCCTGATGAATATCCGTATGCCGGGATGGCCGGAGGAGGAATTTCTGCAGGTGCAGGACGCATATCTGCAGGAAGAAGTGAAAAACAGGGGCATTGTGAAACTGTCGGATATCCGGATTTTGCGGAATGGGATCCGTCTCTGGCGCGGGGACATCACCACCCTTGCCTGTGATGCCATCGTCAATGCGGCAAACAGCGGCATGACCGGATGCTACCAGCCCTGCCACAGCTGCATCGATAACTGCATTCACACCTTCGCAGGGGTACAGCTCCGGGCCAGGTGTGCGGAGATCATGAACGCCCAGAGATATGCAGAGCCCACCGGACAGGCGAAAATCACACCGGCATACAACCTGCCCTGTGACTCTGTGATTCACACCGTCGGCCCCATCGTGCAGGGGCCGCTGACCCGTCAGCACTGCGATCAGCTGGCATCCTGTTACCGTTCCTGCCTGCAGCTGGCAGACCAGAACGGCATCGGAAGCATCGCTTTCTGCTGCATTTCTACCGGGGTTTTCTGTTTCCCGAATCAGAAGACCGCAGAAATCGC
>JALEHL010000148.1 GCA_022770665.1 Bacillota bacterium
ATCTGCGGCATCGGCATGTTCGGCCTGATGATGTGCTTCTTCGGCCTCAACCGGGTAAGGCCAGACCTGACCAACGGCGTCTACAGCTACGCCCGGGAAGGCTTCGGCGAGTTTGTCGGCTTCAACTCCGCCTGGGGCTACTGGGTCAGCGCCCTGCTCTGCAACGTGTCCTACACCACGCTTCTTTTCGGCGCCCTGGGTTACTTCTTCCCGGTCTTCGGAAACGGAAGCAATCTGACTTCCGTGATCTGTGCCTCGATCCTCATCTGGCTCATCAACTGGCTGGTTCTGCGGGGCGTGAAGGAAGCCGCTTTCCTGAATATTATCACCACCATCAGCAAAATGATTCCGATCCTGGTCTTCGTCGTTGCGGTGATCTTCGTTCGCGCCTTTGACCCGGGGATTTTCATGGATAATTTCTGGGGCGATGATGCAGCCAGTGCCAACCAGACACTGGGTCTGCCCCTTGCCGATCAGATAAAGGCCACAACATCTGCCACTGTGTGGTCCTTTATCGGCGTGGAAGGTGCTGTCGTCCTTTCCGGCCGCGCGCGCAGGACCAGCGATGTGGGCAAAGCCTCTCTTACCGGCTTCCTCGGCATCCTGGCCATCTATGTCATGGTGGCGGTCCTCAGCATGGGCGTTATGACCACCCGGGAGCTGGCAGCACTGCCGAATCCGCAGATGGCATCCATTCTGCAGGTGGCTATCGGTCCGTGGGGCGCCTGGCTGGTAAATATCGGCGTGATTCTATCCCTGGCCGGTGCACTGCTGGGATGGACCATTCTGGCTGCCGACTGTCCGTATTCCGCTGCCCAGCAGGGGGTTTTCATGAAAGCCTTCGCCCGGTCCAACGATGTCGGCTCTCCGTCCTTCTCTCTGTTCCTGACCAACGGACTGGTGCAGCTGTTCCTCATCGTCAGCCTCTTCAGCGACTCCACCTACCAGGTGTTCTACTACATGAGTGCCACGATGATTATGGTACCGTATCTGCTCAGCGCGCTGTACTACCTGAAAGTGGTGATCACTTTCACCCGCGCCGGCACTCCGCAAAATCTGTCCGCCTGGGTCTTTGCCATCGTCGGAAGCATCTACGGTTTCTGGATGCTTTATTCCACCGGATCTGACCAATTGCTGATTTCCTCTATTTTATACGCACCGGGGATTTTGATCTTCGCCCTGGGCAAGCAGGAGCGCCATGAACCTACCTTCCGCTTCCGGTACGAGAGTTTCATTGCCGCCGCCCTGGTGGTCCTGGCGATGCTGTCGCTCTACCTCATTTTCAACGGCACGCTGAAGCCGTTCTGATTGAAAAACTGCAATATAAAATCCCCGGGATACGGATTTACACCCAGTTCCCGGGGATTCGTTTTTCATTTTCTATTATTTACAGCCAGTTTTCGTCGACTTCTTTCTTTAATTCGCAGAACAGAGGATAGAATTCCTCCTTTGCCCTTTTCACAATTCCACGTGCAATTTCCTGGTTATAGGAATGTGCCACATTGTTCCGTTCCTGCAATGCACGGATCCATGATTCTTCCTTTTTGATCATACCCGCTTTATAGGCCGTCTTCAAAACAATCTTCGGAGAGCCGGTTGCCCCCTCTTCATATCCATGACTTTCCAGAATCTCCTTCATCATTTTCCATGCCTGCTCGAAACAGATTTCATATAGTCCAACCAGACCGGTAAGAATCACATTATCATAGGGCTCATTGTAGTCATATATATCTTTCATGTTTGACAAAGCAGCGCAGAAATTATCATACTTTTTCATACAGAACTTTCCCCTCTCTCAGAATCACTTCCCGCAGCGGCGGCTGCATTTCCCGACACAGGTCTATGATATCGTATTCCAGCAGCGTTGACGTTTCCTCCTCTACATCCAATGCAAACTTCGCAAATTCTCCCCCCTCCACTGCAAGGTCTATGTCACTGGTTCTTTTGAAATCCCCTCGTGCACGGGAACCAAATAAAATCACTTTTTTCACATCATATTTTCGTGCCAGTATACGGATTTCATCGATGACCTCCGTTCGGATTCCTGTATTCTCCATGCACTCATTTCCTTTCTTTTCAGTGATTCATATTTCTGCCTATATTTTAATCAGTTTCCCGATGTAAGTCAATTTTTTTATCCCGACCGTAGGATTAGATTTCGTTCAAAATCCTTCGCAAAGAAAAGCACCATGAACAGACTCCATGGTGCTTTCTCATTTTTTATCAATCATTTATTGGATTTCCGCAGATCATATCAGCAATTTTCACATAAATCGCTGCACCCCACTTCAAGGCTTCCTCGTTAATATTCAACTCGCCGCTGTGAAGTGTTCCGGTCACTCCGTTCTCCTGCGCACATCCAAGCATAAAAATGGCTCCGGGTATTTCTTCCTGATAATAAGCAAAATCCTCTGACCCGAGATGAGGGCGGGCAATCTCGAAGACACCGTCTTTCCCTTCTGGCAAAACTTCAGATGCTGCCTCCATGACGATTCTGGTCAGATCCGGGTCATTATTTACCGCCGGGAAGCCCGGAATAAATTCCACTTCACCCTTTCCACCAAAACCTTCCGCAGTGTTTTCCACTATGCGTGCCATCCTCTTACGAATTTCTTCCTTGCTGGCTTTCTCCACACAGCGAATCATGCCCTTCATTTCCACATGATCCGGAATTACATTGATGGCCTCACCGCCACTGATCTGGCAGATGGAGAATGTTGCGACATCAAATGGTCCGACGTTATTTGACAGAATAGAGTCCAGAGCCGTAACTGTATGTGCTGCAATCATGATTGCATTTACGCCAGTCTCCGGCTCCGAGGAGTGGGCGCCTTTTCCCTGCACCCGGATGACAAATTCATCATCCGTTGCAGTCATATAACCGGGTTTGATACCGATAGCGCCTGCTGGAATTTCTGGAATCATATGCAATGCAAAAATCGCTGATATTTCCGGATTTTTCAAAGCACCATCATGAATCACACATTTTGCGCCGCCGTTGGCTTCTTCTCCTGGCTGGAAAATAAATCGCAAAGTTCCACAGTACTTTTCCTTTGACTGAGAAACGGACTGTGCGGCACCCAGCAGAATCGACATATGGCAGTCATGCCCACATGCATGCATGATTCCTGTATTTTCTGATTCAAAAGGAAGACCCGTCTCCTCCAGCACCGGCAGTGCATCCATGTCTGCACGAAAAGCAATCGCCGGCCCCGGTCTTCCAGTATCAAGCGTAGCTACAACTCCGGTTCCGCCTACATTTCTTCGCACATCATAGCCCATGCCTGACAGCTGCGCTGCAATATAATCCGATGTATCGAACTCTTCAAAGCTCAGCTCCGGATGTGCGTGAAAATGCCGCCGCCATACCTGGATCTGTTTTTCATCGATTCTCCTGTCAAATTCCATCTTCGATCTTTCCTTTCTCTTGCAAACTACAGCTGCTCCATTCTCTCCAGCAGTTTTTCTGTCGTTTCGCAGTTTGCATAGATAAATTTCGTGCTCTGCAGCGCTTTTTCATGCCGCTCCTGACTCATCGCTGTCATCGCATCTTCAATCATGTCCACTTCATATCCTAAATCAGACAGATCCCGGATTGAAGTGCTGACACACTGATCCGTATAAAATCCAACAACAATGACCTTCTTCACATGCAGATTACGCAGCAGGCGGTCAATCGGTGTACCCACACAAATTCCAGAGCATGTCTTGTTCAGAATGATTTCTCCGTCCAACGGCTTGGCTTCATCGCAAAATTCAGATGCCATGCCGCCTGGCGGATAATACATGCCTGCAGATGAGTGTAGTCTGCCTGTATCTTTCGCATCAGGAAGCAGAGATTGAATGCGAATATGTATCGGACGAATCCCCTTTTCTCTGCACTTGTTTAATATCTTCTCAATATTTTTCAGCGCAGCATTTGTATTCTTCTCCAGCTGATTCAGGACCGGCATCAAAGGCTCTACGTCCACTCCCATTGCCTTATATCCTTCTACGAAATACTCTTTTGTGATGCATTTCTGTGCATCAATAATGACCAGAGCAGTATCTTCCGGACTTACTTCTACCGGGTTTCCATAAACCATGCCGGAAAGCTGGCCATAATACTGTGCAACAAATTCGTTCAATGCTTTGTTATTATCCATGATATTCCTCCTCTGTACCCGTCTTAGGGTGTACTGGTGATTACGTTGCCCATATAAACAGCAAATAGTGTGCCAAGGAATTTAAGCGAGATATAACCCAAAATTGTTGCTATTTTTCTTCTATTTTGCAAAATATTGCATTTCGTTCCTCTTGTTGTTGCAATATATTGCGGCAATTTATTGCAATTAATTCAAATGCCAAGCTTCTTACACTTATAATAAAGCGTTCGCAATGGAAGATCCAGTATTACAGCAGCTTTATTCTTATCTCCGCCTGTAGTCCGCAGTGCCTGCAGAATGCATGCACGCTCCGCCGCCTCCACCGTCTCTGCAAGCTTCTCCGGGATTTGGAAGGATCTGTCCTGCAGCTCTTTGTCCTCCAATTCCGATTGTGCTTTTTTCGCACATGTCTCCGTCTCCTGCATGGATCTCGTTTCACCCAAGGCTGCTGCAATGTCCTCTTCATCCAGCACTGTCTCTTCCGTTCCCAATCCGATAATTGCTCTGGCGAGCACGTTTTCCAGCTCCCGCACATTTCCCGGCCAGTCTTGCCTCTTCAGCAGCTCCACGGCATGCGGCGTAATACGCTCCACGCTCCTGCTATAGAATTCATTATGTTTATTCAGCAAATAGGCAGAAATCGCGCCGATATCCTCTTTTCTTTCACGGAGTGGCGGAATGAAAAGCGGAAATACATTCAGCCGATAATAAAGATCCTCCCTGAATTCACCTCTTTTCACCATGTCCTCCAATGGTTTATGTGTTGCACAGATGATTCGCACATCTACAGAAACCGTTTCGGATGATCCAAGGGGCATGACCTCCCGTTCCTGCAGCACCCGAAGCAATTTTACCTGCATTCTTGGAGAAATGTCACCAATTTCATCCAGAAACAGCGTTCCTTTATCTGCCTCCTGGAAAAGGCCCTTCCGTCCTCCCCGTTTTGCGCCTGTAAATGCCCCGTCTTTATATCCAAACAGTTCACTTTCCAGAAGTTCCTCCGGCAGTGAGGAACAGTTAATTTTAATAAATTTCTCATTTCTTCGCGGACTGCTGTTATGAATGGCGTTGGCAAACACTTCTTTTCCTGTGCCGCTTTCCCCTCGCAGCAAAATCGTAGCGGGCGTCATGGCGGCAACCTTCGCCGTGTCTACCACCCGTACAAGTGCAGGATTTTGCCCGATAATATCTTTAAAGCTGTATTTCGTTTCCGCTTTTCGAAGCTTCTGACTGAGCCGGTCCAGTTCCTTTCTGAGCCGATTTACTTCAGAGATGTCATGATATACAGTGATCTTTCCGACAGCCTTTTTACTGATGAAAATATCTCTGCCGTCAGCCACCAGCTCGGTGCTGCTCCGTTTCAGCATACGTTCATATGCCTGATTCTGATAGAGCATATTCCCATTCATATCCGTGATACGAACAGCATCCGCTAAGGCTCCCAGCAGTTCCTCTGTCTCTGTTATCATCTTTTCAAGTTCACTTGCCGCCATGGTGCTTTCTCTCCTTTGCAAAATCTTGCACTCACCTTTATTTTACCTTGCTGCCTGCTTATGTCAAGTATAATGTTCTTCACAAAAATTGCGATTTTGTAGTATTTCCCCCAAAAACAAATTGCGATTTTTGCAGATTATTGAAGAAAGGGCGGATATGCAGAATCCGTCTCTGCATTTCCGCCCTCTTTCGTCAAGATCTGTTTTTTTCTTATTCCTTCCTGCACAGCGCCTCCAGCACCTGGCCGCACCGGCTCACTTCGTCCATGCTGTAAACCGCTTCGAATGGTCCGGCATTCCGTACCGGCACGCCCAGCCAGCCGACGCCTGGTCGGCTTCCGGCGGACATGGCTTCGATGGCGCCGCTCATGTCCCGGTTCCGGGCTTCTCCCTGCCAGGCGATTCCGCCCTGCTCTGCGGCCCGGATCAGCCGCTGGCAGGTTCCCTCGTCGCTGGCCTGCAGCTTTTCACGGAAGCGGATTACAGGACCGGCACCGACTTCCACATCCACAGGATGTTTTTCTGCAGGAGAGTTTTCTCCCGCTTCACGGCTGTCATCTTCTCCCTCTGCCGCAGCGGCCTCCGCGCCGCTGCAGAGAATACAGGTTTCCGGTGATACCCGTTTCACTGCTGCGCGCAGTCCCATTCGTCCCGGCTGGTGCTGCGCCAGAAATACGAAGGTCACTTCTTCGGCAGCGACATCCTTCTGCAGTCGCTCCATGGCGTCCAGTACAGACAGGCAGCCTGCCAGATGCGCTCCATAAGGTGCCTGAACCAGACCCTGTTCCAGTTCTTTCACTTCTCCATCCAGAACAGCCGCATCTCCGGTTCGTACTGCAGACCCCTGTATCTGGATGTACAGTTCTTCCAGCTTCACATCTTTTTTCTTTTCTGCCGTTTTCTCTTCGCAGGTGCTGTTTTCTCCGCAGATGCCATCTCCGCCGCGGATATTCCGGATCGCGCCTTTCACGCCGTTTTCAAGCCGTACCGGCTGGTCCACCAGCTTTTCCGGCTTTTCGAACGATCCGATGGTCTGAAACCGTGCCTTCCCCTCTGCAATATGCGTCACCAGGAATCCTTTTACATCCATAGCGGCCGCAATCATCAGGCCTCCGCTGGATATGGACTCCCTGAAGCAGAACAGATTCCCCAGGACGTCCCGCTGCACCGTGTAGCCGATGGATTCAGCGAAGTCTGCGATTACCGCTGCCTGAGGGGATTCGAATCCCGACGGCATCGCCGCAGTACAGAGCGCCTTCTGCAGGCGAAGCATTTCACTTTTATTCATTGCATTCACCTGCCTTTTCCATCATCAGCCGGCAAATCTCCGCCATGCTCTCAAGGTCATCCAGACAGCAGACCCCTGCGGCGCTCTGCAGATACCGTACCGGCAGATTGACTGGAAGCACGCAGCACCCGGTATGGGCTGAAGCCAGCCGACCTGCACCGGTCACCTGACTGCTGCCGTAATTGTACTGCCACCGGACGCCTGTCCGATCCGCCGCAGCGGTCACTGCTTCCCGCAGCGCCCGGTCAAAGACGAAATCCGCATCGGCCAGAGCAATGGCCGCTCCGCTGCCGCACCGGCAGGAAATCTTTTCTAGAGGAACGCCCGGCCCTTCGCCGGTATCCGCGCCGTGAAGCACCACTGCCATGGTCGGCTCCAGCAGACGGGCAGCCAGCATAGCGCCCTTTCCAGGCACCAGGGACCAGTTTTCTCCACTGACCGCAAACACGAACCAGCAGTCACAGGCAGGTGTTTCTTTTAGAAGCTCCAGCAGAACCGCACAGCCGCCCCGGCTTGCGAGTCCCCTTCCCGTCATCATCCGTCCCACTGATCCGTCAGCCGCATCCATGTCATCATCCGTTATCTCGCCCGATGACGAACCCCAGGGCACGCCAAGGAGTTCCGGCTCCATCAGCGGCACAGCCACATCCCCGATCCGCACTTTCTCTGCGGCCTCCTCTTTCGAAACGCAGCCGATATCAATCAGCAGGCGGGAAAGATCCGGCGTCTTTTTCTGCTCTTCCGGTGTCTGCATATGCTCTGCTTTCATGCCGGCAGCACCATACACCACGCCGCGGCGGTCTGTTATCTTCATCTGCTTTCCGATCAGCGCCCGGGCATTCATCCCGCCGCCTTCCAGCTGCAACATCCCGTCCTCCGTGATTTTCTTTATCAGGAAACCCGGTTCATCCATATGGGCCGTCAGCATCAGAGGTTTTTCCAGATGTCGTCTGCCCCTGCGGCAAACTAGCAGATTACCCATCCGGTCCACCTTGATCTCATCGGCATATGACCCTGCCTGGTCTGCAATATACCGGCGCACAGGCTGCTCGAAACCGCCAATCCCGATCAGACTGCATAATTCAAAAAGCTGCTTTCTCACCACTGCTCACCACCTTCCTGCTCCTTCATCCAGTCTCCGAAACTGCCGATCAGCTCAGCAATCGCCCGTCCCGTGTTTTCCGCATCCTCCAGTTCGAGCTGCTCCACCGGCGTATGCATATACCGCAGCGGCAGGGAAACCAGCATGGTCGGAATTCCTGTCCCGGCCTCGAAATAGCAGTCTGCATCCGTCCAGCTCTCTCCGATATTGGGATCAATCGAATAGGGAATTTCCTTCCGGTCGCAGACATCCATCAGCTTCTCTGCAAAATCTGTCCGTCCCATGGCTCCCACTGCGATAGACGGTCCGCTGCCCACAGGATGTACACCGTCCAGCGGTTCCACGTCGTAGGTGGCCGCGTGGCAGACATCGACGGCGACAGCCAGATCCGGACGTAGATCGCTTCCCAGCCCGAAAACGCCTTTCCCCCGCATTTCTTCACAGCTTGCTCCGATCACGAGCAGATCGCATTCCGGCGTTCTTCCCTGCTCCTGCAGGAGTTCAAGCGCATACAGAATGCAGGTGAAGCAGGCCCGGTCATCCATAGCCGGACCGGACAGCACGTGGCTGGAAAGCCTTCTCGCCGGCATATGAAAATACACCGGATCCCCGATGCGAATGCACCGTTGCGCCTGGTCTTTCGTCATTCCCACATCGATAAACAGGTCTTCAACGGAAGCAGCATCCTTCTCTTCGTTCCACGCATCCTTCCGGCATCCGATCACGCCCCGATACTCTTTTCCGTCAAATCCTGCAACCGTTACCCGGCCGCCCGGTAGCACGCGAGGATCCACGCCGCCGCTTTTCTCAAACAGCAGATACCCTTCCTCCGTTACCCGGCTGACCATCAGTCCCACCTGATCCAGATGGGCATCCAGCAGAAGCACCGGCGCGCCCTGCCTGCCGCAGGACCGGCGGCCGATCAGGTTGCCGAACCGGTCCACCTCCACTGTATCCATATACGGCTTCAGCAGCCGGGCAGCTTCCCGGGCAGTCCCCGCTTCATAGCCGGAAAGTCCCAACGCTTCTGACAGGGCAATGGTTTCCTTTTCATATTTTCTTCGCTGCTGAGTTTCATTCATTCTCAAACACCTGCTTTCTCTCTTTTTTCAGTCGTTCAGAAACCGATTTATAAATTCAGCATAACACAGTCAGCACGATCACCATTCCCGCCCTCATCCCGTAGCCCGGGCAAAATTGTATCCCTGCACCGTATAAAAATGGTCACCAGCGACCCGCAAAGAATATTCAGGATCAGATAAAACATGTGCTTTACCTCAAAAAAATGACAGCTGATTGCTCAACTGTCATTTTACCATCAATCGGATCTGTTTGTAAACGGCTTCCCGACGGAATTACTGTTCTTTCTCCAGATCTTTTTTCATACAGCAGTTTTTGTATTTCTTTCCGGATCCGCACGGACATGGATCATTTCTGCCTACCTTCGGGCTCTGGCGTCGCACAGTTTCCTGCTTATGCGGCTCCTCCGGCTTCGGCGCAGCACCCGGCATCTGTCCGCCTGCACCATCCGGCATGCCGGAATTTGATGAAGAAGTGCGTCTTCCTGTCATCGCCGTATCTCCCTGGAAATCCGCTTTGTGACCTTCTCCTCTACCGATCACAGAACGGCGTTCTGTTCTCGTGTTCACTGTCACGTTGTAGCAGTATCTCACGGTATCCTGCTGAATATCTCCGATCATTTCTTCGAACATATCGAAGCCTTCCTTGGAGTATGCTGCTGCAGGATCCACATGCCCCAGTGCGCGCAGTCCGATTCCATCCTTCAGATCATCCATTGCCTGAATATGGTCCATCCAGCGGTTATCGACTACTCTGAGCAGAATCATCCGCTCCACTTCACGCATCCTGTCCGCACCGATTTCCGCTTCCTTTCTGTCGTAAAGGCGGCGGAAGGCGGTCTTGACATCTTCCAGAAGACTTTCTTCTGTCAGATCATGGACCTGCTCTTCGGTGTAGGAGATTCCCGGGAAGGTTGGCGTAATTCGCTTCAGATCTTCAGATAGAGCCGCCAGATTCCATTCTTCCGGGAATTTACTTTCTACTGTCACCGGTTTCACGATATTATCAACCAGCGTTTCCATCATGGACATGATGTTTTCCTTCAGATCTTCTCCGAAGAGGACCTTGCGCCGTTCATCATAAATCACTTCCCGCTGCTTGTTCATGACATTGTCATACTGCAGAACATATTTCCGGATCTCGAAGTTTCTTCCTTCCACTTTTTTCTGCGCATTTTCTATGGTCTTGGAAAGCATGCCGGCTGCAATCGCTTCATCCTGCATGCCGAATTTATCCATGACGTTCTGAATCCTGTCACCGCCGAACAGCCGCATCAGATCATCTTCTAGGGATATAAAGAACTGTGTCTCGCCCGGATCCCCCTGCCGTCCGGAACGACCCCGCAGCTGATTGTCAATTCGGCGGGACTCATGGCGCTCCGTACCGATAATGCACAGGCCTCCCAGCGCAACGACTTTCTGCTGTTCTTCTTTCCTTTCTTCCTTATATTTCTCCAGCAGCTGATGGAAAACCTCCCGCGCCCGGTTCAATTCCGGATCTTCACTGGTAACAAAGCTCGTCGCGAAGGAAATCTGCTCTTCCGTAAATCCCTTTTCCGCCATTTCCTTCTTGGCTTCGAATTCCGGATTGCCACCCAGAATAATATCCGTGCCGCGGCCGGCCATATTTGTCGCAATGGTCACCGCACCCAGACGGCCTGCTTCAGCGACGATTGCCGCTTCTTTCTCATGCTGTTTCGCATTCAGCACATTATGCTTCACTCCGCGCTTTTTCAGCATCAGACTGATCCGTTCAGAATTTTCAATAGAGATTGTACCGACCAGTACAGGCTGTCCGGTCGCATGGGCTTCCACAATACGATCCACGATCGCATGAAATTTCGCAGCTTCATTGCCGTAAACCGCATCGTCTTTATCCACTCTGGCAATCGGCTTATTGGTCGGTATCACCACGACATCCATGTTATAGATATCGCGGAATTCCTCTTCTTCTGTCTTGGCAGTACCGGTCATACCTGCCAGCTTATTATACATTCTGAAATAGTTCTGCAGTGTTATGGTCGCCAGCGTCTTGGATTCAGAGCGGACAAAAACACCTTCCTTGGCTTCAATGGCCTGATGGAGTCCTCCGTTGTAGCGGCGTCCGAACATCAGACGTCCGGTGAATTCATCGACTATGACGATTTCTCCATCTTTTACGATATAGTCGACATCCCTCTTCATGATGTTTCTGGCTTTCAGTGCCTCCAGCACATGGTGATTGATCTCCATGTTTTCCGGATCACCGAAATTTTCAATGCCGAAGTATTTTTCTGCTTTTTCAATTCCTGCCTCTGTCAGGCTGACCCGTTTTTCCTTTTCTTCGATTGTAAAATCCTCTTCATTACGAAGGCCTTTTACAAACCGGTCTGCTGTCTGATACAGGTCTGTGGACTTGTCCCCGCGGCCGGAAATAATCAGCGGTGTTCTGGCTTCATCAATCAGGATGGAATCCACTTCATCGATAATGGCGAAGTTCAGGCCCCGCTGTGTCAGCTGCTCCTTATAGGTCACCATGTTATCCCGCAGATAATCAAATCCGAATTCATTATTCGTGCCGTAGGTGATATCTGCCTGATAAGCGGCTTTCCTCGTTTCATCGCTGATTCCGTGGATCACACATCCGACAGTCAGTCCCAGGAAAGAGTAGATCTTTCCCATCCATTCCGCATCTCGCTTTGCCAGATAATCGTTTACCGTGATAACATGGACTCCTTTTCCCTCCAGCGCATTCAGATATGTCGGCAGTGTCGCCACCAGCGTCTTTCCTTCACCGGTTTTCATTTCTGCGATGCGGCCCTGATGCAGCGCAATACCGCCTATGACCTGCACTTTGAACGGTTTCATGCCGACCGCTCTCCATGCGGCTTCCCGGCATACCGCAAAGGCTTCTACCAGCAGATCATCCAGTGTTTCGCCGGCAGCAATCCGCTTCTTAAACTCTTCCGTTTTTCCTTTCAGCTCCGCATCACTGCGTGCTGTCATCTGACTATCCAGCGCCATGACTTTATCGGCGATTACTGTCAGTTTCTTCACTTCTCTTGCATTCAGATCTCCAAGGATCTTATCCATCAGTCCCATTCTCATTGCCCCTTTCTATTCTTCTTTTTCCAGTTCTGTCACTGCCATATTGATTTCCAGAGATTTACGTTCGTCTGCTTTCGTCACGGTCACATCAAATCGCTTAAAATCTGCTTCATATATAAAATGATCTCCTACTGACGGCAGCTTGTCGAGCTGCAGAACGACCCAGCCGTTGACAGTATTGGCATCGATGTCTTCATCCACATCGAAGTAATCAAACATTTTATCCACATTCGTTCCGCAAAGCACGCGATACGTCCCATCCTGCTGCTGTACGATATCCTGCAGCTGCTCCGCATCGTGCTCGTCATAGATCTCACCAACCAGTTCCTCAATAATATCCTCCATCGTGACCAGTCCGGAAGTGCCGCCATATTCGTCGACAATAATGGCAATATGCGTCTTTACTGTCTGCAGCCGCTTCAGTAGCTGGGAGATTTTCATAGATCCAGCCACAAAGATAACTGGTTTCACGTAGGTGGATATCTCCGCATCCGTTCCTTTGATGTAATTGTGGAAGTCTTTCTGATTGAGCACGCCCATAATATTATCCAGGTCATCCTCATAGACCGGCAGCCGGCTGAATCCGGTTTCCAGAAACAGCTTCGCAATCTCATCCTTATCTTCATCGATTTCAATCGCTGCGATATCCACCCGGGGTGTCAGCACGTCCCAGGCCTCCAACTCATTGAATTCGATCGCATTCTGGATCAGTTCACTCTGTCCCTCGTCAATGCCTCCCTCTGTTTCCGCTTCCTCTACAATTGTAAGGAGTTCATCCTCTGTAATCGGTCTGGCAGCATCCACATGAAACAGATGCGCAAGCATCTTTTTCCACTGGGTAAAAAGCCAGTTGACCGGCGTTAGGATCACTACAAGCACACGCAGAAACGGTGCGGCAAACATCGAAAAGCTTTCGGCCTTCTCCTTTGCGATGCTCTTGGGGGAAACTTCACCAAAGACCAGAACCACAACCGTCACAACTGCCGTGGCAATCGTTGCCCCGTAGAGAGGATACAGCTTCAGAAAAAAAACGGTTGCAATAGAAGACATCGCGATGTTGACGATATTGTTCCCCACCAGAATCGTGGAAAGCAGCGTATCATAGTTTTCGGACATCTCCAGCACCTGTTTTGCCTTTTTATTCCCGTCTCCGGCCAGGTTTTTCAGCCGTATCCGGTTGGCAGATGTAAATGCGGTCTCGGTTGCCGAAAAAAAGGCCGAGAAGATAACAAGCAGAACGATTGCAATAATATATTGCATATATTTTTACTCCTCCGTTTTCATTTCGATCAGGCTGTAATAATTACCGTATCGATTATTGTATCATATTCTTCACGGTAAATCAAAGTTTCTTCCTTTTTTTCACAGATTCTTTTCAAAATATTTATGCCCGGCTCACTTTTTTCCTGTCCTCCTCCTTATGTCACCCTATTTTTATATATTGGTTGACAACTGTTTTTTCTGACGTATAATGAATTACGTCATGACAAACCCTGCGCGCCGGATTTTGCGCAGAAGAAAAACAGAAAAAGGAGTGTACACACAGATGTCAACCAAACTCACCCTTCTGGAGGTTCTCAACGAAAATACCAATATCTATCTGTCCGGGCAGGAACTTGCCGACCGGCTGGGGATATCGCGCAATTCTGTATGGAAGGCGATGAAAAAACTGCAGGAGCAGGGCTATATCATTGAATCCAAAGCAGGAACCGGATACCGGCTGCGTGAACAGACCGATATTGTGACCGCAGATTATCTGAAGGAGCATGTCGCACATCCATGTCGTTATCAAATTCTCGATGTGACGGATTCCACCAACCGGGTGGCAAGAGAGCTGGATGTCTCTGACTGCAGAGACCAGCCATATATTATTGTTGCCAATGAGCAGACAAAGGGCCGTGGCAGACTTGGGAGAAATTTTTATTCGCCTCCCGGAACCGGCCTGTATATAACCATCGCCTTCTGCCCGGACTTCGGCCTGGATAAGGCCATGCTGGTGACCACCATCGCTGCCGTGGCAGTCTGCCGTGCCATCGAACAGGTGACCGGTCTCTATCCGAAGATTAAATGGGTCAACGACATCTATCTGAATGGAAAAAAGGTCAGTGGAATGATGACAGAAGCCCAGAGCAACTTTGAGACAGGAAATATTGATAAAATCATTCTTGGGATTGGCGTCAACTGTTTCCCGGGTTCCTTCCCGGAGGAGCTGTCCGATATCGCCACATATCTGCAGAATCCGCCGAAGCAGTTCAGCAGAGGACAGCTTGCCGCTGCCATTGTCAACCAGTTCTTCGACGCTATCCAGCAGAAGGACACCAGCGCACTGATCCGGGAATATAAAGCAAAATCCTTTATTCTGGGTGAGAGAATCACCATTTACAACACCATCTCCGGTAAGTCTCCGGACCGGAACACGAAGGGTATCAAGGCCAGAGCCATTGATATCGACGAAAACGGCGGTCTGGTGGTGGAATACCTGGAGGGCAGGAGAATGCGGGAGATGGAAACACTGACAACTGGGGAGGTATCAATCAGACCATGGTAAATGAAAAAAACGCTGCAGCAAATCATGCAAACAAAACGAAATTTCTGATCCTGGCAGGGATGTTTGCGGCAGTTACCGCCGTCTGCTCCTGGCTGAATATTCCTCTGCCTTTCACGCCAGTCCCGATCAACCTGGCGCTTCTGGCAGTCTATCTCGCAGGCGGTCTGCTGGGTGCGAAATATGGCTTCTTCAGCGAACTGATCTATATCCTGCTCGGCGCGATCGGCGTGCCCGTATTCGCAGGGTTTTCCGGCGGCTTCGGCTGCATCACCGGTGCCACCGGCGGCTTTATCATCGGCTATCTCTTCGCTGCCGTTCTGGTTGGATTGCTGGCATCCGGTACGGAAACCATGCCGACGAAAAGGGCTGTGGTTCGCCTGACACTGGCCTGCGTAACCGGTATGGTCTGCTGCTACGCCTTCGGCCTGGTGTGGTATATGATTCTCACCGGAACCGATCTGTGGGCGGGCTTTCTGGCTTGCGTATTTCCGTTCCTTCCAGGTGATTTCATCAAGATTGTACTGGCTGTCATTCTGATCCGCCGGCTGAAGCCGGTCGTAAACAGATCGTAAACAGAGCAGAATCCGTTTCTGAATGAAAAAAGGGGCTACTGGATGGCCCCTTTTTCAATATATCCATATTGTTCCATGCATTGGATCACCTGTTGCCGGCGCTGTTCTGCCAGGTCCGGATTCACATCCGGCGAATAGACCGAGGGAGCATTCGGAATTCCTGCCAGCATCGTGGCTTCATAATCATTCATCTCAGACGGCACCTTGCCGAAATATCCCATGGACGCGTCATATACATTATAGTATCCTGACCCGAAGTAAATGGAATTCAGATAGAATTCCAGAATCTCTTTCTTTTCGTAATCCTTTTCAATATGAAACGCCATCAGCAGCTCTGCCACCTTTCGGTCAAACTTCTTGTTCAGGTCAAAGTACCAGATTTTTGCCAGCTGCTGTGTAATCGTACTCCCGCCCTCTGCCAGCTCTCCTTCCTGAAAATTCCGGATCACTGCTCTGCCTGTCGCTCGAAAACTGAATCCGTGATGATGATAAAAGCTGCGATCTTCTACCGCCAGCACGGCATCCAAGTAAACCTGCGGCAGCTGATCCAGCGTCGTGAAATGCGGCTGTGCAGTCACTTCCTGCACTTTTTCCTCCAGCGGGCAGTTCGCCAGCGCCGCTTCATACATCTGCCAGCCGCTGTAAAAGATCAGGCCTGCCCAGGTCATGAGCACAAGCAGTGCCAGTATGCATACTTTTTTAATAAAACTCATTTGATGATCCCTTTTCCCCCTTCGAAAAAAGCCCCAGTCACTAAACCGGTGGCTGGAGCTTCGCAACTTTACTTCTGCTGTCTGATTCTTCTACTTGATGCTTCCGTCCGGATTGAAAACCGGCAACTTCTCCAGGAAAATAATATCATCCCGGTCTGCAGCGCCGCCTTCCGCCAGTACCGCCATACGGCCTACAATATTGCCGCCTACCTGGTTTACCAGTGTCTCAATGGACTTCAGAGATTCTCCGGTGCTGATCACATCGTCCACGATAAGTACCCGGCGCCCCCGCATCAGGTCTGCTTCATGCTGTCCGATGCACAGTGTCTGAATATGATCTGTCGTAATCGAATCCACTTCCGTGGAAATAATATTGGTCATATACAGTTTCGGTCCTTTTCTTGCCACGATATAGTCGTTCACACCAGCCTGGCGTGCCATCTCGTGAACCAGAGGAATCCCCTTGGATTCCGCCGTAATCATAATGTCAAACTCCGGTGCTTTTTTCAGAAGCTCTCTGGCTGCCGCCACAGTAATCTCCACGTCGCCAAACATGATGAAAGCGCCAATATATAAGTCATCTGTCACTTTGCAGAGGGGCAGCTGCCGTTTCAGCCCCGCGATGGTCATTTCATGAAACATACTTCGATCCTTTCTGCGTTCTTTCCCGCTTCCCAAAATCTGTCTGCCGATCTTCTTTTTCAAGCCGACAAATCAGTATGCCGGGGTTTTCTTCCCCGTACTTTATCATTATACTCTTTCATGCGTGTGGTTTCAAGGGTGAATCTCAGATACAAAAAGCCTCCCACGCAGCGATTTCTTTTGTGAGAGGCCTTTTCATTTCATTTCCGGTCAGAGGGCCGGTTTCCTTACATGGTGATGAAGATGAACTTCAGGCAGAACAGCAGTCCGATCACTGCAACCATGATGTCTTTCTTTTCGAACTTGCCGGTGCAGATCGCAATCAGCGTATATGCGATAGAACCGATGCCGATACCGTTCGCAATGGAGTAAGTCAGCGGCATCATGATCAGTGTCAGGAACGCCGGAACTGCAGAGGCAATATCTTCCATGTCAACCTTCTTAAAGTTCCCAAGCATCAGAACACCGACATAGATCAGGGCAGGTGCGGTTGCGCAGCCCGGTACAATGCTCGCCAGCGGAGTGAGGAACAGGCAGACAAAGAAGCAGATGGCTACCACCAGAGATGTCAGACCGGTTCTGCCGCCTGCCGCCACGCCTGCAGCGGATTCTACGAAAGTCGTACAGGTGGAAGTACCCAGAACTGCACCGGATACTGTAGCGATGGAATCACATGCCATGCACTTGTCCAGGTTCTGCGGATCCCCGTTCTCGTCCATCAGATCCGCCTGGGATGCAGTGCCGTACAGGGTGCCGATGGTATCAAACATATCAACCAGACAGAATGTAATGATGTACATGATCGCGCTGAAGATACCGCCCACGAATTCCGGACTGAAAGCATGCGCCCAGGAGCTTCCTTTAAACACACCGACCACGCCGACCGACGCGAAGTCCCTGAAGGACTGTCCGATCTGTTCCATATTAAAGGAAGGAACCGTGCCTGTGCAGATATAGTACAGCACAGTGGTAATAATAATGCCGATAATTACCGCGCCGGATACTTTCTTCTTTGAAAGAACCGCGATGATAATAAAGCCTAGCAGTGCCAGAAGGGCCGGAACTACTGCGGAAATACCGTCGTCTCCGCTGAGTGCGCCGTGGATATCAACAAACTGCGTCAGCGTATACTGGTTTGCCTGAATGATACCCACATTCTGGAACCCGATATATGCAATAAACAGACCGATGCCGGCAGGAATGGCTTTTTTCAGACATTCAGGCATCGCCTTTGCGATATACTGACGTGCGCCGGTCAGAGATAATACGAGGAAAATAATACCGGAAATCAGTACGATCACAAGACCTGCCTGATACCCCTGCACAGCATCTCCTCCGGTAATCACCTGAGGAAGGATAAAGCTGACGAAGAAGAAGGAGTTCAGTCCCATTCCGCAAGCCTGTGCAAACGGCATTTTCGCATACAGTGCCATGAGCAGGGTACCGATGGTTGCAGCCAGAATGGATGCCACATAAACCGCATTCCAGATCTGATCCAGTCCTTCTGTGAAGCCCGTCACCTGATTCGGATTGACGAAGATGATGTAGGCCATCGCGAAGAAGGTTGTCAGACCGGCAATGATCTCAGTTTTCACCGTACTGCCGTGCTCTTTGATTTTGAAAAAGTTTTCCATTTCAAAACATTCCTTTCTTGATACAATGATAACATTAAGAAATCGTAAAAATAAAAATACATAGAAAACTATATCACGTTTTCACATCCAGTTCAACAGAAATTCATGTTTTTACTACATTAAAATGTGAAAAGCGAAGGATTCAGATTTGCCTTCGCTTTTCACCTGTAAGACGAATGACAGATCCAAAGTGTTGGAGTTTTTTGTGATTTTCTCTTTCGCTATACCGATCAAATGCAAAACGCGGCATACAATGGTACTGCTTTCATTCCGTTTTCCTCTCCAAAATTTTTCAGTGACAGCCGGATTGCATGTGCAGTTGGATATTCTTTCAAAAATACAGAAAGGCTGCGTGACCGAACCTTCTCCCCTTTTTTCACTTCAACAGCAATAATCTGGTTCTCTTTTTGCAGGAGAAAGTCAAGTTCTGCTGTATTTCCGCTTTCCCAATAATACAGAGGATGTCCTCCAGCCACAAGCTGCTGCGCCACATAGTTCTCTGTGACCGCTCCCATAAATCGGTTGCTCTCCCCTGTAAGTATGGTCTGTTGAGAAATACCGGATTTCATCGAGAGCAAACCCACATCGCCCATATACAACTTAAATGCGGATAAATCCGCATAAACTGAAATCGGATGCATTGCAGTCTTCACTCTCTGACATTTCAGCACAACACCAGCCTGCATCAGCCAGTCAATGGATGCACCAAAGAGAGTGGCACTGCCGCCTCGCTGCACAACTTTATATTGGAACTTCTTATTCTCTTTCGCCAGCTGTGCCGGGATGGACTGATAGCAGGCCCGGATCTTTACACTTTCTGCCGTAGAGGCATATTTCGCCATATCCGCAATGTAGTTATCCATCAGTTCATTCTGCACTGTCGGTACATTCAGGAAGCTTCCGCTTTCCAAAAATATTTTTATGGCTGCCGGCATTCCTCCGACGATCAAATATTCCCGATATCGCTCAATGGCCTTCTGATGCAGTGCTGCAGGCATGGCCTGCATTGTTTCATAACAGAATCTGATCTCCTCGATCAGTTTCATTTCTCCCTGTGCCCACAGATACTCTTCAAAATCAAACGGCAACAGAGTCAGCATCTCCACCTTTCCTACCGGAAAAGAATACCCGTTTCTATTTATTGCTACACCAAGCAGGCTTCCCGCAGCAGCAACATGGAATTCCGGTGTTTCCTCCGCAAAGTACTTCAGTGCTGTCAGTGCTCTTTCGCAGGACTGTACTTCATCCAGGGCAATCAGCGTTTCCCCCGGAATAATTGGCTGTCCTGAGATACTCTCGAGATAGCGAATCAATTTTTCCGGCGAAATGTTGTCATCGAAAAATGATGCTACTGCCAAATTGGTCTCAAGGTTCACGTATACCATGTTCTTAAACTCATTCTGTCCGAACTTCTGTAAAATATAAGTTTTTCCTACCTGTCTGGCACCGTTTATGATTAATGGTTTTCGTTCTGCTCCCTGGTTCTTCCAGGCAAGAAGCTGCATTTCTATTTTTCGCCGCATGTTTTCCCTCCTTCTCTGTTTCTGATATTTTACCACTTATGAACTTTAAGTCAATAAAAATCATATTTTTTCTTATTTTTTCCCACTTAAAAATCGAAAGAAAGATATCTGCTGCAAAAAGGTTCCACTTGAAATTTACATCAGAAAGGCGTATGATAAGAGCAGAATGTTCTATAACAATTTGATGAACAATTTGAATCATGGAGGTTTGTTATGCAGCATCATTCTTCAGAATATATCACCAATCCCAACCACCTTTACAGCATCTTCTTCGCACCGCGAGGCAACGTGCGCATGCTGCGGCTGGGTATGGATATCGCGCAGCAGTATCTCAGTCCGTTTGACCTGCTCATCGGCGTTATCGGTGAAGCAGGCTCCGGGAAAAGCATGCTGGTAAAAGGCATGTTTCCTGGGCTGGAACTGAGCAACGATGACAGCGGCGTCAATGTGCGTCCTCTGCCCCTTCTCAGCGTGGATGAAGACGAGGGCTTTTATGCGCCGCATACCTATCATGTCGACATGCGGTTTGAGTCTGCTTTTACGCAGATCCATGTACTGGCCGAAGCCGTGCAGACAGCCATCAAAAAGGGTCGGCGTGTCATCGTGGAGCACTTCGAAATGCTCTACCCGTTTCTGAATATGAACGCGCAGCTTCTTATCGGTGTCGGTGAGGAAATTATCATTACCCGCCCGACCATGTTCGGTCCGCTGCCGGAAGACATCGCCAAAATTGTCTCTCATTCCATCACATATCGAAAAATGGCACATACCGCCGAAGATCTGGTGGAATACTGCATGCCGGAGGAGCTTTTGGCCCAGTGCAGTCACGGCGACGTCAAACATGGCTTCTGCCTGGAATTCGACGAGAAACCGGAATTCGACATCAAGGCGCTGGAAGAGGAAGTCCTGACCCTGATCCGGCAGGATATTCCTGTTTCTTACCATGATGAAGACCATGTTTCCATCGGCAGTGCCATTCATCCGTGCACCGGTCCCAGGATTCATGTGCGCTCCACCGGTGAAATTGAGAATTTCCGTCTTCTGAAAGAAGTGTTCCATGATCCGATCAAAGAAAAATATATTATTATTGGGCTGGTGGGACCAAGCTGGGATCGGGGCACCAGAGATCTGAACAGAATCGAATTTTAATTTGGAGGCAATCTAGCAATGAGAGAAATTAAAGCAACAGACATTACGAAAACGGTGCGTGCCCTCTGCATCGAGGCCAACTGCCACCTGCCTGGCGACGTGAAAGGCGCGATTGAAACCTGCCGCAACTGCGAGCCGTTCCCGATCGCCCGGACCATTCTGGACAAAATCGAAGAAAATTATCATATTGCAGATGCGGACAGCGTCCCTATCTGCCAGGATACCGGCCTGGCCTGCGTTTTTCTGGAAATCGGACAGGATGTCCACATTGACGGCAATCTGAAGGATGCTGTCAACGAAGGGGTCCGTCAGGGTTATACCGAAGGTTATTTAAGGAAATCCTGCGTGAAGGATCCGATCGACCGGATCAATACGGGAGACAACACGCCCGCTGTTCTCTATCTGGATCTGGTGCCGGGCGATCAGGTAAAAGTCACTGTCGCGCCGAAGGGTTTCGGCAGCGAGAACATGAGCCAGATCAAGATGCTGAAACCGTCCGACGGCCTGCAGGGTGTCAAGGATTTCATCATCAAGGTCGTGGAAGACGCCGGCCCGAACCCGTGTCCTCCGATCGTTGTAGGTGTCGGTATCGGCGGCACTTTCGACAAGGCCGCCTATCTGGCAAAAAAGGCGCTGATGCGCCCGCTTACGGAGCGGAATGCAAATCCTTTCTATGCAGATCTGGAAAAAGAACTGCTGGAAAAAATCAATGCGCTGGGCATCGGTCCGCAGGGTTTCGGCGGCAAGACCACTGCGCTGGCAGTGAATATCGAAACGCTTCCGACACACATCGCCGGCCTGCCTTGTGCTGTAAACATCAACTGTCATGTGACCCGCCACAAATCCGCGGTGTTATAAGGAGGTATCACCCATGGAAAAAAGAATCACAACACCTCTCACACTGGAGAAGACCAGAGATCTGCACTGCGGAGATAATGTGCTCATCAGCGGTGTGATTTATACCGGCCGCGATGCGGCTCACAAGCGTCTGGTTGAACTGCTGCAGCAGGGAAAGGAACTGCCCCTAGATGTAAAGGATGCCATCATTTACTACGTAGGGCCTGCCCCGGCCCAGCCGGGCAAGGTCATCGGCTCTGCCGGCCCGACCACCAGCTACCGGATGGATGCCTATGCGCCGGCACTGCTTGATATCGGCCTCAAGGGCATGATCGGCAAAGGCAAGCGTTCTCCGGAAGTTGTGGAATCTATGAAAAAAAATGGTGCAGTCTATTTCGGTGCCATCGGCGGTGCAGGTGCACTGCTGGCGAAATGCATTAAAAAAGCAGAAGTCATCGCTTATGAGGACCTGGGTGCGGAAGCCATCCGCCGCCTGGAAGTGGAGGATCTTCCTGCGGTGGTCATCATCGACAGTGAAGGAAACAACCTGTACGAGCAGGGCCGGGCAGACTACCTGAAGTCCACAGAAAAATAGCGGGGAGCAGTTATGAACGACAACGCCGAAATACGCAAAGATGCGCCGATTTATAAGCAGCTTTCCGATGAAATTCTTCGCAGCATCAAAACAGGGAAACTCCCGGCCGGCTCCAGACTGCCGACCGTCCGGGAGCTGGCCGAGGAAAAGAATCTGTCTCAGGGCACCATCAAGCATGCCTACGACTATCTGGAAAGTCTGGGCGTCATCGAGATGACCCAGGGCAAAGGAACCTTTGTCCGGGAGCCGGATGAAACAGATTCTGCCAGCCGGAAGGATCGGGCAATGGCTGCCATCGACGGCCTTTTCCGTGAACTGGAAACGCTTGGTTTCACACCTCGGGAAATGGAAATCTACATCGATCTGAAGTTGCGGGGTCTGGAAGAAAAATATGACGTGGTCAAGGTTGCGGTCATTGACTGCAACCCGGAAACGCTGCAGCTCATCGAGAACCAGCTTTCCCAGATCGGCTATGCGCAGATCGCCATTTTCTCCCTGATTCAGCTTTATGAAATCGCAGACAAGCTGAATCACGATTACGATCTGGTTCTGACCACTTCTACCCACTACGGCCAGGTGGAGCCAGTGATTCGTGACCCTCAGTCCTTCGGTATGCTGGCGCTCATGCCGTCCACACGTACGGTCATTTCCCTGGCTAAGCTGCCGGACCGGGCCAAAGTCGGCATCGTCTGTGCCAGTGATGCCTTCGCCGGTGTCATCCGGAAAAACTGTGCAGGCATGAGCGCCTGGAGCGACTCTCTCCCGGTGCATTTCTTCGGAAGCGGCACGGACCGCCTCACAGCATTCCTGGAAGGAAAAAACACCATCATCCTGCCGGAGCAGTACGACCCCTTCGCAGGGCCGGAAGAGAAAGTTTTGCTGAGAAATTTCGAAGAAAAGGGCGGCAGCCTGATCCCCTACGACTATAAGATTGACCGGGGCTCCTTCCTCTATGCGGAGGACCTGATCAAGAAAATTATGAATAAAAAACGGAGTGTCTGACGCCACTCCGTTCTTGTATTTTGGTCAATTACGATTTACTAATTTATACATTACTAATTTACATTTTACTAAAGCCTTTACGCAATCTGTTCCTTGACGCTGGCCTCCGCCATCTTTTTCTCCAGCCAGGCAAGCAGATCGCCGTACACCATCGCATAGTCCGTTTCATTGAGAATCTCGTGACGGTCTCCATCATAGAGCACCATCTCCACATCCTTCAGACCGGCTGCCAGGAAACCGTCATACACAGCCTGCACGCCTTTGCCGAAGTCGCCCACCGGGTCGTCCGCACCGGAAACCACCAGAATCGGCAGCGCCTTCGGGATACACCGGATGTTCTCTTCCTTCTGAACAAACTGAATGCCGCGGAACATCTGATAAAATCCATTCAAAGTAAACTTATATGTACACCACGGATCCGCCCGATAGGCATCTACAATCGCTTCATCTTTTGTCAGCCAGTCCTGCGGCGTCCGCCCCGGCTCAAACTTCTTGTTGTTGGAAGAAAAGGCCATGGAATCCACCAGGCCGCTGCGGTATTCCCAGCCCTTTATCGCAGCCAGGATCCGGCAAATCGCCTTGCCTGCTGCAAGGACGATCCCCGGCTGACAGCCGCTGCCCATGACGATAACGCCGGCCAGCCCCTCACCGTGAAGCATCATATACTGCCGGATCAGGAAGGACCCCATGCTGTGACCCAGCATGAAATACGGCACATCCGGATACTTCTTTTCGGTGATCTGCCGCAGCTGGTGAAGGTCTGCGATGACACATTCATTGCCGTCCGGATGTCTGAAATAGCCATGCTTGTCATCGCTGACCACCGACTCTCCGTGGCCCAGATGATCATTTCCAACGACATAAATGCCATGCTCATTGAGATACTGCGCAAACCGATCATATCGTCCGATATATTCCACCATGCCGTGGCTGATCTGCAGAACAGCCCGAACCGTGCGCTCCGGGATCCATTCCAACGCATGGATGGTCGTCTGCCCGTCTGCTGACGGGAAATAAAAATCCTGTTTCATCTTTTCTATCCTTTCCTTCATATATAGCTATTACACATGCGAAGCGGTTGCGATGACCGGCACACCGGTTCCCGCCGCATCCTCCAGAATCACCTGGCCGATGTCCACCGGTCCCTGCAGCTCCAGTGCCTTCAGCTGCCGGACGCAATCCATGATTTTTTCCTTCGGAATATCCTCTTTCGTTTTCACCGGCACCACACCGCCGCCCGCCAGCCGGACCGTGGTGGTTACGATTCGCGTCGGGTTGGTGACCTCTTTCCTTGCATAGGCATCGCCTCGTTTGCAGAGATTCCCCGTCACGATCTGAATCTCACTGCCTTCCAGTTCCACTTCAAGCTGGCATCCCATAGGGCAGCCGATGCAGGTCAGTTTGCGTTTTTCCATGGCTCTCACCTCCCCGCCGCTTCGTCCGGTTCGACGGTAATCCGCACTTCCTCCGGCCAGCCCAGTTCTTCCAGTGTCTTTCTTTCCAAAATCACTTCTTCCATCTCTCCCGGTGTCACGATCTGTTTTTTTCTTCGCAAAATCCGCTCGCTCCCGGCGTACACGCTGATGGCACAGTCCCAGTACACGCCGGATACACGAAAACGGACTTTCACTTTCTCCTGCATCCGATCCGAGTCAATCATGGCTGGCACCGTATAGCGGACACCTTCCCCTATACGGAGCAGGGTAAGCGCACCGTGTTCCTCTTCCTTCTGTCCATTCTGAATATATGCTGCGGCACGCTCTCCTGCCAGCGCCGCTTCCTCCGAAACGAAGTCCACCAGGTCGTGGACATGGAGCACATTGCCGCAGGCAAAGACCCCGGGAATGCTGGTTTCCAGGCTGTCATCCACCACCGGACCGCCGGTGACCGGACTCATGGCCACCCCCATTTCCCGGGAAAGCTCATTCTCCGGGATCAGTCCGCAGGACAGCAATAAGGTGTCGCAGGCATAATCTTCTTCCGTGCCCGGAACCGGTTTCCCCTTTTCATCCACTTCCGCCAGAGTCACGCCCTCCAGATGATGTTTTCCTTTAATATCGATGACTGTATGGCGAAGCTTCAGCGGAATGCCGAAATCATCCAGGCATTGGACGATGTTTCGCTTCAGGCCGCCGGAATACGGCATCAGCTCTGCCACTACCCTTACCTTGGCACCTTCCAGGGTCATGCGCCGGGCCATGATCAGACCGATGTCTCCGGATCCGAGGATGACCACTTCCTTTCCCGGAAGGAAACCTTCCACATTGACCAGCCGCTGGGCGGTTCCCGCGGAATAGATTCCCATAGGACGATATCCCGGGATATTCAGACTGCCTCGAGGCCGTTCCCGGCAACCCATAGCCAGAATGATGGATTTTGGGAAGAATTCCTGCAGACCATTTGCCCGGCTGATGACCGTCACCTTTTTTTCCGGCGTGATGTCCAGCACCATGGTATCGGTCAGCACGGGAATTCCCAGTTCCTCTGCCTGGCGGATAAACCGATACGCATACTCCGGCCCTGTCAACTCCTCCTGGAAGGTGTGCAGGCCGAAGCCGCTGTGGATGCACTGGTTGAGAATCCCGCCCAGCTTGTCGTCCCGCTCGATGATCAGCAGATCGTCGATGCCCTGTTTTTTCGCTGCGATGGCAGCCGCCAGCCCCGCCGGACCGCCGCCCACAATGAG
>JALEHL010000151.1 GCA_022770665.1 Bacillota bacterium
TTGTCAGGCTGTTTTCACTTACCGTTGTAATGAAGTAGCTGTCTGACCAGAAGTACGGTTTCCAATACCATTTCTTTAGCAGTGTGTCACCGTAGGCTTTCCTAACAAATCTTGAGGACTGGGTTTTCACGACGCTGACCAATTCCCCCGGACAAGTGAAGGGATCTGCCTCAAACAAGATGTGAACGTGGTCGGCCTCTCCATTCATTTCAAGAATATGCAGCCCTCTTTTCTTGAGCGTATCACGGATGGAAGAATACACCGCTGCCTTGATTTCTCTTTCAAGGACAGGGTGTCTGTATTTTGTTACAAGCACCAGATGGTATTGCAGTAAAAAGCAGGAGTGCCTGTTTGTGTAGTAGGTGTTACCTTTCTTCTTTTCGTACATACGTTCTCTTTATCCTTTACACTCATTTATCGTTATGGTATAATTGTATCATAAATTACAAGGTTTTTAAAGGATTTCATGCATATGTATATTGTTTCTCAAAGCATCATTTCCGAAAACAAAATACCATGGGCGTATCACCTCTTTGAGAAGGATGCACGTCTTTCAAAAAATCTGTACAATGCCGCGCTATATCGCATCCGCCAGATTTTTACCGGATACGATAAGACGGACCGTACCGAAAACGAAAGAGAAGTATTTTCTTATGTAGAGAAACTGGAAGTCGCATACCCTTCCATTCGGGTATCAAAGGTAATCAGTTATGGGCATCTTGAAAAACTGATGCGCATTGAACAGAACCCTGACTTCTTTTCAGGACTTCCCATGCAGACTGCACAGCATGTCCTGAAGCAGGTAACCGGTGATTTTAAAAGCTGGCTGAAAGCGCTGAGGGACTACAGAAAGTCTCCTTCAAAGTATCTGGGAAAACCCAAGATGCCGGGTTACAGGAAATCGGAGCTTGCAACCTTTACCATCACAAACCAGGATGCACATCTGTATCCAATGGACGGTGATTCCGATTGCGGCGTGTTTCTGAAACTTCCGGGGACGCGAAATCGAATCAGGCTTTCCCATATTGCAAAAGATGCCAGACTCAAGGAAGTAAAGGTGAAACCGTATTACGGAAGATTTCTTTTGAGTCTCACCCTGGAAACCGATAACATCATATCGCAAAAGGAAATGCCAAATCTTGCAGCAGTTGATTTTGGTGTAGATAACATTGCAGCTATCGTATCGAATGACGGATCGTCAAGGATATACAAGGGCGGTGCTGTCTTATCAGAGAATCAGCTGTTTGCAAAAGAACGTGCAAAAGCAGTTTCCATTCTCACAAAAGGTCATAGTGCGAAAACTGCATCCTCAAGGCATCTTGATCATATTTCTTATCACCATTGTAACTTCAACAAAGATCAGATGCATAAGATCAGCAGAAGCATTGTTGAATATTGCCTTTCGCATGGGGTTGGCACTCTGGTGCTGGGAGAAAACAAGCTTTGGAAGCAAAGAAGCAGCATTGGCTCTGCGAATAACCAGAAATTTGTTTCGGTTCCAATCTTTCTTCTGAAATCTCTCATAGAGTACAAGGCGGCTGCATGCGGCATCACGGTCATTCGGTGTGAAGAGTCGTACACATCCAAAGCGGATTTCCTTTCCGGTGATTACATTCCAACCTACGGAATCGATGACGAAACCGCCTGTTTCAGCGGCAAGCGTGTGAAGCGGGGACTGTATTTGAGCGGCACCGGAGAAGTCGTCAATGCGGACCTGAACGGAGCAGCGAATATCCTGCGAAAAGCAATGCCCTCCGCATGGGAGGGCGTAACAGACTTTGCTTTTCTGAAAAATCCAGAAGTGTTTGGATTCCACGAACTGAATCCCCAAGGTATTCCGGTCAAACGGATAGAGGCTGCGTGAACCAGCCATGCAGGTACGGACAGCTGTATAAAAACAGTTCGAAAGAAGTAATTGTCACGACCACAAAAGATACCACTTCCATAGGAGCTGCTGCACCGCATGGGAGTGGAGGTTCATGTACTTTATAGTGGTGCGAAACCGTGGAAAGACGAATACGTTCGCCTTTCAGATAGCTTTCGAACCCCGCCGGAATACAATTCTTTGGAACTGACCGTGAAGGTTGTTTCCATGCGATATCCAGCGGATTGTCCGAAAGAATGTCTGCCGCTGGAATTACAACGAAGCAAGACGCTGTTTGGATATCAGACACTGATCCAGTATGTGGAAGAGGGAATGAAATGTGAAACAGCGAATCTGGGTGACAGTGTTTCTGCTGCAATCAGCAGGTGCATACAGGAAAATATCCTTTCAGATTTTTTAGGCAAGTATGAAACGGAGGTAAAGCAAATGATCCTGGGAGGCAGAACGCAGGAAGAAATTATGAGAGTACGGCTTAGATGTCAGCGCGAAGAAGGCCGCGAAGAAGGCCATGAAGAAGTATTTACATCAATGCTGAAGGACGGAATCGAGCCGGAACGGGCAGCAAGAATCGCGAAAATACCGATGGACAGAGCATGGGAACTGGCAGAAAAGCAAGGCTGCCATGCATAAACCATCACATGCCGGCAGCAAACCGGAACAGAGAAAGGAACCATCATGAGACAACGCATCTATCAGAGAGCCATAGACAGCTTCCATGAAAATCACGGATACATGACCTTCGGGCAGCTGAAGAAAGCCGGAGTCACCATCGGCCAGATCCACGAACTGGAAGAAATGAACGTCCTCGAAAAAATATCCCGGGGCGTGTACTGGTGCCGTGACTGCGGCTGGGAGAAGCCGAAAGACTATAAATACATCGAGGCGTCGAAAGTCTATCCCAAGGCAGTTTTCTGTCTGGAAAGCGCCTGCTACCTGAACGGCCTGACGGAGAAAGAGCCGGAGGTACTGACCATCGCTACATCCCGGGAAGACCGGAAGATTATTACGCTCCCATTTGCATTCCGCAGATTCTATCTTCAGAATGCCGGTCTGGAGGGCGAAATCTGCCAGAAGAATACGGACTTCGGATCCTACCGTTATTATGGTCAGGATCGGACCATCTGTGATATGATCCGAATGCAGGATAAAATTCAACCGGATTATTATATCGAAATCAGGGACCTGTATCGACAGGAACAGGAGGTGCGTCAGCAGGTTGTGTTTTATGCGGAAGCCCTGCGTGCTCTGAGAAATGTGGAATCGGTGCAGAAGTAAAGGTGGAGCAAAATCCGCCCGCCCCGCATCTTCGGCATGCCAGGACTTACGGCAGGTGAGAATTTGTGTAAAATACAGAAACTCCCTAAAATACAACACTTTTGAAAATATTTCCTGCAATCTCTCCAATTCGTTAATGTTTGCTATCGTCATGCTAGACGAGGAACTGTGCACAGGTCTGCTGCAGCGTATTATTCCGGAAAGAAAGATTTCGCAGATACGATTTCCGGACTCCCCGCTGGTGAACGTGAAGTTCATGCACTTCAAGCGTAAGTCTTTGCCTGCAGCAATAAAGCAGAAGAACTTGCAAGCCAAGCTGGAGCAGAGCTTGATGCACTCGTGGAAAAACTGAGAGAAGCAAAAGAAAAGCTGAAGCAGAAAAGCCTGTAAACCGACAGGCACGCCCAGTCTCTGAAACCGAAAAACGAACCCAAAAGGATGGACATGTCCGGGCCGCTTTCCCAGCAGCCCGGACAACTCCATCCTTATTTCTTCGCAAAATCCACTCTCCCCACATCATAGGCGCATCGAAATCCGTTTGCAGAAAAATTTTTTGATTTTTTTTTATTTTCATGTAACCTTTTGCCCTTCTGGATTGAGTTGTTTATGAAGTTACCGATGAAGCCCTCTGGCAGGGGCCGGGGAACCCTCTGAAAAACAGAGCCGAAACCCGAAAAAACACTTGCAAAAGCGGGCTGCGTCTGGTAAACTTAAAACGGAATTATTTCATATTGTGAGCTTGTATGCATTCCGCATTACGACCTTACAAAATGAGCAAAAAAATTAAAAAGGGAGGAATTCTAAAAAATGAAAAAGTTTTTAACAGTGCTTTTAGTGATTTCCGTACTGTTTACTTTCAGTTTTAGTTCTGCATTCGCAGCAACTTACACTGTTGCTGACTATGTGCAGGCTTTAACTGCAGAGAAAACCAATCAGATGACTTATCTGGAAAACGCTAAAACACAGGCTGTAAACTCACTGAAGTATGAAGATGGTCTGTATGAAGGCTTCAGCAAGGCTGCATGGACTGCTGCTGCTGATGCTGTAATCGCAGAT
>JALEHL010000016.1 GCA_022770665.1 Bacillota bacterium
GTGACGGAGGAGCATATCAAAGAAACCGAAAAAAAGCTGAAGGAAGGCTATTTCAGCTGCCAGCTTCAGGAAAATGTAGCAAACCTGTATATCGTGGCAACTGTAACAGCAGGGGAGCATACCGCCAGTGTAACCATTGTCAATCGTCATACTACCATCGCAGAGATGACGAAGGACGGAAAAATACTGTATCAGCTGAGCCAGTACGCAAATGCACAGAAAGTACAGGAAAAAAGCGCACCATGGACGCTGACCGTGAAAGGCATTCTGGATTTTGCGGATACAGCAGATCTGCAGCAGGTCATACCGCTTCTGGACTCCCAGATCGAAATGAATTCAGCAATATCCAGGGAGGGTATATCCCATGGGTATGGGGCTGAGGTTGGAAGAACGCTTCTTTCCTGCTACCCGGAGGATGTACGGGTACGTGCCCGTGCATATGCAGCAGCAGGCTCGGATGCGCGGATGGGCGGATGCAGCCTGCCTGTGGTTATCAACTCCGGCAGTGGAAACCAGGGCATGACCGTGTCGGTGCCGGTACTGGAATTCGCAAAAGAATGGAGCATATCGGAGGAAAAAACCTACCGCGCTCTGCTTGTCAGCAACCTGACGGCCATACATCTGAAACATTACATCGGAAGTCTTTCTGCTTTTTGTGGTGCAGTAACAGCGGCCTGCGCCGCAGGTGCAGCCATTACATACATGGCAGATGGCGGCTATGCAAGAGTCTGCAATACCATTATCAACACGCTGGCCAATGTGGGAGGCATTGTCTGCGACGGAGCCAAGGCTTCCTGTGCTGCGAAAATCGCCTCTGCACTGGATGCAGCGTTTCTGGGACATCAGATGAGCATGCTGGATCGTTCATTTCCGGGTGGGGATGGGATAATCCAGGATGATATTGAAGATACCATAAAGAGCATCGGCTATGTCGGCCGCGTGGGCATGAAAGAGACGGATCTGGAAATTCTGAATATTATGATGGAACAAGTACAGCTTTAGCATGTTATTGACTTGCAGGCAAACAGGGGATATAATAAGGACAGATCATTTTCAGAAGGAACCGGGAGGAAGAGAAAACTATGTTTCATAAAGGAGAATCGGCAGAAGACTATCTGGAGACCATACTGATTCTGAGTCAGTCCATTCCGGCGGTCCGTTCCATCGATATTGTGCGGGAAACCGGTTATTCCAAGCCGAGTGTCAGCGTGGCGATGAAAAATCTGAGGCAGAAGGACTACATCGTCATGGATGAGGATGGATATATCACAATGACAGATGCAGGCCGTTCCGTTGCAGAGAAAACCTATGAACGCCATACGGTGCTGACCAATCTGCTGGTCTCCCTTGGCGTGCCGGAGGATACAGCGGCAGAAGACGCATGCAAAGTGGAGCATGTGATCAGTGATGAGACCTTCAATGCGCTGAAAGAACACGGGCAGAAATACGGGAATAAGGAAGATAAGAAATGAATCTGCCCACCATAATGGTTCTGGCGGCGGTGGGAATCTGTACCGCGCTGGCACTAAGGAGCATATTCCGTAATATAAAAAGAGGGAATTACTGCAGCGGGTGCGGAAGTACATGCGGCGGGAACTGCGGTCACTGCAGCGCAGCAGACTGCGGGAGCAGAAAAAAAGAATATGAATCCGAAACGAATACGTCCGGCAAGGAGTGATCTACCGCAGGACGTATTTTTTAAATAAAATCTGAAGAATTGCCATTCCGCCCAGCAGAACCGGAATGCTGCAGAGAAGGTAGAGACGGTAGCTTCCGGTCAGATCCGCAACCAGACCCGGCACCGTTGTGAATACAAGGGATCCGGTCAGTGTGGCGATCCAGAAGTGACGCACTGCGTCTGCAGCTTTCTTCCCGGAGTAAAAGCTGTGAGCATACAGTGAAAAAGTGATGGTGGTCATGGAATATCCGATGCCCATTCCTGCTGCGGAAAGAAAGGCGGCTGTCTCACTTCCATTCCCTGCGAGAAAGCCGGAGAAAAACGCGAGACAGAGAATCCCTGTAAAAAGCAGGTTGGTTCGGAAAATACCTATGCGGTCTGTCATGGCACCGTAGAGAAACTTGGCAATGGTCATGGCCAGTCCGAATGTAGATACGGCAGCTGCTACAGCAACAGGATCCAAACCTGACGTGGTCAGGTGAACGGCAAGACTTTCGGCATTGGGCGCAGTAATCATGCCGATCAGAAAGGCCGCCGCCAGAGGCAGCTTTTCTGCATGTTGCGGCA
>JALEHL010000034.1 GCA_022770665.1 Bacillota bacterium
TTTTGAAAATTATCGCCATGTTTTGTTGAACTGCAAGGGACAATCCGGTCAGACAACGAAGCGACCGGGACGGCGACGCCCTTCCGGGAGGGCGACTGCCGGCCGGAGCGGCAGCGTGGCTGCCCGGAAGCGGGAGAAACATGGGAAAAATGTGGGAATCCGGTTGGAAGAAACGCGGATTTCTGGTATACTATTGCGCGAGAGAAATATACATGCAATCAAGAAGGGGTAATGAAACGAATGGGAAAAAAGAAAAGAATCATTTCACTGCTGCTGGTGCTTGCACTGACCGTTACCATGTTGCCTGCCGGAACTGCCCCGGCGGAAGCTTCCAGCTACAGCGGCACCTGGTGGCTGAAGGTCAACACCCAGTGCAATGTGGTGACCGCATACCGGCGTGAGGACGGAAAATGGAAACCGGCCAGAGCGATGCTCTGCTCCACGGGTGTGGACGGGGCTACGCCGGAAGGGACGTTTTACACACAGGGGAAATGGAACTGGGGCGAACTGATGAATGATGTCTACGGCCAGTACTGCACCCATATCACTGGGGATGTGCTGTTCCACTCCGTCTACTATCTGGAGCCGTTTCAGAAGGACAGCCAGCCGACGGTGCAGTTCAACTATCTGGGTTATACGGCATCGCACGGGTGTGTTCGCCTTTCGGTAATGGATGCCAAGTGGATTTATGAGAACTGCCCGCGGGGAACCAGAGTCACCGTATACCGCAGCAGTGATCCGGGACCGCTGGGGAAACCGCCGCGGATTATCGTCTCTCAGAGCCGGGCCACCTACTGGGATCCGACCGATCCGGATCCGGCGAATCCGTATTATCTGCTGAAGCCGCCGGTGATCACCATTTCGCCGAGAAAAAAGCTGGAGATCCAGTACGGAAGCAGATACGATCTGACCAGCCGGGTCTGGGCGAAAGACCCGAACACGTTCATGAAGCTGAATGATCTGGTGACGGTAAGCAAAGTGGAGAAATGGTCCTCGAAAAAACAGCGGTATGTAACGTCTGACTTTTCCACGAAAAAGCTGGGCACCTACAAGATCACCTACAAGGTGGATGATCCCTACAGCGGCTGCAGCCGCCAGACCGTAAAGCTGAAAGTGGTGGATCATCTGCAGGCTCCGGTGATTTCCGGCGCGAAAAACCGTACGGTGACCTGGGGGGAGCGGAATGTGGTGCAGAATGTGACGGCGAAACAGGCTTCCGCAGACAGGACGAAGGCGATGCGCGTCCTGATCAAAGCCCCGGGCAAGTCCAGATATAAAGAGTATACCTACGAGCAGGCACAGAATTACAGGTTTTCGAGAGAAGGAAAATATTCTGTGAAATATGTGGTGCAGAATAAATACAAGCCGTATAAGGAAGCGTCGAAAACCGTCACGATCACATCCCGTGCGGGTGCGATCAATGAAGATCCGGTACTGACGCTGCCGGATGCTTTCCAGAACACATCCGCAGGCAGTCCTCTTTCGATGGGGACAGGCTCTTCCATGAACCTGCTGGAGGGGGCGAAGGCGGTCCACAACGGAAAGAATGTTTCCGGCCGGATCCAGGCGGCGGTCAGACTGCCGGGAAAGAAGGAATATACGGAACTGACCGGTTCGCAGGCGGAATGCTTCCGGTTCCGGAAAGAGGGACTGTATAAAATTCGATATTCGGTGAAAAACCGGTACACTCCGTATCAGACGGTGAACCGGTATGCCTATGTGCGCGTGAGCACGCCGCAGCAGGATGTGCCGGCTGCTCCGGAAGGATCGGACGGTCAGTCCCCGGACGGCGCAGCGGACCCGGATCCGTCTGCCGGCGGATCTGCCGAAAAGCGGGAGGCGTGACGTGTGACGCGCAGAAATGTCGCCTGCCGGGCGACCATTTCTGCGAGGAATTGATGTATACTGTCTGAAGAGAAACGAGAACAGGAGGTGTTCATATGCTGGGAGCGATGATCGGGGATATCGTCGGGAGCATTTATGAGTTCCATAATATCCGGACGAAAGAATTCGAGTTTTTCAGTCCGGACTGCTTTTTTACCGATGATTCGGTGATGACTGCGGCGGTGGCCGAGGCGCTGCTGGATACAGACGGGGAAGACAGCGAGGCAGTGATCCGGGACAGGCTGATCGACGGAATGAAGAAATGGGGGAGAAAATATCCTTTCGCCGGCTATGGAGGCCGGTTCGGAGCATGGCTGGAGACGGAGGACCGCCGGCCGTACCGCAGTTTCGGCAACGGCTCTGCCATGCGGGTATCCCCTGCAGGATGGCTGTATGACGACATGTTTACGACCCGGTACATGGCGCAGCTGACGGCGGCGGTGACCCATAACCATCCGGAGGGAGTGAAGGGCGCGGAGGCGACCGCGGCAGCGATTTTCCTGGCGCGGAACCATGTGCCGAAAGAACAGATCCGCACATACATTACGCAGGAATTCGGCTATGATCTTGCCTTTACCTGCGAGGAGATCCGCGAGATCTACCGCTTCGACGAAACCTGCATGAATACTGTGCCACAGGCAGTCGTGGCATTCCTGGACGGGACGGATTTCGAGGATGTGATCCGCACCGGCATCTCGGTCGGCGGAGACTCCGATACTCTGTGCGCCATTGCAGGTTCGATCGCAGAGGCATACTATGGAATTCCCGAGGAACTGGCTGTTCGTGTGAAATCTTTCCTGACGGAGGATCTTCTGGCAGTGGCAGATCGTTTTTACAGCCAGGTAAGGAATCGGCAGCCGGACTGGCTGAAACCGGAAAAAAACGGGGATACCCGAAAATGAAGAAGCAGAAAAGCCTGTTCCCGAAATCTGTCGGACGGGCTTTTTTCTTTCCGCTTTCCCGGGAGAATGAAGACAGGGAACACGGCATAGATTTCTGGAAGATAGACAGAAAGATAGACAGAAAGATAGACAGGAAGAAGAGAGGAGATTAGAAGAAATGAAATTTTCGGAGATGGTTTACGAGCGCCCGGATCTTGCGAACGTGAAGAAGGAGATGCAGGAGCTGGTGCAGGGACTGGAGAAGGCGGAATGTGGTGCGGAAGCCAAAAAGATATTCATGAAAATGGAACAGCTGAATAAATATATAGAAACGCAGAGCACAATCGCACAGATCCGCCACTCCATCAATACCCTGGATCCGTTCTATGATCAGGAGACCGCATTCTGGGATGAAGCGGAACCGCAGCTGGAAGCGTACAGCAAGGCCTGGGACAAGGCTTTGCTGGAAAGCCGCTTCCGGACAGAACTGGAAGAGGAATTCGGCAGTCTGCTGTTTCAGAATCTGGAGATCAGTCAGAGAACCTTTTCGCCGGAGATCATTCCGGCACTGCAGAAGGAGAACCAGCTGGTCACAGAATATGAGAAACTGCTTGCCTCGGCGCAGATTCCCTTTGAGGGCGGCACATACACGCTGTCCCAGATGACCCCGTTCAAAAACGATCCGGACGATGCGCGGCGCCTTTCTGCATGGAAGGCGGAAGGCAGCTGGTATGCGGAGCACGGAAAGGAGCTGGATGATCTGTTTGATCAGCTGGTGCAGGTCCGGGACGAGATGGGCAGGAAGCTGGGCGGCAGCGGATTTACGGCACTGGGCTATGACCGGATGGAAAGAAACTGCTACGGGAAAGAGAATGTGGAAACGTTCCGCCAGGCAGTGGTGCGGCATGTGGTTCCGGTGGCGGAGGAGATCTTCCGGCAGCAGGCAGAGCGTCTGGGAAAGACGTGGCCGATGAATTTCGCAGATAACGCGCTGATGTTCCGCTCCGGAAACCCGAAACCGAAGGGCAGTGCGGAAGAGATTCTAGCAGCAGGGAAAATGTTCTATGAGGCGCTGTCGCCGCAGACGGGGGAGTTTTTCCGGATGATGCTGGACAATGAACTGATGGATGTGCTGTCTGTGCCGGGGAAGGAGGGCGGCGGCTACTGCACCAGCCTGCCGGATTACGGTGTACCGTTTATCTTCGCCAATTTCAACGGGACCCAGGGAGATGTGGAAGTGGTGACCCATGAAGCGGGCCATGCTTTCGCCGCCTGGCTGAACAGGGACCGGGTGCCTTACCGCTGCATCTGGCCGGGAATGGAAGCCTGTGAAGTCCATTCCATGTCCATGGAGTTTTTTTCCTGGCCGTGGGCGGAAGAATTTTTCGGAGAGGATGCGGATAAATTCCGGTACAGTCATCTGGCAGGTGCTCTGACGTTCATCCCTTACGGCACGATGGTGGATCATTTCCAGCATATCATCTATGAAAAACCGCATCTGACCCCGGCGGAACGTCATGAAGTGTGGAAAACGCTGATGAAAACGTATATGCCGTGGATGAAGCTGGATGGGGAGATTCCGTTTTACGGGGAAGGAAAGGCCTGGCAGCGGCAGCAGCATATCTACAGTGATCCGTTCTACTACATCGATTACTGCCTGGCTCAGACGGTATCTCTACAGTTCTGGGCGATGCTGCAGAAGGATCCGGAAGATGCATGGAACCATTATATGGCCTATGCGAAGCAGGGCGGAAGCCGGACGTTTACGGAGCTGCTTGCCCATGCAGGCCTGCAGAGCCCGCTGGAGGAAAGGACGCTGCAGGCAGTCTGCCGTCAGGCGAAGCAGTGGCTGGATTCCCGCAGACGGGAAGGCTGAGGCGTTTATGAAAGTGTGTAAAAGTGTGGAGGAGAGAAATGAAAAAAGGGAAGAAATGGATGAGCCTGCTGCTGATCCTGCTGCTCTGCTGCGGCCTGCTTGCCGGCTGCGGAGACGGAAAAAGCAGCGAGGCGGAGGACAGCATGCTGGTGGTATCCGCATCCGGATTTGAAAGCAAATTCTCACCGTTTTTCGGAAACAGTGCGGATGATATGGATGTCGCGGATATGACCCAGCTGTATATGATGTATACGGACCGGGTCGCCAACCCGGTACTGAAAGGGATCGAGGGGGAGACCAGATCCTATAACGGAACGGATTACACCTATACTGGGCCAGCGGACATCACAGTCCGTGAGCAGAAAGACGGATCGGTATTTTACGATATCACCATGCGGGATGATCTGGTGTTTTCGGACGGAACGTCGGCGGATATCGATGATTTCATTTTCGGTCTGTATGTGTATCTGGATCCGTCTTATGACGGCGCGACGACATTGTATGCCGCACCGATCCAGGGGCTGGAGGCATACCGCAGCGGAATGGAAACGCTGTTCTCTCTGCTGGTGAAGGCCGGACGGGAGAATACCGATTTCAGTCTCTGGACGGAAGAGACCCAGACTGCATTCTGGAACGATCTGGATCAGGCCGGGGCAGCTTTCGCACAGGAGATTGCAGATTACTGTGTGCAGGCCGGTCTGGCTGCAGAGGGCGATATGGCCGGCGCTGCGGCTGCCTGGGGGTTTGACGGACTGGATGCGGATGCCGATGCGGCAGATTTCTTCCAGCTGCTCTGTGAAAGCTATGACTGGGATCTCCTGGGAATGTCCGATACGGAATCTGCCGACTCCAGCCTCACGGATCTGATGGAAAACTATGCGGACTATTCCATCGGCGTGAAGGTGGGAGATTCTGCAGATTACATCGAAGGAATCCAGCGGCTGGACGACTACAGTGTGCGGATCGTGACCACCAGTCTGGATGCGACCATGATCTACAACCTGGCACTTCCGATCGCGCCGCTGCATTATTACGGGGATGAATCCCAGTACGACTATGAAACGCACCATTTCGGATTCCCGAAAGGCGATCTTTCCATCGTGCGGGAAAAGACCACGAAGCCGATGGGCGCAGGTCCGTATGTGTTCCGCGACTTCTCCAACGGAGTCGTGTACATGGAGGCCAACCCGTCCTATTATAAAGGCGAGCCGGAAACGAAACATCTTCACTTTATCGAGACCAAAGATGCCGATATGCTGAACGGGATCGCGACGGGAACCATTGATATCGCGACCCCTTCCTATACCACGGAGACTGCGGGGCAGATCGCAGAGCTGAACGGCGGGGATGACTCCATGGACGGCAGCGTCATTACGACCCGCCTGATCGACTACCGCGGCTACGGCTATGTGGGAATCTGCGCGAAGAATGTGAAGGTGGGAGAGGATCCCGGCTCAGAGCAGTCCCGTTGTCTGCGAAAAGCCATCGCGACGGTTCTGGCGGCATACCGGGATGAAGGAATTGATTCCTACTACGGCGATACTGCCTCGGTGATCAATTATCCGATCTCGAACACATCCTGGGCCGCCCCGCAGGTGACCGATGACGGATACATGACGGCATATTCCGTGGATGCAGACGGAGAAGCAATCTACGATGCATCCATGACGGCAGAAGAAAAGTACGACGCAGCGAAAAAAGCCGCGCTTGGATATTTTGAGAAGGCCGGCTACAAAGTGAAAGACGGAAAGCTGACGAAAGCGCCGGAGGGGGCGAAACTGGAATATACCGTGAATATCGGCGGCGACGGGAAAGGGGATCATCCGACCTTCCTGATCCTGAAAAATGCGGCCGATGCCTTCCGCAGCATCGGATTCACGCTGACCATCAACGACCTGGCCAATGTGGCGGACCTGTTTGCCTCCTACCAGTCCGGTGCGGCAGAGATGTGGTGCGCCGCATGGCAGTCCAGCTCGGATCCGGATATGTTCCAGCTGTATCACAGTAACGGCACGACCAACTATTATGCCATTGACGACCCGGAACTGGATGATCTGATCATGGATGCACGTCAGTCTACGGAGCAGACATACCGCAAGGGCCTGTATAAGGCAGCGATGGAGATTATTATGGACTGGGGCGTGGAGGTTCCGGTTTACCAGCGCTCGGATGCTTTCGTGATCTCGACGGACCGGGTCAATGTATCCTCCCTCCCGCAGGACATGACGCCGTACTGGAACTGGAAAAATGAGATTGAAAAAGTCTCTGTAAAGTAGAAACGGAACGTTGTGCAGGGACTGCTCCTGCGCGGGGCGGTCCCTGATCTTTCAGAGGGGAGAATCCGAATCCGATGAAAAAGTATATTTTGCATCGAGTGATGCTGTCCGTTCTGATCCTGTTTTGCGTGACGTTTCTGATTTACGCGATGCTGCGCTGCCTGCCGGCTTCGTATGTGGAGAATATGGCGATGCAGCTTGCCATGAAGCCGGGCGCAAAACCGTACGAGGAATGGCTGACGCAGCTGAATGCGTCTTACGGGCTGGACCGGCCGGTGCTGCCCGGGTATCTGATCTGGCTGAAAGATGCGGTCCGCGGCAGTTTCGGGGACAGCTGGAAATATACGGTGCCTGTGCTGCAGAAATTCCGGGAGACCATCTGGCTGTCCTTTGCCATGGGTGCGATCTCGTTCCTTCTGGAACTTCTGATCGCGGTGCCGCTGGGTGTGATCGCGGCGACGAAGCAGTATTCCCGCAGTGATTATGCCATTACTGCCGGCGCGCTGATCGGGATCTCTCTGCCGACCTTCTTTTTTGCGACCATACTGAAGCTGGTGTTTTCGGTAAAGCTCGGATGGTTCGATTTGTATGGACTGGTCGGGCGGGAGTATGCGCAGCTGGATCCGGCGGGGAAGTTTTTTGATATGGCCGCGCACCTGGTGCTGCCGATCGCGACGCTGGTGATCGTATCGGTAGGATTTCTGATGCGGTACACCAGAACGAATATGCTGGAAGTGCTGAATGCGGACTATATCCGGACGGCCAGGGCCAAGGGGCTGTCCGAGAAAAAAGTGATCCGGATTCATGCCTTCCGGAATACACTGATCCCGCTGGTAACCGTGATCGGAGGGTCGCTGCCCGGACTGTTCGCCGGTGCGCTGATCACCGAGACGCTGTTTTCCATTCCGGGAATCGGATATACCTCCTATCAGGCCATGCTGATCGGGGACATTCCGTTTTCCATGTTCTATATGACATTTCTGGCAGTTCTGACGCTGGCGGGAAATCTGCTTTCGGATATTCTGTATGCTGTGGTGGATCCGAGAGTACGGATCGCATGAAGGAGGGCTGGAAGTGAGAAAACGTGAAAAAAAGAGCGGACAGAGAGAAATCGAAACGCCGGCATACTCTCTGAATGACGACCGGAGAGTCCGTGTTCTGTCACCAGGTGCGCTGGTCGTAAAACGGTTTCTGCGGAACCGTCTGGCAGTTCTGGGAATTGTGATGCTGCTGAGCATGTTTCTGTTCTCTTTCGTGGGCGGGCTGCTCAGCCCTTACAGACAGGATCAGCAGTTTTACCGGTATGAGAAGCAGCAGAAGGAATTCGCCGGGGTGGTTTGCAACGATGCGTTCCGCTATCTCGCTGCGGACGGTCAGAAATTTACCAGCACCCAGCAGGCAAAATTCCAGCTGGCAGTACAGCGGGGGGAAGATTCTTTCACCGTTCAGGATCAGACCTATGGACTGCGGCAGGAAGGAGAAGATTTTTATTCGATTCGATCCCCGGGCGGGCAGATCATTGCGATGGCCTTTAAAGATATTGTCAGTGAAGAGGAGGTGCCGCTGTCCTTTTCTGTGCGGTTTGCGGCACTGAAGGCTTATACGGGCGGAGAGAGCCGGTTCACAGCGGAAGGCAGAACATATACGCTGGATGAAGAGGGCAATCTGTGGCAGGAAAGTGCAGACGGGCGCGACGAAGCAGCGGCAGCCGGTTTTATCAGCCGTTTCGTCGTTTCGCCATCCGAAAAAGGGGTGCAGATTTCGAGGGACTTCCGGGAACAGCTAGAGGAAGCGGTCAAAATCGGACAGCAGGAGATGGAGTATACCGGAGAAGATGGAGAGACCATGAATTACCGGCTGTCCTATGATCCGTCCTCCATGACATGGTCGGTGAAACAGGAAAAGGAGACTTATGTCTACGACAGTTATGCCCCGCCTTCCCGCGCACACTGGCTGGGAACAGACACCAACGGGATGGATATGCTGACCCGGCTCATGTACGGCGGAAGGGTCTCTCTGATCATCGGTTTCATTGTGGTGTTTATCGAGACAGTGATCGGTGTGATCCTTGGCGGGATTTCCGGCTACTTCGGCAAGTGGATCGACAACCTGATCATGCGGATCGTGGATGTGTTCTACTGCATTCCGTCCATGCCGCTGATCATTATTCTGGGCGCTGCCATGGACGCGATGCGGGTGGAGCCGATGACGCGGATGGTGTATCTGATGCTGATCCTTGGATTCCTGGGATGGCCTGGAATTGCCAGAATGGTCCGCGGACAGATCCTTTCTCTGCGGGAGCAGGAGTTTATGACGGCTGCAGAAGCCTGCGGGATCGGCATCGGTCGGCGGATCTTCCGGCATCTGATTCCCAATGTGATCCCGCAGCTGATTGTACTGTGCACCATGAGTCTGGGCTCGACGATCATCACGGAGGCGACGCTGTCGTTCCTGGGAATCGGCGTGAAGTTTCCCTTTGCGTCCTGGGGAAATATCATCACGGATGTAAATGAAGCCTATGTGATGACCCACTACTGGTTTGTATGGATTCCGGCCGGCATCTGTCTGCTGATCGCGGTGCTGGGATTCAATTTCGCCGGAGACGGGCTTCGGGATGCGTTTGACCCGAAGATGAAACGGTAGAAAATGCCGGAATGCAGGAGGTGTGAACATGGCAGTCAGGCGAAAAGAAGGCTATCTTTCCGCGAAGGAGTCGCGGCAGATCTCCAGAGAAAACCGCAGGATCACCAGGGAATACGAGAAGCAGTGGAAGCGGAAAAACGTGCCGGAGTCAGAGTATCTGACGCAGATGCGGGATCCGGGAAATGTGGTGGAGTTTGAGGATCTGCATACGTATTTCTTCACAGACTCCGGAACGGTGAAAAGTGTGGATGGTGTGACCTTCGAGGTCCCTGCCGGAAAGACGGTGGGCATTGTGGGCGAATCCGGCTGCGGAAAATCGGTGACCAGTCTGTCTCTGATGCAGCTGATCCAGCGTCCGCAGGGGCAGATTGTGAAGGGATCGATCCGTCTGAACCTGGGAGACCGGGCCATTGAGGTCACCCGCACACCGCAGGAGGTCATGCAGAAGATCCGGGGGAAATATGTTTCGATGATCTTCCAGGAGCCGATGACCAGCCTGAATCCGGTTCTGCGGATCGGAAGGCAGATCGACGAGGTCATTGCGCTGCATGACGGTGCGGAAATGAGCCGCGATCAGATCCGTGCGAAGAGTATTCAGATGCTGGATCTGGTCGGAATCGCAGGCGGGGAGAGAGTCTGCAGAATGTATGCGCACGAGCTTTCCGGCGGCATGCGCCAGCGGGTGATGATCGCCATTGCACTGGCATGCAGTCCAAGGCTGATCATCGCCGATGAGCCCACAACTGCGCTGGATGTGACGATTCAGGCGCAGATTCTGGATCTCCTTTCGCAGCTGAAACAGCAGACCGGCGCTTCGATTATGCTGATCACCCATGACCTGGGAGTCATTGCAGAGATGGCAGATGAAGTGGTGGTCATGTATGCAGGCAGGATCGTGGAGAAGGGGAGCGCGGAAGAAATCTTTGATGCACCGGCCCATCCGTACACGATCGGTCTGATGGCATCCAGGCCGATGGCAGGAAAAGAAGTGGAGATGCTGTATTCCATTCCGGGGAAGGTGCCCAATCCGGTGAATATGCCGTCATACTGCTATTTCCGGGACCGCTGTCCGATGCGGCAGCCGGTCTGTGACGGACCGTATCCGCCGGCGGTGAAGCTGTCAGAAAGTCATTCGGCCGCCTGCTGGCGGTACCTGCCGGACGGAACGGTTTCCGGCGAACCTTCTGGCGGACCGGAGCGCAGCTCGAAGGATAGCTTGGAGGGCAGCTCGGAGCACAGCCCGGAGGATAGCTTGGAGGACAGCTCGGAGAAGGAAGGGGGAACTGCGAAATGAACGGACCGGAAGAAAATCGCGGTGTCAGCCGGATGACGATTCCGCTGGATTCTGCGGGCAGGGAGCCGGAGACACTGCTGGCTGTGGAAGAGCTGAAAAAATATTTTCCGCTGAAGTCGGGTCTTCTGGGTCGGGAAACAGGCTGCGTACGGGCAGTGGACGGGGTGACGTTTCATCTGCAGCAGGGGCAGACCATGGGAATGGTAGGGGAATCCGGCTGCGGCAAAACGACGGTCGGCCGGACGATTCTGCGTCTGAACGGGGAGAAGTCTGCCGGAAGGGTTTTGTTTCAGGGACGTGAAGTATACGACCTGGACCGGCAGGCGCTGCGCAGTCTTCGGACGGAGATGCAGATGATCTTCCAGGATCCGTTCTCCAGCCTTTCTCCGCGGCTTCCGGTGGGAGAGATCATCGGCGAGGCGGTGCGGGAGCATCATCTGGTGCCGAAGGAGGAGTACAGCGACTACATTGATCAGATTATGGAGAACTGCGGTCTGCAGCCGTACTGCAAGGAGCGCTATCCGCACGAATTTTCCGGAGGGCAGCGGCAGAGAATCTGCATTGCCCGGGCGCTGGCGCTGCATCCCCGGTTTGTGGTCTGTGATGAGCCGGTCTCGGCGCTGGATGTGTCAATCCAGGCCCAGATCATCAATCTGCTGAAGGAACTGCAGGAAAAGTATCAGCTTGCCTATCTGTTCATTTCCCATGATCTGTCTGTGGTGGAGCATATTTCGGATACGGTGGGTGTCATGTATCTGGGCAGTCTGGTGGAATACGGACAGAAGAAGGATGTGTTTCAGAACCCGCTTCATCCGTACACCCGGGCGCTGTTTTCGGCGATTCCGGTGCCGGATCCGAAGATCAGAAAGAAACGGATTCTGCTGGAAGGCAGCATCCCTTCGCCGGCGAATCCGCCGCAGGGATGCAAGTTCCATACGCGATGCGCCTGGTGCATGGAAGTATGCAGGAAGGAAATTCCGCTGCGGACAGAAGCGGAACCGGGCCATTTCGTAGTCTGTCACAGGTATGGCGGAGCCCTCTGAAAGGAAAACGGCCGGGACTGCCGTCCTGTCGGGACGGGTCCGGGCCGGGAAAGGACAGAAACGATGACGGGAAAAGGGAGAAAGTGGCGCGTGCGGCGATGCCCTGCGCGCTGCACCGAAAGCAGCGTGGAGGTTCATCCGCTGGAACTGACGGAGGAAGAAAAGAAAGATCTGGTTCTGGGTGCTCTGATGAGCACACTGCTGCTGGGACTGATCTACGTGGCCGGCGCAGGGATTCTCATCTGGCTGATGCTTCGGCTCTGGAGCTGACGGAATATCACCAGCGGACGGACCGGAATGCTTCTTCGGACAGCAGTGCGCCTCTCACGGAAACAATTCGGGAGGAGACAGCATTTGCGGCAGCGACAGCTTTCGGCATCCGCATCCCTTTCGCCAGACAGGCTATTACCGCGCCGCAGTGGCCGTCGCCTGCACCGATGGTATCCTCAACCCGCTCTGCAGGAACAGGAGGAATCCGAATCAGTCCCTGTGCAGGGTCGCTGCAGTAGCCGGCCCCGTTTTCCCCGCAGGTCACGATGACCGTATTTCCTGTTTTCCGGCACAGAGCAGACGCGGCACTGCCCGGATCGGCACAGCCGGTGAAGCTGCAGACTTCCTCGTCATTGAGATGAAGGACGGGATGCAGCGAAAAAATCCGATTCATCCGTTCCGGGCAGATCTGACGGATCCGCGGACCGGGGGCGAAAAAGAACGGCAGACCGGTCTGCTCCAGGAAATCAAGGATGATATTCCCCGTTTTTTCTTCGATCTCCAGACCGCAGACATATGCGGCGCCATAGTCATCCGGATCGAGCTGGCCGAACCATTCCCGGCGAAACAGATATTCTGCGCCGTGATCCACCAGAAAGGTCCGTTCTCCCGACGGTTCTACGAAACAGTAGCAGCAGCCGTTCGGACGTTCCGGGACACGGATGGGCGAGGACATGCCTCTGGCTGTCAGCTCCTTCTGAACGAAATCGCCGTAGATCCCGCTTCCGACCGGTGCGAACAGCGTGTACGGCACACGGAAATGGCGCAGCATGTCAGCCACATTAAAGGCGCAGCCGCCCAGGGACATGGACTGGGACTGCACCAGAACATCTTCTGACGTCTTCGGCAGAGCTTCCAGGCGGATCACGATATCCGCCACGGCAGAGCCGATCACAAGTATTTTTTTCATCGGGGACACCTCCTGCGGCTGCAGCGATACAGCCGGAATGATACAGCAGAAATGATACATCAAAATGTCCGAAGGCGCAAGGGAAAAATCCATGCAGTATGTCCGGCAATCGGTCCGTCGGATGCTCGGCAGCCCGGCGGACGGACGGGATACTGCCGCGGACTCCGGCAATCTGCCCTATTTCATTGCCGTTTTTTTTTCTGCGTGATATAATGGGGAAAATGAGACAGACTAGAAAGTGAGAGAAAGTAAGAGAACGGAAGAAAAGAGAGGGAACAGTCCGGATGCAGTCATCCGGGCAGAAAAAGAGAGGAAGGGTATGCAGGAGCAGAAAGAGCGCAGTAAGGCGCGTGCTGTCGCCGAAGCAGTGAAGCGAAGGGGCGGCCGCACGTTTTATGTGGGGGGATCTGTGCGGGATGAGATCCTGGGGTCCCGGCCCGGCGAAGACATTGACCTGGAGGTGCACGGAATTCCGCCTGAGCAGCTGGAGCAGATTCTGGACGAGCTGGGCGGCTTCACGACAGTGGGAAAATGTTTCGGCATCTACGGGCTGAAAGGGAGCAGCCTGGATATCGCCATGCCGCGGCTGGAGACCGCTACAGGTCGGGGACACCGGGACTTCCAGGTTTTTGTCGATCCGGATCTGGGACCTGCGAAAGCGGCACGCAGGCGGGACTTCACCGTCAATGCCATGATGGAAGATGTCCTTACGGGAGAGATTGTGGATCCGTTCGGCGGCAGACAGGACCTGGAGGCCGGTGTGCTTCGCCATGTGGACAGTACTTCTTTCGCGGAGGACCCGCTGCGGGTGCTGCGATGCGCCCGGTTTGCGGCACGGCTCGGGTTCTCTGTGGCACCGGAGACGATGCAGCTCTGCCGGTCGATGGATCTGACCGTGCTGCCGGCGGAGCGGGTTTTCGGGGAACTGGAGAATGCACTCTTAAAGGCGGACCGGCCGTCCGTGTTCTTTCAGGTGCTGCGGGAGATGGACCAGCTTGCGGACTGGTTCGCGGAGATCGGAGATCTCATCGGTGTGGAGCAGAGCCCGGTGCATCATCCGGAGGGGGATGTATGGAACCATACGATGCTGGTGCTGGATCAGGCGGCCAGGCTTCGTTCCGGCGCAAAATATGCCGCTTCGGTTCTGAGTCCCTCCTCTGCCGCAGGCTTTATGCTGGCTGCACTGTGTCACGATCTGGGGAAGGCAGTGACCACTGCGATCGGAAACGACGGACGGATCCATGCCTTTCAGCATGAAACCCGGGGCATCGGGATTGCGGAGACCTTCCTGAAGCGGATCACAGGAAATAAAAAGCTCACGGCCTATGTGAAAAATATGGTCTGGCTTCATATGAAGCCGAATATGGCCGCCGGCGCCGGTTCGAAGAAAAAATCCACCAGCCGGATGTTCGATCAGTCGGCGGATCCGGAGGGACTTCTACTGCTGGCCAGGGCGGATCATCTGGGAAGGACCGGCGCCGTAATAAATGAAGAATATGAAGCGTTTTTGTATGCGCGTCTCTGCTGGTACCGGGAAGTGATGGACAGACCCTTTGTCCGGGGCGAGGATCTGATCCGTGCAGGAATGAAACCGGGAGCAGAGTTCTCGGAAATGCTGGCCTATGCGCATAAACTGCGCCTTGCAGGCATTCCGAAAGAGGAGGCGCTGCGGCAGACCATTGCCTGCGGGCGGAAAGGATTTTGTCAGAAAAAGAAAAAATGAGAGACCTTGTCTTTTGCCGAATTAAATGATATAGTAATGGCAGCAAAAAAAAACAAAGCAGTGATCTGCAGGAGGAAAAAATGATATATACAAAAGAAGTGGAGATGATGTGCCCGGTCAATAAAGGTGCATATCACGGACCTGCGCCGATCCCGGAAGAGGGGAAATGGGTGCAGGTAAAAGAAATTTCTGATATTTCCGGTCTGACCCACGGGATCGGCTGGTGCGCGCCGCAGCAGGGCGCCTGCAAGCTGACCCTGAATATCAAAGACGGCATCATTGAAGAAGCACTGGTAGAGACCATCGGCTGTTCCGGCATGACGCATTCCGCCGCGATGGCAGGAGAAATCCTTATTGGAAAGACGCTTCTGGAGGCGCTGAACACGGATCTGGTATGTGATGCGATCAATACGGCGATGCGGGAACTGTTCCTGCAGATCGTTTACGGGAGAAGCCAGTCTGCATTTTCGGAGGGAGGACTGGCCATTGGCGCAGGACTGGAGGACCTGGGAAAAGGACACAGAAGCCAGGTGGGAACCATTTACTCCACGAAGGCCAAGGGACCGAGATATCTGGAGCTGGCGGAAGGCTACATTACGGAAGTCGGCCTGGATGAAGAAAACAACATTATCGGCTATAAATATGTAAATATGGGTAAAATGATGGATGCCATCAAAGCCGGCACAGACCCGATGGAGGCCATCGAAAAGGCCAGCGGCAAATACGGCAGATTCGACGAAGCGGTGAAAAAAATCGATCCGCGGGAAGAATAGGGGGGCAGCGACATGGCATTATTTGAAAACTACGACAGAAAAATCGATAAAATCAACGGCGTGCTGGCCGGCTACGGCATCAGCGGTCTGGAGGAGGCCATGGAGATCTGCAGGGCGAAAGGCTTCAATCCGTATGAGATTGCCAGAAGCATTCAGACCATCTGCTTCGAGGATGCATGCTGGGCTTATGTGGCAGGTGCAGCCATTGCAATCCGGAAGGGCTGCACGAAAGCAAGCGATGCGGCCAGAGCCATCGGAGAAGGTCTGCAGGCATTCTGTCTGCCGGGTTCTGTGGCAGAAGACAGAAAGGTGGGCCTGGGCCACGGAAACCTGGCCGCCATGCTGCTGTCCGAGGACACCGAGTGCTTCGCGTTTCTGGCAGGCCACGAATCCTTCGCTGCGGCAGAAGGCGCCATCGGTATCGCCCGCTCTGCGAACAAAGTGCGCAGGCAGCCGCTCCGTGTCATCCTGAACGGCCTGGGAAAGGATGCTGCACAGATTATCTCCCGGATCAACGGGTTCACCTATGTGCAGACCCAGTTTGATTATTATACCGGAGAACTGAAGATTGTCCGCGAGATTCCGTACTCGAAAGGAGAGCGGGCGGAGGTGCGCTGCTACGGTGCGGATGATGTCCGCGAAGGGGTAGCCATCATGCATGCGGAGAAGGTCGATGTCTCCATCACCGGAAACTCTACGAATCCGACCCGGTTCCAGCACCCGGTGGCCGGCACCTATAAAAAGGAATGCATCGAGCAGGGAAAGAAGTATTTCTCTGTGGCATCCGGCGGCGGTACCGGCAGAACGCTGCATCCGGACAACATGGCAGCGGGTCCTGCATCCTACGGCATGACCGATACCATGGGAAGAATGCACTCGGATGCGCAGTTTGCAGGGTCTTCTTCTGTTCCGGCTCACGTAGCCATGATGGGCTATATCGGCATGGGCAACAACCCGATGGTCGGCGCTACCGTAGCCGTGGCCGTGGCAGTGGAAGAAGCGATGAAATAGCAAGGACTTGAAAGCCTGATTTTCAACGAATTACGCAATCTTATGAAAAGACAATCTGAACACATCATTTCGAGAAAAAAATCGAAGATGTGTTCAGTTTTTTTGAAGGATGACGGGATCATCAGGAGAAAAATCCGCAAAATCCGTATGTTTCAGGCTTTGCGGGTTTTTGCTTGCAATTCACATCCGGTGGTGGTATAATAGGAGAGTCAGAATTTTCTATAACGTCAGGAATCTTCTTTCGAGGATCCCTGAAATGAAGAGAAGGTCTGCAGCGAAATGATTTCAGGCGGCAGACATTCGAATTCTGCCTTCCGTGTACAGAAGGCCGCGGGCGACCCTTTGTACACGCAAGGCAGCCGTAACGGAGGAAAAAATGAAAAAGAGTATTTCACTTTTAATGGTTCTGGCTCTGATCCTGTCCCTGTTCGCACTGGTGGGCTGCGGCGGAGAAGAGGCGGATGACAGCGCGCTGACGGTTACTGTGGTTGTTTCTGCGGGATTCGGGGATAAGTCCTTCAATGATTCTGCGAAAGATGGTGCAGACCGGTTGGCAGTGGATAAGGGCATAAATGTAAACTATATCGAGTGCAACAATGAAGGCTACAAGCAGAAGATGATGGATGCGGCGGAAGTTTCCGACGTGGTTGTGGCAGTCGGCTGGGAGTGCTACGAGATCGAGGAAGTGGCACCGGAATATCCGGATACGAAATTTATTTTCGTGGATAATCCGGTAGAGAATATTGCGGACATTCCGAATCTGCTGTGCATCACCTATGCGCAGAATGAAGGATCTTTCCTGGCCGGATATATTGCGGCATCGATGTCCCGGACCGGAGTGGTCGGCGCGGTGGGCGGCGATGACGGCGATGTCATCGGCGACTTCCTGGTCGGCTACGAGCAGGGTGCGAAATATGCGAATCCGGATGTCAGAGTGGAGACCATTATTGCCGGAGATTACGAAGATCCGGCACTGGGCAAGGAATGCGCCCTTTCTCTGGCAGATAAGGGCGCGGATGTGATCTTCAACGTGGCAGGAAATACCGGAAACGGCATTTTTGAAGCAGCGCAGGAGAAGAGTTTCTATGCCATCGGCGTGGATGCGGATCAGAAACTGACCAATCCGGAATATGACGATGTGATTATCTGCTCTATGAAGAAAGAAGTCGGCCAGTCCATTTATGATACGATTGCAGCACTGGCGGAGAATGATACCTGGGAAGGCGGAAAGATTCTGGTGACCGATATGGCGAACGGATACATCTCCATTGCCTACGGCGATGAGGAATCGACCCAGCAGGTTCCGGATTCTCTGAAAGCGGAAGTGGAAGAGCTTGCAGGAAAGATCGTATCCGGAGAGATCGAAGTGGAGACAACCAGAGGATAATAAAAGAAATCAGTTTGCTGAAAAGGCGTGGCGTTTCGGACGCTGCGCCTTCTTTTGGTATAACGGGAAAACAGCGGGAAACGAGGTAGCAGAAAGTGCAGGAGAAAATACAGGAAAGAGCGGAGGAAAAAGGGCAGACACCTGTTGTGCGGTTTGATCATGTATCCATGCAGTTTCCGGGTGTGCTGGCCAGCGACGATGTGTCACTGGAGATCCGGCAGGGTGAAGTTTTCGCCCTGGTCGGCGAGAATGGCGCGGGCAAAAGCACACTGATGAATCTGCTGTATGGAATTCATACGCCGACGGCTGGAGAAATCTATGTGAAGGGAAAAAAGCTGGTCCGCCATGAGCCGTCAGAGTCTATCGAAGCCGGCATCGGCATGGTGCATCAGCATTTTATGCTGGTTCCTTCCTTCACGGTGGCACAGAACATCGTTCTGAGCCGGGAACCGCGAAAGTTGGGAATCTTCTGTGACCTGAAAAAAGCCGAAGAAGAGACCCGGCAGCTGGTGGAGGAATACGGGCTGAAGGTGGATCCGAAAGCTGTTGTCGGGGAAATCAGTGTGGGACTGCAGCAGCGGGTGGAGATCCTGAAGACCCTCCACCGCGGTGCGGAGATCCTGATTCTGGATGAACCGACCGCAGTGCTGACACCCCAGGAAACCGATGAACTGTTCGCTGTGATTCGCCGTATCGTCCGGGAAAAAAATATGACGGTCATCATCATCACGCATAAACTGTACGAAGTGATGGCGATTTCCGACAGAGTCGGCGTCATGCGGCAGGGAAAGCTGATCGGCGTGGAAGAAACGAAAAATGTCAGTGAGCGTATCCTGGCATCGATGATGGTAGGGCGTGAGGTCCTGCTGGACCAGCTGGAGAAAACCGGGAAACCCGGACAGGTTCTGATCGATGTGCGGGATGTGCATGCAGACGATAACCGGGGCCTTCCTGCAGTTAACGGCGTATCGCTGCAGGTGCGGGCAGGAGAAATCCTGGGGATTGCGGCGATCGAGGGAAACGGGCAGAGCGAGCTGCTGGAAGTGATAACCGGCATGCGGCCGCTGCGGCAGGGTCAGGTGTTCATTGCCGGGCAGAATGCGTCGGGAAAAGATCCGGGGCAGATTCGGGCCATGGGTCTGGCGCATATTCCGGAAGACCGGATCGCCACCGGCGTTTCCAGCCAGTCTTCCGTAAAGGAGAATCTGATCATCGGAAAAGAGCGGCAGCCTGATTTTGCAAAGAAAGGCATCCATCTGCGGCAGTCTTCCATTGCCCGGTATGCCTCAGACCTCTTCGCAAAATATGACCTGCGGGGTGCAGGCATCGAGACAGAGGCCGGTTCGCTGTCTGGCGGTAATATGCAGAAAGTGGTAGTTGCCCGGGAGTTCAGCTTCGACACACCGATTCTGGTCATCGCCCAGCCGACCCGCGGTGTAGATATCGGCGCGATGGAATTCATTCATCAGCAGATTATCCGCAAGCGGAATGAAGGCTGCGCCATCCTTCTCGTCAGTGCGGATCTGGATGAGGTACTGCGTCTTTCCGACCGAGTGATCACGATGTATGAGGGCAGAGTGACCGGTGAATTTCCAGCGGAAAAGATCGACAGGATGGAGATCGGATACTACATGACAGGAAGCAGAAAGGAGGAAGTCGGCGGTGAAAGCGTTTATGAAGAAGATACTGAAAACACTGAAGAAAAATAGGAATTATCTGATTTCGCTGGGGCTCAGCATTCTGGCAGCTTTTCTTCTGGGGGCGCTACTGATGCTGGTGACCGGTTATGATCCGATGAAAGGATACGCTGCCATGCTGAAGGGCGCATTCGGCTCCTCCCGGGTGTTCGGCAACACGCTGGCCAAGATGCTGACCCTCTGTCTTACGGGGCTGGCTACTGCAGTAGGGGCCAGAGCCGGACTCTTCAATGTCGGCGGAGAAGGACAGCTGTATCTGGGCGGTATGGCGGCAACTGTGGTCGGAATCTGGCTCTGCGGTCTGCCCGCCGCTGTGGCGGTTCCACTGGCATTTCTGGCTGCCGCAGCCGCCGGAGGCGCCTATGCCTGGGTTCCGGCTGCTCTGAAGGTGAAGCTGGGTGTCAGTGAAGTCATCGCGACAATCATGCTGAATTCTGTGGCAATCTACTTCTGTACCTGGCTGTGCAACGGGCCGCTGAAGACGGCAGATAAAGGCCTTTCCGGAGCGACGGATGCCGTGCCGGACAATTTCGTTTTCGGACAGGTGATCGCCCGGTCCAACCTCAGCACAGCCATTTTTTACAGTGCAGTTATTGCGTTTCTCTGCTGGTATATCATGGAGAAGACCAGTACAGGACTGGAAATGAAGGTGACGGGAGAAAATCCGCGGTTCGCGTTCTTTTCCGGGCTGAAGAAAGACCGGATCATGATCTGGTCCATGGTGGCATCCGGTGCCATCTGCGGTCTGGTGGGAATGTTTGAAGTGTACGGATATCAGCACCGGTTTCTGCCGACGATCAGCAATGAGTTTTTCTTTGACGGAATGCTTGTGGCCATGATTATGAATTACAGCCCGCTGGGCATCATACTGATGAGCTTCTTTTTCGCCGTGATCGATATCGGTGCCAGCGCGATGGAACTGTCCACGGGAATTTCCCATGAGCTTTCCGATATCATTTTTGCGATCATCATCTTCCTGATGGCGGCAGAAGGCGGAATCTCCCGGGCATTCAGTGCCCGACAGCTGCAGAAAAAAGCGCGCAGACAGATCGGCGGCAGGGAGAAGGTATGCAGGGAGGTGGAGCCGAAATGAATCAGATTCTGGATGTATTTAATATGGGACTGCTGCAGAATACGCTCCGCTCTGCCACACCGGTGATTCTGGCAGCCATGGGTGGTCTTCTGACGGAGCATGCCGGCATTATGAATATCGGTATGGACGGGATGATTCTGATGGGCGCATTCGCCGCGGTGGCGGTCAGTTTCGCGCTGTCCAGCGCGGCAATGGGGGTTGCGGCTGCGGTTGCGGCAGGGATTCTGGCCGGACTGTTTTTCGCTCTGTTTGTGGTGAAGCTGAAAAGCGATGAATTTATCATCGGCATGGCGCTGAACACGTTCGCAGGAGCACTGACCGTCTATCTCCTCCGCTCGATTTTCGGTGTAAAGGGCACGTTCTCTGACAAGGGAATCGTCGGGCTGCCGAAGGTGCATCTGGACGTTCTGGATCATATTCCGTTCCTGGGGCAGCTTCTGAATGACAATTCCATCTTTGTCTATGTGACCTGGGGAATCGTGTTTCTGACCTGGCTGTTCCTGTACCGGACACCGTACGGTTTCTGGATGCGTGCAGCGGGAGAACATCCGCAGTCTCTGGAAACGGCCGGTGTCAGTCCGGTGCGGATGAAATTCCTTGCCAGCATCCTGTGCGGCATTCTGTGCGGCCTTGCCGGCGCCCATCTGTCTCTGGGATATCTGACGATGTTCACCGAGGGGATGAGCGGCGACCGGGGATTTATCGCATTTGCCTGTGTGCTGTTCGGTATGGCCAACCCGCCGAAAGTGTTTCTGGCGGCGCTGCTCTTTGGTTTCCTGCAGGCGCTGGGACTGCGGCTGCAGAGTGCAGGCGTGCCGGCGGATCTGACTTCGATCATTCCTTATGCCTCTACGGTACTGATGATGGTCTATGTGGTGGTCAGCGGAAAGAAAAAGAAGAAAAAACGGTAGGAATCTCTGTGATTCTGTGATAAAATAAAAGAACGTACTGCGATCGGGAGAAAGCCGGGCGTGTATGTTTTGAGAAATAAAATAAGAAAGAATAAAGGGGAAAAACCAATGAAAAAAAGTATTTCAGCACTGCTGGTTCTGACGATGTGCTTCTGCCTGTTCGGACTGACCGGATGCGGTGAAAAGGCGGCGGATGTGGAGAATCCGTATGCGGATCTGGATATGACGGAATATGTGACGCTGCCGGATTACGACAAGTACACGACTTCCGAGCCGCAGGTGGAGGAAGTCAGCGAGGAAGAAGTTGAAACGGAGATCAGCGCCCGTCTGGAGGAAGCGGCAACGACGGAAAGTGTCAAGGAAGGCACTGTGGAAAAAGGGGATAAAGTGAAGATCACCTATCATGGAACCTTATCCGACGGATCGACCAAGGACGGACTGAACAATGAACAGGGTTATGAAATGACGCTGGGTTCCGCCAATATGATCGACGGATTCCAGGAGGGTCTGTACGGAGCGAAGATCGGTGAGACGGTGACGCTGAACCTGCAGTTCCCGGATCCGTACAGTCCGGATGAGGAGCTGTCCGGCCAGCCGGTCACCTTTAAAGTGAAGGTGATCAGCAAGGAAGTGGAAGTGGTTCCGGAGCTGGATGAGGAGTTTGTGAAGGCAAACAGCGATGCGAAAACGGTGGAGGAGTACCGCCAGTCGGTGAAAGATGACCTGGAGAAGGAGGAATATGACAGCCAGCTCACGGATCTGAAGCAGGAGATCTTCAATCAGATCAGCGAGGAGACAGAAGTTCTGAAGTATCCGGAAGAGCGGGTGAACGCCAAGGCCGAAGAGCTGGATTCCTACTACAGAAATTATGCGCAGCAGTACGGATATGCCGAGGATGAATGGGAGAAGTTCCTGGATGACTGTTTCAAGATGGATCAGGAGGAATTCGACGAACAGGTCAAGCTGGCGGCGCAGAATGAAGTGAAGAACGAGATGATCGTGTATGCCATCGCAGCGAAGGAAAAGATCACCCTGACGCAGAAAGAATATCAGCAGGCGCTGGATGACCTGCTGGATTCAACCGGTCTGGACGCGGAAAACTTCGAGTCTTATGTTGGAATGACCGTGGAAGAATATGCAAAGCAGTACAACATGGGTGTCAATGTGCTGCTGACCAAAGAGCTGGATACGATCTACGATCGTCTGGAAAAGAAATAGACAGAGAACAGAACAGGAAACCTGAGAAGGGGTTGCCGCATGAACGGGGATTAAGCGTTAGGCGGCGCCCCTCTTTCATTTGTTGGAATGATGGAAGATTGATGGATTTCGATCGGGTGCTTTTCTGTAAGTCCTGAGACGAATTGTCAAAGACTTTTTACCAACTAAACTTTTCGTAGAGCAAGAAAAATCACGGTCTAAACCATGCGTCGGTTGACGTGTGCCTCTCTGCACTGTATATTATGAGCAGACAAACGCAAAGGAGGCATGATTATGGACGCAAAAAAATTTGGTGTGTTCATTGCAACATTGAGAAAAGAAAATAATATGACGCAAGTTGACTTGGCGAAAAAATTACAAGTTACCGATAAGGCTGTAAGCAAATGGGAACGAGGTTTCGGTTTTCCAGACATAAACTCCATTGAACCATTAGCCGATGCGCTGGGGGTAAGCGTATTGGAGATTATGCGTTCTGAAAAAATCGAAGAAACAGCGGTTACACAAGATACTGCTTCAGCGGCTTTGACGGATACTTTTGAACTTGTGAAGCTCCAACGTAAAGCCGAACGAAAATCCATTGTAAAAATTGCAGGGTGCGTTGCCGCCATCTTGTCTTTGATATTCCTGATTGACGGCATGGGCTGGCTCGGCTTTGCAATGGCGTATTTTCCTGTAATCTGTCTTTTGGGAAGTATCGCCCTTGTGTTCTATGGAGCTTGGCGAAAGAAAAATAAACTGCCATGCGTACAGACTTTTGTTCTGGCGATCGTAATGCTGTTAATTCCTGTTGCATTGGTTGTTTTCTTATTCCTTGCGGGATATTCAGGACTTGCACCTATTCCAGAGTAAATGTGACATAATGGAAGAAGGCAAGGCGGCAACATTAAGGGATCTATAAAACCTTTGACGTCTTTGCCACATTTGCCGTGTTCTTGTTGTCCGTTTCGGAGATAGCAGACCGGATCCCGGGCGCATCCCGGGATCCGCTTAACCATTTCTGGAAATTCTGCATTTCAGGTTAACCGATTCCGGCTTCTGCCGCCGCTGCCGTTTCTTTTTTTAACCGTCTGGTCGAAAACGCTGCAAAATGGTTAACTTTTTTGGCTCTTTTGGAGGCGCACGGCACCCGTCAGCCTCCGTTTTTCCTATTCACGTTAACCCGTTTTTTCGTTTTTGCAAATTCGGTTAACTGCGTTCCCTGCATTAACTGCATTCACTGCATGGAACCGGGCACACGACAGAAAAAGCTGCCGCATTCCGGTTTCCCGATCATGCGACAGTCCCTGCTCGATTGTTGAATAATAACAAAAAAATCTTGCATGGCATGTGGAAACATGATATAATGAATCATACTCTCTGGAGAGCACCGAAAGGTCGCCGAAGGGTTAAGCAGGAGACATGAGCAATCTCCTGTGATATCTCAGGCAAAGAGGACAGAGCCAATGGAGCAACACCTGAATAGCTTATGTCATCTCTCTGGAAGTCGAAATCGAAAGTTTCGGCTTTTTTGTTTTGCTTAAATATGCGGCTGCGCCGGAGAAAGGCGGTGTGACAGCCAAGAAAAAGAGGAGATGGAAAATGACTTTTATGGAATTTCTGAAAGCGGCAGACAACATCGCATGGGGCGTGCCGATGCTGTGTCTGATCATGGGAACCGGCATCCTGCTGACGATCCGCCTGAAGGGCCTTCAGCTGCGGAAGCTGGGACTGGCACTGAAGTACATGGTGAAGAATGAGGAAGACGGAGAAGGCGAAGTATCCAGCTTCGGCGCTCTCTGCACAGCCATGTCCGCAACCGTCGGAACGGGGAATATTGTAGGCGTGGCGAGCGCGATTCTTGCCGGCGGACCGGGAGCCCTGTTCTGGATGCTTCTGGCAGCCTGCCTCGGGATGGCAACCAAGTATTCCGAGGGCCTGCTGGCAGTGAAATACAGAACGATTGATGCAGACGGCCATGCGCTGGGCGGACCGTTTTATTACATAGAAAAAGGAATGGGGAGCCGCTGGAAGTGGCTGGCGAAACTCTTCGCGTTCTTTGGCGTGGGAGCAGGACTTCTTGGAATCGGCACGATCACCCAGGTCAATGGTGTGGCCAATGCGGTGAAGAATTTCGCGGATCCGGATAACAGCCACATTGCCTTCACGATCGGAGGAAACAGCTATTCCTGGGCTATTGTGATCGCAGCGGTTGTGGTTGCTGTGGCGACAGCGCTGGTTGTCATCGGAGGCATCCAGAGAATTGCTTCCGTTTCCACGATCATCGTCCCGTTTATGATCGTAACGTATGTCGTGATCTGCATAGCGATTCTGATCAATAATGCGGCAGAAATCCCGGCTGCAGTCGTATCGATCTTTGAGGGTGCGTTTGGTCTCCGTGCGGCTGCCGGCGGCGCGATGGGTGCGATTTTTATCGCCATGCAGAAAGGTGTGGCCCGCGGTGTCTTCTCCAATGAAGCCGGCCTGGGTTCCGCGCCGATCGCAGCTGCTGCGGCGCAGACAAAGGAACCTGCCCGTCAGGGTCTGGTTTCCATGACGGGAACCTTTATGGACACCATCGTCGTCTGCATGATGACCGGGCTGACCATTCTGGTCACCGGCTCCAACACGGTGAAAGGTCTGGAAGGAGCAGCTGTTACAGCAAACGCATTCGGCGTCGGCCTGCCGTGGAACAGCCAGGTGGGATCGTTTATTCTGATGCTGTGTCTGGCTTTCTTCGCGTTTACGACAATTCTGGGCTGGGACTACTATTCCGAACGCTGCCTGGAATACCTGGCCGGCGGAAAGAAGAAAGGCGTCCTGACCTGCTACCGCTGGCTGTACATCCTGGCTGTGCTGATCGGACCGTTCCTGACTGTGGAGGCAGTATGGACCATCGCAGATATCTTTAACGGGTTCATGGCCATCCCGAACCTGATCGCACTGGTTGCTCTGAGCGGCGTCGTGGCGGCGGAAACGAAGAGCTACTTTGACAGACTGGGAAAAGAACCGCGTCTGAAGTAGAGGCAGCACATTCGAAATTAATCTGTATTATTCTCCTCCCGTATGGTATACTTTTTCCATACGGGAGGTTTTATGTTATGTACCGGATCTATATCGTGGAAGATGACAGAGACATTGCAGGCGTGCTGAAGAAGCATATCTCCAGCTGGGGATTTGAAGTGGCCTGCAGTGAGAATTTTCAGAATATACTGGCAGAGTTTGTGGATTTCGATCCGCAGCTGGTCCTGATGGACATCACGCTGCCTTTTTATAACGGTTATCACTGGTGCAGCGAGATCCGGAAGATCTCGAAAGTGCCGATCGTATTTCTGTCTTCGGCTTCGGACAATATGAATATGATCATGGCCATGAACATGGGTGCAGACGATTTCATCAGCAAGCCCTTCGATCTGCAGGTATTGACTGCCAAGCTGCAGGCGATCCTGCGCCGGACGTACGATTTCGGCGGACAGATGTCTGTGCTGGAGCACCGGGGCGCCGTGCTGAATTTCAGTGACGGCAGCCTGACATGGCAGGGCCGGAAGGTAGAGCTGACGAAGAATGAGCAGAAGATCCTCCAGTGCCTGATGGAAAACTGGGGAACTGTGGTCAGTCGGCAGAGCCTGATGGAGCGGCTCTGGGCCACGGACAACTTTGTGGACGAAAATACGCTGACCGTCAATGTGAACCGGCTACGGAAGCGGCTGGAACAGGCGGGACTGACGGATTTCATTACCACCCGCAAGGGGATGGGATATATCATAGAGTGAGGATGGTGCATGAAATTGGATCGTGAGGTGGACGAAATGAAACGGCTTCTGACCGGGTATCTGCGGAAGCACCGGGTGGGGATGGTGCTGTTTCCTGTATTTGCAGTGATCTATACAGCAGTGCTTTCTCTGTTCCGGATTCCGGCGGCAGTGAACCTGTATGCCCTGGCGCTCTGCGCCGCAGCGGGGCTGGCGGCGACAGCCTGGGATTTTTCTGTCTATGTGCGGCGTCACCGGATCCTGCTGCATATGGAAAAGGAAGTGACCGACACCCTGCAGCATCTTCCGCTGCCGAAGGATCTGCTGGAAGAGGACTATCAGAACATCATCCGCGCTGCCTTCCAGAACGATAGGGAAAAGGCCTTTCAGGCCGACAGAAAATATACCGATATGCTGGATTACTTCACCATGTGGGCCCATCAGATCAAGACGCCTATTTCTGCCTTGAAGCTGCTGATTCAGAGCGGAGAAATGGACGAGGAGACGCGAGGCAGTCTCCTGGACCAGCTGTTCCGGATCGAGCAGTATGTGGAGATGGTTCTCTGCTATGTGCGCCTTTCCGGACAGGTGTCCGATTACATCATCGCCGAATATGATCTGGATGACATCATCCGTCAGGCCGTCCGGAAGTATGCGCCGGTTTTTATCCGAAGCCGCTGCAGGCTGGTGTATGAGCCGCTGAACCGCACCGTACTGACAGATGAAAAGTGGCTGGTGTTTGTCATCGAGCAGATCCTGTCCAACAGCCTGAAATATACGGAAGCAGCAGGAAAACCGGATCCGTACGTGGAAATCTGCATGGAGGGGGATTCGGTGCTGGTGATCCGGGACAACGGCATCGGCATCGCGGCAGAGGATCTGCCTCGGATCTTCGAAAAAGGCTATACTGGCTGCAACGGGCGGACGGACAAAAAATCCACCGGCCTGGGACTGTATCTCTGCAGCAGAATCTGCCGCAATCTGGGTCACGGCATTGAGGCTGTCTCGGAGGCGGGGGAGGGAACGGAGATCCGGCTGGACCTGTCCCGGTATGATATGGGGACAGAGAAACCGGCACATCTGTCGGCGCCGGCCCTTTCAAAGTGACAAAAATGTAAGAAAAACCGGGGGAAATGTAAGGCTGCTGTTATGGCACGACATTTCCTTTTTTGGTATATTAGTTACACAAGGAGGATTTGAGACAATGGCAATACTTGAAGTCAACAATGTGAAAAAAATCTATACCACCCGGTTCGGCGGGGCCAAGGTGCAGGCCCTGTCCAATGTGTCATTTACCGTAGAAGAAGGGGAGTTTGTGGCCATCATGGGGGAATCGGGGTCCGGCAAAACCACTTTGCTGAACATTCTGGCGGCGCTGGATGCGCCCACCAGCGGCGAGGTGGTTCTGGACGGCATTCATCTGGCGTCCGTGAAGGAATCTCAGGTGGCAGCGTTTCGCCGGGAAAACCTGGGCTTCGTCTTCCAGGATTTCAACCTGCTGGACAATTTCTCTGTGGAAGATAACATTCTGCTGCCGCTGGTGCTGGCCGGAAAGAAATATCCGGAGATGAAAAAAGAACTGATGCCTCTGGCTGAAAAGCTGGGGATCGACAGCCTGCTGCGGAAATATCCTTATGAAATCTCCGGCGGGCAGAAACAGAGAACTGCAGTGGCCCGGGCGCTGATCACCCGGCCGAAGCTGATCCTGGCCGATGAACCGACCGGTGCACTGGATTCCCGGTCTGCTGATGACCTGCTGCATCTGTTTGAAGACATCAACCGCGGCGGGCAGACTGTGCTCATGGTGACCCATTCCACGAAAGCAGCCAGCCATGCGGGCCGGGTCCTGTTCATCCGGGACGGGCAGGTGTTCCATCAGATCTACCGGGGCGACAGCAGCAGCGAGGAGCTGTTCGAGAAGATCTCCCAGACCCTGACGCTGCTGGCGTCCGGCGAAAAAAACAGACGGGTGGGAGGTGAACGTCCATGAACGGCATGGCATTTTTCCCGAAGCTGGCCTGGAACAACATCTCCAAGAACAAAAAAATCTATCTACCCTACATGCTGACATCTTCCGGCATCATCATGATGTTCTATATCGTTTTTCATCTGAACCAGGATCCGGAGGTCACCACCTTTCAGTCGGGAACGACTCTGCAGTTCATTCTCGGGCTGGGGATCGTGGTCATCGGCATCTTCTCTGTGATTTTCCTTTTTTATACAAACAGTTTCCTGATGAAACGCAGGAAGACAGAACTGGGACTGTACAATGTGCTTGGACTGGGCAAAATCCATATCGCCCGGGTGCTGTTCTGGGAGACCGTATATATCGCGGTGTTCAGTCTGGTGCTTGGCATGGGGCTGGGTGTTCTTCTTTCCAAAATCGGCCAGCTGGGTCTGTTTCGGCTGCTGAACATGAAGGCAAGCTACACGTTTTCGGTCAATGTGCATGTGCTTGGATTCACGGCGGCGTTTTTCACGGTGGTTTTCGTGCTGCTCTTTCTTTTCAGTGTGCGTCAGATTGGAAAATCCAGTGCTAGAGAGCTGCTGTCTTCGGAAAAGGCAGGGGAAAAGGAACCGAAGGCAAACGGTCTGCTGGCCGCTGCCGGTGTGGTGCTGCTGGGAGCAGGCTATGTGATCTCCCAGATCATCAATGATCCCATGTCTGCCATCGGCATGTTTTTCATCGCTGTAATCCTGGTAATCCTTGGAACCTACTGCTGCTTTATCGCAGGCAGTGTGGCCCTGTGTAAGTTGCTGCGGAAGAATAAGAATTACTATTATAAGACGAACCACTTCATTTCGGTTTCTTCCATGATCTACCGCATGAAGCGAAACGGTGCGGGCCTGGCCAGCATCTGCATCCTGTCCACCATGGTGCTGGTGATGCTTTCATCCACGGCCTGCATGTACCTGGGCGGCGCAGCGGCAGTAGAAAAAAGTTATCCGCGGGATATGATGGTGAAGATGACCCTGTACGGCGGAGAGCTGCCGGAATTTCAGACCAGTGCAGATGCGGTGGACCACTGGCTCGAGGATACCCTGCAGCAGCAGTCTGCCGCGGCAGAGAATCTGGTCAGCTACCGGATCGGCACCTATATGGTGCATCAGGAGGGAAATACCGTGGAGAGCATTCCATACGGCAATTTCGGAGCATCCAATACAGTCATGAACGTGGTGATGCTGGAGGACTATAACGCATCGGAAAACAAGACTGCAGCGCTAAAGCCGGGCCAGGTGCTGGTGTATGATGACACCGGCAGGTTTACCGGGGACACGCTGACCATCTTCGGTAGAGAATATCAGGTAGCAGGGATTCTGGAAGAGATGTCAACGCAGAAGTCCAGCTTCGTCGGCTACAGCACCCTGTCTGTGGTGGCGGCGGATATGGCGGAGTTTTCCAGAATCTATGGAGAGCAGGAGAAACTGCAGGCATCATCCATGAAGGAGAAGGGGGTGGATTCTGCTGCTGACAGCGCAAATTCCTACAGCTACTCTCTGGTCTACACCCTTGGATTTGATGAAGATGGCATGTCAGAAGCACAGAAGGAAGCGGTGCAGGAAGCGCTGGATCATCTGGACGATGATGGATATGCGGAAGTCATTGAGCCTGCCTTGCGGCAGAGCGGAAGAGACCCGTTCTTTTCCACCCTGACCCTGAGCGCAGATTCCAGCGAGGAAGTCCGGGATGCCTTTTACAGCCTCTACGGCGGCATGTTCTTCCTGGGAATCCTGCTGAGCATCACGTTCCTGCTGGGCACGGTGCTGATCATGTACTACAAGCAGATCACGGAAGGCTATGACGATCAGGGTCGGTTTGAAATCCTGCGGAAGGTGGGCATGAGCGATACGGAAATCCGAAGGACCATCAATTCTCAGGTGCTGACGGTATTTTTCGCACCGCTGCTGGCCGCAGGCCTGCACGTTCTCTTTGCCTTCCACATGCTCGCGCTGATGCTGTCGGTGTTTGCCATTACAGATACCCTGCTGCTGGCGCTGATCTCCCTGGGTGTGTTCCTGCTCTTCGCCATCTTCTATGCCGCCGTGTACATGGCCACCTCCAGAGCATACTACCGGATCGTGGCATGAAAAGAGCGCCGGACGGGAATATTTTGAGAAGGGGGGCATATAGTTAGAAGAAAGAGGATAAGAGGATACAGGGGGGATAAATATGATCAGTACGGACAAACTGAAGAACAAAGAGGTGATCAATATTTTCGACGGGCGGAGCATGGGCTTCGTCAGCGATATCGAGGTGGATCTGGAGCGGGGCGTCATCGACGGCATCGTGATCCCGGGGACCAGAGGTTTCATGGGCTTTTTCAGCAAAGGGGAGGAAGATACCGTCATAAAATGGGATAAAGTGCGGACCGTGGGGGACGATGTGATTCTGGTAGATGTAGAGGGGTATTGAACCGGAACACAAGATGTAGTATAATAAAAAACAAATGATCGGACCCAGCGGGAAAACAGGAGGGAAAACCATGAAATGCCCATTTTGTGATAATGCGGATACTCGTGTGATAGATTCCAGACCGACAGAGGAGGGACATGCCATCCGGCGCCGGCGCGGCTGTGACAAGTGCGGAAGGCGGTTTACCACCTATGAGAAGGTCGAGGAAACCATCCTCATGGTGGCGAAAAAGGACGGGAAACGGGAAGCGTTCGACCGGAACAAGCTGCTTCGGGGAATTGCCAGAGCCTGCGAGAAGCGCCCTGTGACCATGGCGGCAATGGAAGGCATCGTGGATGAGATCGAGCGGACTCTGAACAATACCATGGAGCGGGAAGTATCCAGCGATATGATCGGTGAACTGGTCATGGAACAGCTGAAAAAAGTGGATGAAGTGGCCTATGTCCGTTTCGCTTCGGTCTACCGGCAGTTTACGGATGTGAACACGTTTGTGAAGGAAATTGAGAAACTGATCGGCAATCACCGGGATCAGGGCTCGCGGGCCGGGCTGACAGAAAGCAGAACGGAGAAGATACAGAAATGACAGAGAAAATCAGAATTGCAATTGACGGACCCAGCGGTGCCGGCAAGTCTACGATCGCGAAGACCGTGGCCGGACGGCTTGGCCTGGAATATGTGGATACCGGCGCGATGTACCGCGCAATCGGACTGAAAATGGGCCGACTGGCCATGAAAGCAGAAGAGAGCCCGGCTCTGCAGGCGATGCTGGATGAAACGGAGATTGACTTCCGTCACGGCGAGATCGTGCTGGACGGGCAGATTGTCAGCGGTCAGATCCGCACGCCGGAGATTTCGATGGCCGCATCATCCTGCTCTGCGCTGCCGATGGTCCGCCGCAAGCTGGTGGAGCTGCAGCAGAAAATGGGCAGGGAGAAAAGCATTATCATGGATGGAAGAGACATCTGTGAAGTGGTGCTGCCGGATGCGGAACTGAAATTTTATCTGACGGCTTCTGCACAGGAGCGTGCCAGACGCCGGACGGAGGAACTGCTGGAAAAAGGCGAAAAAGCGGATTTCAGCCAGGTGCTGAAAGAAATCGAGCAGCGGGACTACAATGATTCCCACAGAACCGTATCTCCGCTTCGGAAGGCAGAGGATGCGGAAGAAATCGACAGTACGGCGATGAGCATCGAAGAGGTGGCGGATCTTATCTGCAGCAGGGCGCATGCCTATCTGGCCGGCACAACGGCGAGATAGAAACCGGACGCGGCGTGCGGCACGGATGTGCTCCGGATGTGTCAGATACGTATAAACAGACCCTCGGAAGGGAACAATACCTTCGGAGGGTTTTTATTATGGGAAGAACAGCAAACAGTCTGCGTGCAAGACAGAAGCGGCGTCTGAAGCTGACAGCGGCGATGATTCTGCTTCTTTTCTCCGCACTCCTGTGCAGACTGTACTATCTGCAGATCCTGTGCCATACGTCGCTGGAAGAAGCGGCAGTCTCGCAGTATGAAGTGGCAGTAGAAGGCCTGGATACAAGGGGGATGATCTTTGACCGGAATCTTATGCCGATGACCGGGGGGACCAGCCAGTACACCTATATTCTGGAAAACAGCCGCATGGATGCAGGGGCACAGAAGCTGCTTTCATCTGTTTCCGCACGGAAAATCTCTGTCAGTCTGCGGAGGGAAGGCCGCTATGCGGCATACAGAACGCAGATTTTCGACCGGACCGTCAATCGCCGGCTGCAGGAGGATTATCACGCCTATGTTCTGTGCACCGCGGCACGGTACAGCGACAGCCAGATCGCCTGCCATCTGGTGGGATACCTCAATGAGGCAGAAAAAAAAGGCGTCTCCGGCCTAGAAAAGGCCTGCGAGACGACGCTGGCGGCACAGGAGAAAACGATGGTTCTGTGGGCCGACAGCAGCGGGGGCCTCCTGACCGGGATCGCGCCGAAAACCGAAGGAAGCAGCGAATCCGGACTGCGGGAGGAAGACGGAAATGTGGTCACCACCCTGGACAGCGGCCTGCAGCGGGCCTGTGAAACGGCTCTGTCCCGGAGAAACGCCAGCGGCGCGGTGCTAGTATCGGACGTGGAGAGCGGCCAGATCCTGGCCTGGGCCTCTTCCCCGGTGTTCAACCCCAATACGGTCGCCGATTATCTGGAGGAGGAAGGAGACTGTCTGGTGGATAAATGCATTCAGGGGATGTATGCGCCCGGATCGGTGTTTAAGATCGTGGTGGCTGCCGCCGCACTGGAGTCGGGAATCATCGACCCGCAGCAGCGGTACGAATGCAGCGGAGAGGAAGTAACGGGCGGGATTCCGATTCACTGCAGCCTGGGACCGGAAGGGGGTCACGGCGCTGTGAATCTGGAGGAAGCCGTGGCCGTTTCCTGCAACTGCTATTTCGCAGCACTGGGGGAAAGGCTGGGGAGCGGGCGCATCCTGGATATGGCGGAGAGGCTGGGTCTCGGCAGCCTGGTCTTTTCACGATTCACCGAAGAACTGCCAGGAAGTATTCCGGATGCGGAAAGTCTGGGTCAGTGGGATATCTCCAATCTTTCCGTCGGTCAGGGCACACTGCAGGTGACGCCTGCGCAGATTCACAGGATGATTTCCATTGTTGCCGGAGGCGGCAGACAGAGCAGACTAACGGTGATCATGCCGGATGGGGGAGAGAACGGGTATTCAGGAACGTACGACGCAAAACAGATTCTCCCGGCGGATACGGCAGCTGCGCTGGAAGAGATGCTCTCGGCGGTCATGACGGAGGGTACCGGCCGGAACAGCCGGAGAACCGTGCAGGCATGGGGAAAAACGGGGACTGCCGAAACCGTCCGGGATGGAGAGGAAACCTGCGACTGCTGGTTCAGCGGCTGGTGTGATGCAGGCGGAGGCAGGCTTGCAGTTACTGTTCTGATCGAGGACGGGATCAGCGGATCCGCATCAGCGCTGCCGGTCTATGATGAAATCGCAGAATATGTTCAGGCAAGACAGCTGGAAGTGGAGTAAAGAAATTCCGGAATCTGCGCTGCATCCTGATAGCCCTTTTCGTAGAACTTTTTCAGGCTGTCCCGGTTTTTCGTCAAAGTGCTCACACCGCAGGTGTCATCCGGTGCGACGATCAGGAGCGTGCCTTCTGCTTCCAGTTCCTTTGCACGCGCGATCCCCTGATTGTAGAGGCGGGCACGGCAGCGGAGCTTTTCTGCTGCAGCAGGGTACTTTTTCTGAATCCGATCTGCCAGAAAATCGTCTGCGGCAGAGGTGCTGACCGCATCCCGCCTTTTGCTGAGAAGAAGGACGATTCTGCTGCAGCCCTGCCGCAGTGCTTCTTCCACCGGAACCGGGTCGCTCAGACCGCCGTCGAAATAGTCTGTGCCGCAGACGGCATAAGGATGGCATACGGCGGGAATGGCGCAGGAGGCCTTGAAAACACTGTAGTCGTCCTGGTGTAGGTCCTCTTTCGTGAAGTATTTCGGACATCCGGTCTGCGCATCGGTGGCGACGATAAGAAAATCTGCCGGATTGTCCGCAATTGCCTGATAGTTCAGCGGGTTTTCCCCGTCCGCATTGCTCAGGGTGCTGTAGATATAATCCAGATCCAGATAAGATCTCCGGACGAGAAAATTGCGCAGACTCATATACTCCCTGCGAAACGGATATTCTGTGTAGAACTGGTAATTCCGTTTTTTCTGACCGGCCAGATAAGAGGCGATATTGGCACTGCCTGCGGATACACCGATCCCCAGATCAAACTGGACGCCGGCATCCATACAGCAGTCCAGAACACCGGCGGCATAGACACCACGCAAACCGCCGCCTACATCGATGATCCCTGTTTTTTCCATTTTCGTATCCTCCTCATCAAACAGCGTATTCTTTCACTATAAACCGTTTTTCTGAAAAAGTCCACATACAGAAAACAGAAAATGCGTAAAAAGACAGCCTTTCAGCTGTCTTTCAGATATTCCTTCAGCTTTTCCAGCGCCTTCTTCTCGATGCGGGATACATAGGACCGGCTGATTCCCAGATGACGGGCGATCTCACGCTGCGGAAGCGGTTCGCCGCCGTTCAGCCCGTAGCGATAGATGATAACGGCACGTTCCCGTTCTGTCAGCACCTGACGAAGACCCTGATGCAGTCTGGAGGCCTGGATTTTCAGGCTGATGGTGTCGAGAATCTCGTCAGCATCCGTGCCGAGAATGTCATTGAGGCTGATCTCGTTGCCGTCCCGATCCATGCCGATGGGCTGGCTCAGAGAAATTTCCTGCCGGTTTTTTTTCGTAGCCCGGATGTTCATCAGAATCTCATTTTCAATGCATTTGGCCGCATACGTCGCCAGACGGGTGCTCTTCCGGCTGGTATAGGTGTTAACGGCCTTGATCAGGCCGATGGTCCCGATGGAGATCAGGTCATCCTGACAGTAGCCGGGACCGGCGTATTTCCTTGCAATGTGGGCAACCAGGCGCAGATTCCGTTCGATCAGAATGTTTTTTGCCTCCATGCTGCCTTCTTCCAGCTGCTGTACATATTCTCGCTCTTCTTTTTCGGTCAGTGGCTTCGGAAAGCTGCTGCTCATTTATGTAACCCCCTCTGTCGCTTGTTTACTATATGCGTCAGAAGGGGGCGCGGTGCCTGGCCGCCGGAAAGACGGCCAGGCCGGCAAGTACCTATTTCCCAGGTTCGAAAGACAGACAGTCAGTGCACTGGTCGACCGTCGGGTTTGCCTCGTGAGTGCCTACGGTGATCGCGTCCAGAGAGCAGAGATTCTGCGTCTTTTCATGGTGTTTGCACTGGTCTACGGTGCAGCGGATCGTCTGATTACATGAATGCATTGAAATACCTCCTTGTGATTTTGATCTGCAGATAGTATTATGACCGAATCTTCATAAATTATTCCCGTATCTTCCCTTGTGCAAATGGCGGGAAAATGATATAATTTCAGATGACATTATGTAAAATGATGAAATGGAGACTGCTTCGCGCCGGATGTTTTTTTCTGTCAGTTGGATATCTGGCCGTTTTAACGTGGCTTTTCGCCTGGAAACAGGTGTTTTTTCACAGAAGAAGCGGCAGCAGGAAAGGAAGTCTGACATGAAGATCAAGGCATTGCCCGAGGAGGAACGGCCCATGGAGAAGGGCCTGTATCTGGGGATGGAGCAGCTGTCCAATGCGGAACTGATTGCACTTTTGCTGAACAGCGGAACGAAGGAGAAATCTGCCATTGCTGTGGCAGAGGAGATTCTCAGTCTTGGGGCGGGAATTTCCGGTCTCAGGGATCTTTCTGCGCAGGAGCTGATGCACGTTGCAGGGGTCGGAAAAGGAAAGGCCGCCAGGATTCTTGCGGCACTGGAGCTGGGAAAGCGGATTGCTGCCAGACCGGAGGGAAGACCGGTGAATGTGAATTCTCCCGATGACATTGCGGGGCTTTTTATGGAAGAGATGCGGGGCTTGAAAAAAGAAACTTTCCGTGCGCTGTTCCTCAATGCGAAGGGAGATATCATCTCCGCCGAGACGATTTCCGTGGGGGAACTGACCAGCACGCTGGTTCATCCCAGAGAGGTGTTTCATGCTGCGGTGAAAAAAAGCGCTGCGGCTGTGGTGTTTATCCATAATCATCCCAGCGGAGATCCATCCCCCAGCAGAGAAGATATCGAAACAACCCGCCGGCTGACAGATTGCGGCAGGCTACTGGGGATTCGTGTGCTGGATCACCTGATCATCGGAGACGGCAGGTATGTGAGCATGCAGGCCTCCGGTGCAGTGGATTTCTGAAAACGGCAAGGAAGCAGAACAGAGCTGTTCAGAGACGTATAAAAATCCGGAAGAAATATTTTGCGAATTGATACTGTTTGGAGGTAGAAACATGTGTAGTTTATTCAGAGCGAAAGATATGGGAATTGATCTGGGTACAGCCAATACTCTGATTTATCTGAAGGGAAGCGGGATTATCGTCAATGAACCGTCGGTGATTGCCACGGATGAACGGAGAAAGGTGACCATTGCAGTGGGCATGGAGGCCAAGAATATGCTGGGGAAAGCACCGAAGAACATTTCCGTGGTGCGTCCGCTGCAGGACGGCGTGATTTCAGACTTCGACAAAACGGCAGAGATGCTGCGGACTTTCATCCAGAAGGCGCTGTCTTCCCGAAAAATCCGTAATTTCCGTGTGGTGGTCGGTGTGCCGAGCGGCGTAACGGAAGTGGAAAAGCGTGCGGTGGATCAGGTTGTAAGAGGCATGGGGGCCGGTGACGTATATATTCTGGAGGAGCCGATGGCAGCGGCAATCGGCGCCGGACTTCCGGTGGACGGCACGACAGGATGCATGATCGCCGATATCGGCGGCGGCACGACGGATATTGCAATTATTGCCTTAGGCGGCATTGTGGCAAGCACTTCCATCCGCCATGCGGGCGATAAGCTGAATGAGGCTATTATCCAGTACATGAAAAAGCGGCATGCACTGCTCATCGGGGAGCATACTGCCGAAGAACTGAAAATAAATATCGGCTGCGCATGTATGGATGTCGATGAAAATGGAAATGAAATCATTGAGACCATGCAGGCCAGAGGCAGAGATATCATTTCCGGTCTGCCAAAGACACTGGAAGTGACCAATAAGGACATGATGATCGCACTGCAGGAATCCATGGATATTATTGTGGACGGCATTAAGGCGACCATCGAGAAGGCGCCGCCTGAGATTGCAGCAGATATTGCGGAGCACGGCATGATGCTGTCCGGCGGCGGCGGCCGGATCAAGAATCTGGATAAACTGATCAAGAAAAGAACCGATATGGATGTCACCATTGCGGAGAACGCGTTTGAAGCGGTGGCGGTCGGCACCGGCATGAGCCTGGAAGATATCGAAAAACTCAAGGTTTATGCCCAGTCCAGCAGCAGCCGCCGCTAGGTGGAAGGCTGCCGGACGGCAGAATGAATACAACAGAGGGCTGTTATGAAATGGATTAGAGAACACAAGTTAATTTCCTGCCTGCTGGCGCTGCTTCTGGCACTGATCCTGATTTTTGTGCTGTCTGCAGGAAATCAGAAAAACAATACGGTGACCGGAAGCGTTCATAAAGCAATGTCCTATGTTTCCAGGCCGTTTACTGCTGTAACGAGGACGGTGCGGGATACGGTCTCCGGCATTTTTTCCTACCGGAGCCTGCAGAAGCAGGTGGAGCAGCTGACTGCCGAGAAAGAGGATCTGCAGCGGCAGCTGGCGCAGGCATCACTGAAAAAAAGCGAACTGGAAGAGCTGCGGGAACTTTCCGCGCTGCTGAATTATGATTATACAGAAGAGAATTTTGAAGTTGTGACCGCCGATGTGACGTCTTTCGACGGATCCAACTGGACGAATATCTTCACTATCGACCGGGGGACAGAGGCCGGGATCAGAGCCGGCAATGTCGTGATCAGCGGCGACGGGCTGATCGGGAAGGTCTCTCAGGCGGGTGAAGGCTGGGCGAAAGTCGTTTCCATCATCGATGACGGAAATAAGGTCAGCTTCATGCTGGCCAGAGACAAAAAGCTGCTCGGCATTGTGGAAGGAAATCAGCAGGCAAAGATCACCGGCTACATGATGAAAGGAAATGCTGCTGTCGTGGAGGGGGATATCATTATCACCTCCGGCATGGGGACCTATCCTGCCGGCCTGGAGATCGGGACGATCAAGACGGTCACCTATAACAGCGATACACTGCTGAAGGAGATCACGGTGGAGCCGGCAACGGATTTCAGAAGTCTGAAGAAAGTATCGGTGATCTTATGAAGCACTGGAAGATCGGCCTGCTGTTTCTGGCGGCGTTTCTGATTCAGCCGTCGCTGCTGAATCTGATCAGTATTCACGGATATACACCGAATCTGATTCTGTGCCTGACCATTCTGACCACGTTTCTCTATGAACGGGAGATGTTCGGCGTGATATACGGCACCGCCTTCGGGATCCTGTATGACATCATGTACAGCAATGTGGTGGGGCCGATGCCCATCAGCCTGCTGCTTGTGGCGCTGGGCATTGTGATCATCCGGGAATACACCAATATTGAGAACATTATCAATCTGTGGGCTGTTTCGATCGGCTCCATCCTTGCATATTATTTTTTGAACTGGGGACTGCATCATCTGGCAGGCAACCCGGTCGGATTTCGTTTCGTATTCAACAGTGTGCCGTGGATCGGCCTGTACTCGCTGGCGGTGATCACGCTGCTCTACTGGCTGATGTTCAGACTGCCTGCGAGACGTGCAAAATACAGATATAACAGGTATATAAGATGAATAAGAGGCTTTTGAATTCCCGCTACTATCAATTACTGGTACTGATTATCGTCCTTATGCTGGTGCTGTGCATAAGGCTTTTTGTGCTGACGATTCTGCAGCAGGATCAGTGGGAGGAAGCAGCTGAAAGTCAGAACACCAAGGAAATCACAACTTCTGCGCCCCGGGGCGAAATTCTGGACCGGTATGGAAGGGTGCTTGCTACAAACAAGCAGCTGTTTACCGTGACATTCAATGCCAGCGGTCTTTCCACAGAAGAGATCAATGCGTCCGCCTACGGCCTGGTTCAGCTTCTGGAAAAAAACGGAGATGGCGATAAGATGGTGGACAATTTCCCGATTGTGATCACGAAAAAGGGCAATTTCAAGTACACCTACGAGGATGAAAAGAAAGAATGGCTGAAAAACCAGGGCTTTTCCACCAGTCTGACGGCGGCGGAAGCCTTCGACAAGCTGCGGAAAAAATACGAGATCGATCCTTCCCTGGACCGTTTTGAGGCGCTGGATGCGCTCCGGGAAAACCATAATGTGGATCCTCCGATCGTGGTATACAGCATGACCTGGGTGTACGACAATCAGAAGACGAATTTTCTGAGCAAATACGGTCTGAAAGAAGTGGAGTATAAAGATGAGGAGACCGGGGAAACGCTGAGCCGGCAGATGACTGCGAAAGAAGCGTTCTACGCATTAAGAAAGCTGTATAAGCTGGATGAATACATTCCGGAAGGAAAGACCAAACCGCTTTCTGACCGGCAGGTGCGGAAAATCTTTATGATCCGTGAGGAGATCAAGAGCCTGGGATTCAATAAATATCAGTCCAGCACCATCGCCAGAAATGTCGGCGACGAGACGATCGCTTACGTGGAGGAGATGGGAGATGTGCTGAAGGGTGTCGGGATCTCCTCGGAAACGGTACGCTACTATCCGAACGGCCGTCTCGCATCGCATATCCTCGGATATATGGGGAGCATTTCCGACAGCGAGTACGAGACCTATGTGGAAGAGAAAGGATACAGTGCCGATGATCTGATCGGAAAAGACGGCATTGAGGCCAGTATGGAAGAAAAGCTGCGGGGAAAGGATGGCGTGAAGACGATTCGCGTCAACAGCAGCGGGGATTATATCGAGACGCTCAGCGAGACGGAGCCTGAGGCAGGAAAACGTGTTTATCTGACGATCGACAAAGACCTGCAGGAGGCAGCGGAAAACGCACTGGAGAAGGTCATCAAGTGCGTAAAGAACGGAAGTGTGTTCCGCGGGAAATACGGCACTTCCGCGACGGTCGCATCGAAGAACTGCGGCTCCGGCGCTGTCGTTGCAATTGATGTGGAAACCGGAGATGTTCTGGCTATGGCCAGCTATCCGGACTATAACCCGAATATTTTCGCAGAAGGAATTTCAAGTAAAGACTGGGCTTCTGTGCAGAGCTATAATTCACGGGATCCTCTGGCGCCGACGCCGCTGTATAATATCGCGACGAAGGCGGCGGTGCAGCCGGGCTCCATTTTCAAACCGGTCACTTCCGTGGCTGCGCTGGAAGCAGGACTGAATCCGGACACACCGATTTACGATAAAGGCTATATTACCATCGGCGACACGACGTACGGCTGTGATTCCTGGAACCGCTACCGGGGAAGCCATGGAACGGAGACCCTGGTGACCGGGATTCAGAACTCCTGCAACTACTATTTCTACTGCATCGGAACCGGAAAAGACTGGCAGACCGGAAGATCTCTAGGATATGAAGACAAGATTTCCATCGAGAAAATCATGAATGTGGCATCTGAGTTCGGCCTCGGGGAAAAGACCGGCATAGAGCTGTCCGAATCCGTTGCGAGCCTTCCGTCCGCAGAAGGAAAAATGCGGAATACGAAGACGTATCTCTGGTATACGCTGTACGCATCTGCCAGCACGTATTTTCCGTCTTCGGTATGCAATGATGAAGAACTTCTGAAAAAGAATATTGATACAATCTGTAGCTGGATTGAGGAGAATCCGGACCGGGGCACGCTGATCCAGCGCATTGATGAGCAGACCGACGCACGGAAATCAAAAGTGGAAGCGCTGGCGGATCTGTGCAAGTTCTCTTTCTTTAATCAGGCACAGTGGACGGTCGGCGATGAATTCAGTATTGCGATCGGTGAAGGAGAGAACGCTTACACGCCGCTGCAGATCGCCAATTACGTGGCAACCCTCGGAAACGGCGGCGCGCGGAATCAGGTGAACATTGTGAAAGGTGTGGAAGACGAAGGAGAAACAGAGAAACCGGAACCGTATCAGATCCCGATTTCCCAGGATAAGCTGGATAAGGTGCTGGAAGGAATGCGCCGCGTGGCAACCAATGGCACACTGGCAGGCATCTATGGCAATTTCAGCGTACCTGTGGCCGGCAAAACCGGTACCGCCGACAAGGACGGAAAGATCAATCCGAAAAATGAGGTGGAGTATGTGAAGACACACCTTTCGCAGATCACATCCTCTGTGACCTGGGACCAGGTGAAAAAGCAGATGCAGAAGATGATGAAAGAGGATCCGGAAAAGTATCCGACGGAAAATGACACGGTTGACGCAGCACTGATCAAAGTCAGCCGAAACAAAGTGACCCAGAGCCAGATCAACCAGTTCAAGGAGGATTATGTGCCGTTCGCATGGACCATCACGCTGGCGCCGTACGATAACCCGAAGATTGCGGTGGTTGCCATGCTGGTTCAGGGAAAAACATCCTATAATGCAGGTCTGGTGACGAGAGAAGTGATCGGAGAGTACCTGAAAGTCAGCGAGGATTATACAGAAGCGGATTTCTCAACGAAGATGCAGTAAAGAACGATGCAGGAAAGACGATGCAGCGGGATTTCTGGAGGAAATGAAATGGGTAAAGTAATCGTTGTTGCTTCCGGCAAGGGAGGAACAGGAAAAACCACAGTTGTGGCAAATCTGGGTGCTACCATGGCACTGGAGGGCTTCCGGGTGGCTGTAGTGGATATGGATATGGGACTGCGGAATCTGGACCTCTATCTGGGGCTGGAGAGCAACGTGGTATATGATGTCAGCGACGTGATGAACGGGGTCTGCAGGATCAAGCAGGCACTGATCAGAGATAAAAGCTTTCCAGGGCTGTTTCTTATGGCAGCTTCGCCGAAAAAACCGGACGGGGAGATTACTCCGCTGCATATGAAAATACTCTGTGAGAAGCTCAGAGAGCAGTTTGATTACATCATCGTGGACGGTCCTGCCGGGATTGATGACGGGCTGGCGGTTGCGGCAGGCGGCGCAGATTTCGGAATCATCGTCTCCTCACCGGACTTCGCCTCATCCCGGGATGGTGAAATGGTGCGCCTGGTACTGCGGGAAATGGGCGTGCCGAGTACCGGCATACTGATCAATAAACTGAATGTGGACATGGTGAAAAAAGGATTCGCACCGGAAATTTCGGATCTGGTGGCCGGATATCAGAGAGAGCTTCTCGGCGTGATTCAGACCGACGAGAATATCAGTATTTCCACGAATCTGGGTGTGCCGGTGGTGTTTATTCAGGAGGGATATATCGCGGAGAATTTCCACAATATCAGTGAAAGAATCCGGGCAAACTTAAAAGACTGATGCGAAAGCATCAGTCTTTTTTTTCGGTGTGTATTCTGCTGCAGATGCTCAGAATTTAATGGTCTTGCTGTTGACGCCGACATTCAGGATCAGGCCGACAGAAATCATACTGGCGATGACGGATGTGCCGCCGCCGGAAAGGAACGGCAGCGTGATCCCGGTAACCGGCATCAGTCCCATGGTCATGGCGATATTCTCAAAGATCTGGAAAAGAAACATGCCGATAAAACCTACAACGATCAGTGCGCCATAAAGGTCTTCCGAATCCCGGAGAATTCTGGTAAAGCGCCAGGTGAGCAGTCCATAGAGAAGAATCAGGCCGAATCCGCCCAGAAAGCCGAGCTCCTCGCCCACAACGGAAAAGATAAAGTCGGACTGCTGGACGGGAATAAAATCCAGAGATTTCTGTGTCCCCTGAAACAGACCAGTGCCCCGGAATCCGCCGGAACCGATGGCAACCTTGGACTGCCATACCTGATAGTTCCCCGGAAGACTCAGGTTGTCCGGATGGAGAAATGCTTCAATCCGGTCCTTCTGATAATCGCTGAGAAAACGGTAGGCAATCGGGATCATGGCTGCAGTGAGACCTGCACACTGGAAAAATACTTTATAGTCGATCCCGGCGAAAAATACCATGAAGATCCAGATGACAATATAGACCAGCGCACTTCCCAGATCCTCCTTCAGAACGATGGCGATCATCGGCGCGGCATACAGCACGGCTTTGAATACACCGCGGAAATTCCGCAGCTCATCCCGGTGCTGGGACAGGTAGCCTGCCATGATCAGCACGAAAGTAATTTTCACAAATTCGGAAGGCTGCAGCGTCGTGACCTTCAGATCAATCCAGGATCTTGCCCCATACTGCTCGATTCCAAGACCCGGGATGTATACCGTCAGGAGGAAAAGCAGAGAGAGCGCATAAAGCAGTTTCTCCAGACCATAAAAAAAGTTGTAGTTTACGGCGAGAACGACAACAATGCAGCAGAAACCCAGAAGATAGGCGATCGCCTGGATAATGACAGCCCGGCCGTCTTTCCAGCTGAAGACAAAGCCGTCATCATATATGGTGCTTTCCAGCATCAGCAGGCTGACAAAGCCGAGCACCAGTATCATGAGCAGCGTGACTTTATCCGCGCTCTTTAACGTGTTATAAATTTTGTTCATTTCTTGTCCTTCTTCACCTTGACATTTAGTTTACTAAAACATTATAATATAGGTTGTATGAATATATCAAGATTTAATTATGTAATGCAATTCAGAATCAGATAAAAAAATCGCGAAACTCAATCAGAAATTGAAAAAACAGAAGGAGGTGTTGCAATGCTGAAACTGATTCTTACTGCAGTTATCGCACTGGTTATCGGTGCGTTAATCGGATATATATACCGCAAGAATGTGGGCGAAAAAGCTATCGGAAGTGCAGAGCAGAAGGCCAGAAACCTGATTCTTGATGCTGAAAATAAATCCGAAACCATGAAGAAAGAAACCATTCTCGAAGCGAAGGAAGAAGCCCACCGCCTGCGCAGCGAAGCGGAGCGGGATGCGAGAGAACGGCGTGCAGAAATTCAGCGTTCTGAACGTCGACTGATTCAGAAGGAGGAATCCCTCGATCGTAAAATTGAAAACATCGAAAAGAAGGAAGAAAGCATTACAAAAAAAGAACAAATCTTAATTGATAAGCAGAAAGAGCTGGATGGATTCATTGCCAAACAGATGGAAGAACTGGAGCGGATCTCCGGATATACCGTGGAGGAGGCGAAGGCCATTCTGCTTGCCAACACGGAGAAAGAAGTGCGCCATGAAGCTTCCATTATGATCAAGGACATCGAGAGCAAGGCGAAAGAAGAGGCCGACAAGCGTGCGAAAAACATCATTACCGGCGCCATTCAGCGATGCGCGGCAGATCATGTGGCAGAATCCACCGTTTCGGTCGTCAACCTGCCGAATGATGAAATGAAAGGCAGAATTATCGGCCGGGAAGGCAGAAATATTCGTACAATTGAAACGCTGACCGGTGTGGATCTGATCATCGATGATACGCCGGAGGCTGTGATCCTGTCCGGTTTTGATCCGGTCAGAAGGGAGATCGCCAGAATCGCACTGGAAAAACTTATTGTGGACGGACGGATTCATCCGGCCCGGATCGAGGAAATGGTGGAAAAAGCAGAAAAGGAAGTTAATGCCACCATCAAGGAGGAAGGCGAGCAGGCCACGTTTGAAGTCGGAATCCACAACCTGCATCCGGAGTTGGTTAAACTCCTTGGACGTCTGCGGTTCAGAACATCCTACGGCCAGAATGTGCTGAAACACTCCGTTGAAGTTGCACACCTGGCAGGCCTGATGGCCGGTGAACTGGGACTGGATGTGAAACTGGCTAAACGTGCCGGTCTGCTCCATGATATCGGCAAGGCGCTGGATCATGAAGTGGAAGGCACCCATGTGGATATCGGCATCGATGTGCTGCGTCGCTACAAGGAATCCGAAGCGGTTATCAACGGTATGGCTGCGCACCATGGTGATTATGAGCCGAAGAGCATGGAAGCCGTGCTGATTGCTGCGGCAGATGCGCTTTCTGCTGCCCGTCCGGGCGCCAGAAGGGAAACGCTGGATGCCTACATCAAACGTCTGGAGAAGCTGGAGGAAATCGCCAACACCACGCCAGGCGTGGAGAAATCCTTCGCGATTCAGGCAGGCCGCGAGATCCGCATCATAGCGAAACCGGAGGATGTGAACGACGAGGAGATCGTTTTCCTCGCCCGGGAAATTTCCAAGAAGATCGAAGCGGAGCTGGAGTATCCGGGCCAGATCAAAGTCAATGTGGTACGGGAGACCAGAGCCATCGATTACGCAAAATAGCATTCTGCGAAATTTTCAGGCCGGAAAGGCCGCACGGAATTGAAGAGAAAAGGAGCTGCTTCCCTGTTTTCACCGGGAAGCGGCTCTTTTTGTTTGACTATTCTGCATGGCCTGTGGTATGCTATAAGTTAGGCTGGAACGCTGTGTGATCAGAAAGGTGGGAGAATTTTGAACACAACGGAGGAACAGATACAGGACGAAAGATCCATATTTTATCATAAACTGGTCCGGATCGGTATTCCGGTGCTGATTCAGCAGATCGTGTCAATCGGACTGAACCTGGTGGACACGATCATGGTAGGCAGAGTATCCGAGAATGCCCTTGCTGCGGTCGGAGCGGCCAATCAGGTCTATTTCATATACAGCATTGTGATTTTCGGCATCTTCAGCGGTGCGTCCGTTTATGCGGTCCAGTACTGGGGAATCCGGGACCTGCAGAAATTGCGGAATGTGCTGGGAATCGACTATCTGATGTCCGTTGTGACGGCAGTGCCGGCGGTGGCGCTGGCATGGTTTGCGGCACCGCAGCTGATCCGTCTGTTTACCGGCGAAGCGGAAGTTGTCGCCCTGGGAACAGAATATCTGCACATCGTATGCTTTTCCTACCTGTTTGCGGCGCTGAGCTTTGTGATTTCCTTTAATTCCAGAGCCGTACAGGACCTGAAGGCGCCGACTGCAATCAATGCCTGCGCCATCGGGATCAATATTCTGCTGAACTACTGCCTGATCTACGGACATCTGGGGATGCCTGCACTCGGAGTGCGGGGCGCTGCGATTGCAACCCTGACGGCACGGATCCTGGAATGCATCGCCATGCATGTTTCTGTCCGCTGCCGCAAAAGCCACCCGCTGAAGGCAGGGCTGCGGGAAATGTGCGGATTTTCCCGGGAAATGTTTCGCAGCGTCATGGTGACAGCGGTACCGGTCATCGTTACAGAGGGACTCTGGGCACTGTCTGTGTCCATGATTTTTGCGGCTTACGGCAGGATCAGCGCTTCGGCGCTGGCCATCGTGCAGATCGCGTCGACGGTGACGGACTTTTTCCAGGCGGTCTATTTCGCGGTGGGAAATGCATCCGCTGTCATTGTCGGAGAAAGTCTGGGGCAGGGAAGACGAAACCGTGCATGGAGAGACAGCCGACGCATTATGGGGATCACCTGGATCCTGAATCTGCTCATGACGCTGGCGATCATCCTGATGCGGAGCCCGATCGCCGCCATTTATCAGTTCGACGGGAACACCACGGAGCTCCTGATGAAATCCCTTCTGGTCTATGCCGTTGCTCTGACGCCGAAGATGCTGGCCTACATGACCATCTGCGGAATTCTGCGGGCAGGCGGCGACACGCTGTTCTGCATGTTTCTGGATGTTGGATTTAACATGGGACTGCAGGTGCCTCTGGCATTTTTCGGCGTGCTGGTGCTGAATCTGCCGCTGCACTGGGCCATTGCCCTGGTCACTGTGGCGGACTTCCTGAAAGTGATTTTCTGCTACCAGCGGTACTATAGCAAAAAATGGCTTAATGTCATTACAGATATGGAGGAAACAGATTAACTATGGTTTATTTGGACAACAGCGCCACCACACGGCAGTATGATGAAGTGACCGGTGTGATGACGGAAATGATGGGACAGGTGTACGGCAATCCGTCATCCCTGCATCTCCTGGGCGTGGAGGCGGAAAAGAGAGTCCGGTCTTCCCGCAAAATCCTTGCGGCGGCACTTGGCGCTTCGGAAGAGGAAGTGTATTTTACGTCGGGGGGGACTGAATCAGATAACACCGTTCTGTTCGGTGCATCGGAAGCCAGAAAGCGTGCGGGAAAGAAGATTATCACTACGGCGGTGGAGCACCCGGCTGTGCTGGAGCCGGCCCGTCGGCTGGAAGCCATGGGATTCACCGTGGAATATATCGGCGTGGATGACACCTGTCATTTAAATATGGGACAGCTGATATCGGCGATCGACGATGATACGATTCTGATTTCCGTAATGGGCGTCAATAACGAGACCGGGACGATCTTTCCCATCGATGAGATCGCGGCGCTGAAGGATAAGTACAACCGGGAGCATAAGACAGACATCCTGCTGCACAGCGATGCGGTGCAGGCCTTCGGCAAGGTGCCGGTGGATCTGAAGGGCGCATATAAGGGGGTTGACTTTCTGTCAGTCAGCGGACATAAGATTCACGGACCGAAAGGGATCGGCGCTCTCTATGTCAGAAAGGGCGTGCATCTGCCGCCGTTCATGAACGGCGGAGGCCAGGAGCGCCACATGCGCTCCGGTACGGAAAACACCCCGGCTATCGCCGGTTTCGGAAAAGCAGCTGAAATGGGGATGAAAGATTTTGCGAAGCGGACGGAGGCCATGAAACGGGCCAGAAACCATCTGCTGGAAGGTCTCATCGCGGAGATTCCGGATATCCGGATCAACAGCCCGCAGGATGAGACGGCAAGTCCATCGGTATTAAACGTTTCATTTCTGGGGACCCGGGGCGAAGTGCTGCTTCATACGCTGGAACAGGACGGAATCTTCGTGTCCACCGGATCCGCCTGCTCATCCAACAAGAAAGGACAGAGCCATGTGCTGACGGCCATGGGCCTTTCCGGGAAAGAGATCGAGGGTGCGATCCGGTTCAGCTTCAGCGAGGAAAACACCCTGGAGGAAATGGAGTACGTGGTGGAGAAAGTCAAAGCTGCGGTGACCCGGTTCCGGCGTCTGGGCAGCTTCCGATAGAGGGCCGGCCCGGGCGAAATGCCGGAAGGAACACGCGGGCAGGGCGGTGTAATACAGGAGGAATTATGAACGAACAGAATATTCTCATCGTGCGCTGCGGTGAGGTGGCCCTGAAGGGCATGAACAAGCCGTATTTTGAGCGGATGCTGGTGGATCGCATCCGGAAGAACCTGAAAGAATTTCGCGGCGTGGATGTGCGGCGCCAGGAGGGACTGATCTTCGTGCGGGCCGACAAAGCGCTGGATATCCAGGCGATCATCAAGCAGGTGTCGAAGGTTTTCGGCGTGGCTTCCATCAGCCAGGCGGTGGAGGCGCCGTCGGAGCTGGATGCCATCGGTGCGGAGGCTGTGAAGTACATGCTGGGTCTGATTGAGGAAAAGGGTGTGAAGACCTTCAAGGTGGAGGCAAAGCGTGCCGACAAGAACTTCCCGGTGAAATCTCCGGAGATCGGTCGGATCATCGGCGCGAAGGTGCTCATCGGCTGCAAGGTGCTGAAGGTGGATGTCCATGAACCGGATGTGCTGCTCCATGTGGACGTGCGGTCTGACAGAACGTATATTTACGATGCGAAGATCCAGGGCTTCGGCGGTCTGCCGCTGGGAACCAACGGCAAGGGCCTGGTGCTGCTGTCCGGCGGTATCGACAGTCCGGTAGCTGCCTGGATGATGGCCAAGCGGGGCATGCTCATCGAAGCGGTGCACTTCCATTCCTATCCGTACACCAGCCCGCGGGCTCAGGAAAAGGTGGAGGACCTGGCGCGGATCGTGGCGTCCTACTGCGGCCGGTTCAAGTTGCACTGTGTCAATCTGCTGCCGATTCAGGAGCAGATTGTGGCAAACTGCCCGGAAGAGGAAACGACCATTCATGTGCGGATGTTCATGATGCGGATCGCTGAGCGGATTGCCCGGGATACGGGGTGCATGATGCTGATTACGGGCGAGAACCTGGGGCAGGTGGCCAGTCAGACGGCAGAGGCTCTGGTGGTGACAGATTCGGCGGTTTCCATGCCGGTGATGCGTCCGCTGATCGCTATGGATAAGACGGACATCATGGACAAGGCGCAGGAGATTGGCACTTTCGAGACGTCCATTCAGCCGTATGAGGACTGCTGCACGGTGTTCCTGCCGAAGCATCCGTCCACCAAGCCGCATCTGGACCGGATCCTTGCGTCGGAGTCCGTGCTGGACATCGACGGACTGGTGGAGGCTGCCGTGGCAGCCCAGGAAGTGATCAGCATCTTCCCGGAGTAAGGCGCAGAGGCTTGCGGAATCATCACACACTGGCAATGCAGATACCTGCAGGCCAGTGTGTTTTTTTATTCCAGTCAGCGCCGCTATTTCGTTCTGCACGGCCGCACCGGTCAGCGCCGTCATTCCGGTCAACCCTGGGCGCACCGGTCCACGCCGCCGCACCGGTCAGCGCCGCCGCACCGGTCAGCGCCGGGACCGCGGACTTTGTGCAGGCACCTTGAGGGAATGCTGTGTAGGCTTTTCGGAAAGCGGGGACGGGGAAAGCATTTCGCGGAGGGGAACCAGGATTCCTCTGATTGTCTGCAGAATACTGTCGGCATGGAACGCGCCGTCGGGCCCTTCCATGAACAGAATGAGATTCTTCGGCGGATAAATGCCGTTGCGGTGATAGAGCCGCATTGTTTCCTCGTGGCGCTTTCGGTAAGCTTCAGTCTGGTACATGCCGTCATACTCCATATAATAGGCGAGATCGTCGATGAAAGGCACTGTAAAATCAGGATAGCGTGTTTTTACAGTGCCGTCTTCGTCCAGAAGGTACAGCTTCTTTTCGTAACAGAAGCTGAATCCTTCGGCATAGAGCAGTTCTGCGACGGAGGCTTCTGCTTTTGTGCGGGTCAGAAGTCCGAATGTGGTGGTGTGGATCAGCTGCTCCCTGTGAAACGGGTTTTCGGACTGGGTGAAATGGGGAGAAAAGCCGGGTTTCCGGGTGCAGCAGTTCTCCATGCCGCCTATCGTGCTGCTTATCAGGCTGCATCCTGCCGCAGTATCTGCCGTTTCCTGGAAAGCCTGATCCTCATATGGGATATCAGCATCCCGGTAGGCAGCAGGAAGCAGCTGACAGATACTGTCATAGCTGAAGGGAGTGAAGTCTTTCAGATATCTTTCCCGTGCTTTCACGTTCTGCTCCAGCCGCCGGATGCTTTCCTGGAGAATGCGCTTGTATTTCAGTTCGTGGATGAGAGGGGTCATCCGCTGATTCAGGTAATAGAATTTCGGATCTCCGGGCAATTTGTGATAATACCGGGGATGACCGCCTGCGTCCGGTTTGCAGTTCAGATAGCCCGGCGGGCATTTTTCAAGTCTTTCTCTGAAGGTCTGAAGGAGTATTCGCTCGACCTCCAGCTGCTTTTCTATTATTTCCTTATAATCCATAATATTACACCTCTTACATATTCTTAACACATATGACCTTCCGTGTAAAGTGTTTTCTTAAAAAAAGGAAGAAGGCAGAACACATTTTTGCCTGAGGCGGCTGCAGGTGGCCTGGACAGCCAGTGACGGCGGGATCAGGCTGAACGGGAGGGAATGGCACGGTGCGGCGGGGCGCAGCGCGGCTGGGGTGGGGCCGGGGTGTGGCCGGGATGTGGCCGGGGTGTGGCGCGACTCATCCAAATTCAGCAGAAAATAGTCAAAAAGGTTGAGTCGAGGCGATGAAAAGCGTAGAAAACGCCGTAATTCCTGCTTTTTTAACGCGGATTTCATAGAATAGAACGAATTTCGGCGTGACGAATCATACTTTTTGATAAAAAAAGCGTGAATATGGATGAGATTATATGATCAAACCACCCCGGGATGCGAGCCGCTTCAGTTTTGCCCCGCTCATCCGGCCGCCAGTACTGCCGCTCTTCCGCACGCCCGCTCTTCCAGCCGCTCTTCCGCTCATCCTTCGGCGCTTGTCTCCGGCTGCCGACATCTCGGAACCCCCATACGACAAAACTAGTGTTTTTTCGACAGAACCTCTCAGAGACAGTTGGCTGCCAGCGTGATAAAATGAAAGACGAGGGCTGCAGGCGTCTGCAGCGGTTCCACAACAGAAAAGGGAGGGAGATACAGGATGGAAATCATTTATGAAATAGCCGGAAATACGCTGACGGCCAGGCTGTTTGGAGAAATGGACCACTATACTGCAGGTAAAGTGCGGGAAGATATCGACAGCACGATGAAGCAGTACGAAACCATAAATCTGGTCTTTGATTTCAGTCGTGTGACTTTTATGGACAGCTCTGGAATCGGAGTGGTTCTGGGCAGATATAAGATACTGCAGCCATCGGGCGGAAAGGTCCTTATCGCAGGATGCAGCCAGAAGATTTACAGCATATTAAACATGGCAGGAGTATTTTTTCTGATCCCATGTACCCAGACCCGGGAGGAGGCCATCAGACTCTTACAGGAACAGGAGGCGGAGAAATGGAAAAGAAAATGAAAGTGCAGATGGAGGGGACGCTGGAGAGTCAGAGCCTTGCGAGAGCAGTTGCAGGTGCTTATGCGGCTGAAATGGATCCGACGGTGGATGAGCTGACAGAGATCAAGACCGCTGTTTCAGAAGCAGTGAGCAATGTAGCACTTCACGCTTATCCGGGAGATCTTACCGGTGATATGATCCTGGAATTTATGATGCCTGCACCGGATACGATCCTGATTCGTGTAACGGATCGGGGTGTGGGAATTGAAGATATTGCCAAAGCCATGGAACCCATGTACACAACAGATACCGGGGAAAACTGCTCCGGCATGGGATTTACAGTCATGGAAAGCTTCATGGACCGGATCCGTGTGGACAGCCGACCGGGAGAGGGCACCACAGTGACGATGATCAAGAGGCTGGATACATATTGCGGGTTCTGATATGGGCACGCTGACAAAAGACGAACTGGAAGCCGTGGTAAAGAAGCACGGCGGGCTGGTAAAGACGGTGGCACTGCGCCTGGCACGGGTGTATGGCGAGGATCCCGAGGATCTGATCCAGATCGGATACATTGGACTGATGAAGGCGGCGCAGCGGTTTGAAGCAGAGAGGGGCCTGCAGTTTTCCACCTATGCGGTGCCGATGATCGCGGGAGAGATCCGTTCTCAGATCAGAGACCAGGGCGCAGTGAAAATGAGCAGGAGTCTGAAAGCGGATATCCTTCTGGTACGCAGAGCGGAAAGCGAGTTTCAGAAACAGTACGGACTGTCTCCGCATCTGACACAGCTCGCTGAAATGACCGGACTTTCGCTGGAACGGGTGCAGGAAGTCTGCCAGGCAGATGAGGCGCTTCATCATCCGCAGGATATCAGTACAGCCGCAGCGGAGGCAGATACCGCGCTCTGGACGGAGCATGAGGAACAGGATGTGCTTCGGATGGATCTGGCAAGGGCACTGTCCTGCCTGGAGCCGAGGGCACGGCAGGTGATTGTGCTGCGGTACTATCGGGACTGCACGCAGCAGCAGGTAGCCGAAATGCTTGGAATTTCACAGGTGCAGGTGTGCAGGATCGAAAAAAAATCGCTTCGCGCGATGGCAGAAAAAGTGTCCGGAGAGCCATGAGACTTCGGACACTTTTCAATATTTTATCTGCAGAAAAGATAAAAATTTGTTGCAATATTAACGAAAAAGTGGTTTAATAGACTTGTATGTAGTTATGACTTTTGGAGTAACGCAGGTCAAAATACGGTTCCCGCGTGCAGGATCCGTTATTATAATTTAAGGAGGCATTTAAATGAATTTTCAACTAACGAAGGAACAAGAATTCGTAAGAAAAATGGTAAGAGAGTTTGCCGAAAACGAAGTTGAACCGTTAGCTGCAGATATCGACAAGGAACACAGATTCCCTGTTGAAACTGTAGAAAAAATGGCCAAATACGGTATGTTAGGTATTCCGTATCCTACCGAATACGGCGGAATGGGCGGAGACCACATTTCTTACGCGATTACCGTAGAAGAATTATCCAGAGTATGCGCGTCCACAGGCGTTATCTGCTCCGCGCACACATCCCTGTGCTGCTGGCCGATCTTTAACTGGGGCAATGAAGAACAGAAGCAGAAATACCTGCCGGATTTATTAAGCGGCAAGAAGCTGGGCGCTTTCGGTCTGACCGAACCGAACGCAGGTACTGATGCATCCGGACAGCAGACCAGAGCAGAACGTGTCGGCGACAAGTACATCCTGAATGGTGCAAAGGTATTTATCACCAATGGCGGATATGCAGATGTATTCGTAGTAATGGCTATGACCGACAAGAAGAAGGGCAACCACGGAATTTCCGCATTCATTGTTGAAAAGACCGATCCAGGATTCTCCATCGGCAAGACGGAAGATAAGATGGGTATCTGCGCATCCTCCACGACGGAGCTGATTTTCCAGAACTGCGAAATCCCTGCTGACAGACTGTTAGGACAGGAAGGCGACGGATTCAAGGTTGCAATGTCCACACTGGACGGCGGCCGTATCGGTATCGCTTCTCAGGCTCTGGGTATTGCACAGGGTGCATTCGACGTAACTGTTGAATACATGAATGCAAGAAAGCAGTTCGGCAAGAAGCTGTCTCAGTTCCAGGCTCTGCAGTTTGAAATGGCTGATCTGAAGACCAAGATCGAAGCTGCAAGACTGCTGGTTTACAGAGCTGCTGACATGAAAGACAAGCACATGGCCTATACGGAAGCTGCTGCAATGGCCAAGTTATTCGCAGCAGAAACTGCAATGGAAGTAACTACCAAGTGCGTACAGTATCACGGCGGTTATGGCTACACCAAGGATTATCCGGTTGAAAGAATGATGAGAGATGCTAAGATTACCGAGATCTACGAAGGAACTTCTGAAGTTCAGAGAATGGTAATCGCTGGCAAGACTTTCAAGAAATAAGATTGCAGGAGGAAATAGAAATGGCATTTAAGATTATTGTATGTGCAAAGCAGGTTCCTGATACAAACGTGATCAAGATCAACCCTAAAACAGGAACACTGATCAGAGATGGCGTTCCGTCAATTCTGAACCACGATGATAACAACGCACTGGAAGAAGCGTTAAAGATCAAGGATAAATATAAGGATGTTACTGTAACCGTTATCTCCATGGGACCTCCGCAGGCAAGCGACCTGCTGTTCGAATGCATCGCGAAGGGTGCAGACGAAGGTATCCTGGTATCCGACAGAGCTGTCGGCGGTTCCGACACCTGGGCAACTTCCAATACCCTGGAAGCAGCAATCAAACACTGGGAAAAAGAAAACGGCCCTGCGGATCTGATCTTTGCAGGACGTCAGGCTATCGACGGAGATACCGCTCAGGTTGGCCCGCAGATCGCTGAAAAGCTGGATCTGCCGCAGGTTACATATGTTGAGGAATTTGAAATCGACGACAACCTGAAGGACATCACCGTAAAGAGACAGCTGGAGGACGGCTATGAACTGATTCACCTGCAGACTCCTTGCATGCTGACGGCAATCAAGGAATTAAACACTCCGAGATACATGAACATGAAGGGCATCTTCGGCGAGAAGAACATCAAAGTATGGAACGCAAAGGACATCGAAGTTGACCTGAACAAGGTAGGTCTGGAAGCTTCTCCGACAAACGTATTCCGTTCATTTACCCCGGCTCCAAAGGCTCCTGGCCAGAAGATCGCTGGCGACACTGAAAACGAACAGGCAAAGAATCTGTTAATTCAGCTTAAGGGTAAGCACATCATCTAATTAGGAGGAAATACAATGGCTATTGAAATTATAAAAGAGAAATGTATTGGATGCGGACAGTGCTTTAAATCCTGCCCGTATGATGCTTTTGAATTTGAACCTTATGATGGCAACAAGCTGGGTAAGGTTGCAAAAGTTAACGCAAAGTGCTCCTTCTGTAACCAGTGCTTAACCGCATGTAAGTTCGGTGCCATCAAGGAAGTGCAGGCTGGTGCTGCAGCAGATCTTTCTGATTACAAGCACATCTGGGTATTCGCAGAACAGAGACAGGGCAAGATCCAGAACGTGGCTCTGGAACTGCTGGGCGAAGGCAAGAGACTGGCAAAGGACATCAGTGAAGATACACAGATCTGCGCAGTTCTGATCGGTAACAATATCGACCACCTGGCTCAGGAATGCTTCGAATATGGTGCAGAAAAGGTTTATATGGTACAGGATCCGTTACTGGAGAACTACACGACCGACGGCTACACCAAGGTTATGAAGCAGCTGATCGATGAGTACAAGCCGGAAATCGTTCTGTACGGCGCTACCCACATCGGCCGTGACTTCGCACCTCGTATCGCTGCAAGATGCAACACCGGTCTGACTGCAGACTGCACGCATCTGGATGTAAAGGTTTCCAAGTACATCGAATTTGCGAAAGCAAACACCACGCTGGATACTTCCACTCTGGATCCGAACGATCCGTCCACTGGAATCAAGCAGACCCGTCCGGCATTCGGCGGCAACCTGATGGCTACCATCATCTGCCCGAAGACTCGTCCGCAGATGTCCACTGTAAGACCTGGCGTAATGCAGAAGCAGGAAAGAGTTCCTGGTGCTACCGGTGAAATCATAAATGTTAAGCCGGACATCAAGGCTTCCGACATCAGAATCGAAATCAAGGATATCGTAAAATCCATGAAGGAAATGGTATCCCTGACTGACGCGAAGATCATCTGCTCCGGCGGACGTGGTCTGGGCGATGCAGAAGGCTTCAAGCTGATCCAGGAATTCGCAGACAAGGTTGGCGGTGTAGTTGGTGCTTCCCGTGCAGCAGTAGATGCCGGCTGGATTGATCACTCTCACCAGGTAGGTCAGACCGGTACCACTGTAAAGCCGGATATCTACTTCGCATGCGGCATCTCCGGCGCAATTCAGCACCTGGCAGGTATGCAGACTTCCAACTGCATCGTTGCGATCAACAAGGATCCGGATGCTCCGATCATGGAAGTTGCTGACTATGCAATCGTAGGCGACCTGTACAAGGTAATCCCTGAAATCATCAAGGAATGGGATAACGCAGAAGCTCTGTACGACGCTACTACGAAATAAGATCGTTTCGGCAATTCAGTAAGAAATCAAACAGAAGGGGGACTGTTTTTCAGCCCCCTTTTTTTATTGCCTGCGGCGGAAAATTTCGGTATAATAGAAACAGCGGGCGTGAAGGGAGGCGGAAGCTTGAGACGAAAAAAACTGTTTTTGCTGGATATGGACGGGACCATTTATCTGGATGATCATGTGTTTTCCGGCACGCTGCCTTTCCTGCAGCAGGTGCAGGCGCAGGGAGGCAGGTATCTCTTTCTGACCAATAATTCTTCCCGGGGGGTGTCCGATTACGTCGCAAAACTTGCACGGCTGGGCATTCCGGCCTCTCCGGAGGATTTCGTAACCTCGGTGGATGCCATGATCGCCTTCCTGGAGCGGAGGTACGGTCCATCGGAGGCACGGCAGAAGCTTATCTATCTGATGGGAACAGCATCTTTTTGCCGGCAGATGGAAGAGGCGGGATTCCGGATTGTTACCAGTCTGCAGGCTGGGGAGAATGACAGCTTGCGGAATGCGGCAGAAGGAAGAACACCGGAGACGGTGGACATTCTCATTGCAGGTTTCGACCGGGAGCTGACATTCCAGAAACTGGAAGATGCCAGCCGCCTGTTAAAAGCCGGGACGGAATATTTTGCGACGAATCCTGACTGGGTCTGCCCCACCGCCTGGGGCGCAGTGCCTGACTGCGGTTCTATCTGCCAGATGCTGGAGCATGCCACGGGACGGCGGCCGTATTTCGTAGGAAAACCGCAGCCTGATATGGTGTATCTGGCGCTGGAAAAGACGGGCTGCGTACCGGAGGATGCGGTTCTCATCGGTGACCGGCTGTATACTGACATCGCCTGCGGGGTCAATGCGGGAATCGACACCATCTTCGTGCTTTCTGGGGAGGGAACACTGGAGGATCTGGAAACAAGTGATGTGAAGCCCACATATATATTAAATGAAATCGGAGAAGTTTTCGGGAAAGGAACAGGAAACGGAAATGAAGCTTAATACGAAACGAACCATTCTCATTGGGTTTGCCTTTCTGGCAATCAGTACCTTCTGGCAGATGTATGATAACATTATTCCGCTGATTTTGAAGTACAGTTTTCACATCGGGGATACGCTGTCAGGGGGAATCATGGCGCTGGATAATATCTTTGCGCTGATTATGCTGCCTCTGTTTGGCGCCTGGTCGGATAAGGTAAATACGAAACGTGGAAAACGGACGCCGTTTATTCTGGTGGGTACCATCGGCGCCTGTGTCTTCATGCTGCTCCTGCCAGCTGCAGCAAACGGGCAGAACCTGGTGCTGTTTGTGGCGGCCTTGCTGATGACTCTGCTGTTCATGAGCACTTTCCGGTCTCCGGCGGTTTCGCTTATGCCGGATGTGACACCGAAGCCGCTTCGTTCCAAGGCAAACGCTATCATCAATCTGATGGGTGCCATCGGCGTGGTGCTTTCGCTGGTATTCATCATGTTCCTGGTGGGGGACGGTGAAACACCGAACTATGAACCGCTGTTCATCGCGGTGGCTGTGGTGATGATCCTTGCGCTTCTGATTCTGCTGTTCAAGGTGGACGAGGGGAAATTCACGGAAGAAAGACTCGCCCTGGAAAGGGAATGGGGCATTGCGGAAGAGGAGCAGGAAGAAGAAATCGAAACGTCGGGCGGAATCCGCGGTGCAGCATCTGCTCTGCCGGCGGATGTAAAGAAGAGTCTGGTGTTCCTGCTGCTTTCGGTGGCGTTCTGGTATATGGCATATAACAGTGTGACTACAGCTTTTTCCAAGTATGCTACAGAGATGTGGGGCATGGAGGGAGGAAGCTTCGCCGGTGCCCTGATGGTGGCTTCTGTGGGCGCGCTGATTTCCTTCCTGCCGGTGGGCATGCTGTCCAGCCGCTTCGGACGGAAAAAGGTGATCCTGTTCGGGGTTGCCATGCTGGCATGCTGCTTCGGAAGCGGTTTCTTCTTCAAGGAACCGAACTTCGGCGTAAATATCATCTTCTTCCTGGTCGGCATGGCATGGGCGTCCATCAATGTAAACTCCTATCCGATGGTGGTGGAAATGTGTAAGGGAAGCGATATCGGCAAGTTTACCGGTATGTACTACACTTTCAGTATGGCGGCCCAGGTGCTGACGCCGGTACTGTCAGGATTCTTCCTGGAGCATGTGGGTTACTGGACACTGTTCCCGTATGCGGCCTTCTTCGCTGCTGTGGCATTCTGCACCATGCTCATGGTGAAACACGGAGACAGCAGGCCGGAGGCACCAAAGAGCAAGCTTGAGGCTTTTGATGTAGAAGACTGACACAGCATTATATTTCGTAAAGGGGAAATGGGAAATATGAAACAGAAAAAAACAAGTAATACGAAAGAAAAGCAGCTTCATGAGCTGCTGCAGCATAGGTATGCGCACAGGGGGCTCCATCAAAAACCGGTCATCCCGGAAAACTCCATGGCAGCCTTTCGCCGCGCCGTGGAAGCCGGCTTCGGTATTGAACTGGACCTGCATCTGACCAGAGACGGAAAACTTGCAGTGATTCACGATTCCAGTCTGAAACGGACCTGCGGCGTGGACCAGAACGTGGAAGATATGACGATGGAGGAGGCACAGAGCTGCTTCCTGGAAGAAAGCCGGGAGCAGATTCCGGAATTCACAGAAGTTCTGCAGCTTGTGGCAGGCCGGGTGCCTCTCATTGTGGAGCTGAAGGCCGGAAAGACGCAAGATGGAACGGATACCACAGCGGCACTCTGCCGGACGGCTGCATCGGCATTAGACGATTATGCAGCCGCCTATGGCGAAAAAACTGAAAACCATGGCGGAAAGCCGGGCTTGGTGCCGGCGCTGTACTGCGTGGAATCTTTCAGCCCAGTGGCTGTGAAGTGGCTGCGTGTGAACCGGCCGGATGTGATTCGAGGCCAGCTGGCTGCCAATATCAACCGTGAGAAAAAGACCTTAACCTGCACGCAGAATTTCCTGCTGAAAAACCTGCTGGTGAATCTTTCCGGCAAACCGGACTTCGTTGCCTATAATTTCGATGATCGCCATGAGCCAGCACTGCAGAGATACGATGGTCCGCTGTTTTTCTGGACCATCCGCAGCTATGCAGATCTGAAGGAGGCGGAGGCCCTGGGCGCCGCCGGCATTTTTGAACAGTTTGATCCGAAGAAATATGAATAGACAGATTGGCCCCTGCACACGAAAGCAGGGGTTTATCTTTTATGAAAATGCGCAGAAATGGTTGATTGTTGAATATAATTACAGTATAATAATGGAAAATATACATTTTCTTAAGAATCTGGCAACTTTTATAAATAACTTCAGACGCACAACACATCGCACTCTCATACGCACCCACGGAAGGTTGTATGGATTCTGATTTCTTCACAAAAAATACAACGTCTGCCCTGATCCACAGGAGATTTCAGAGGAAATGTTGTATGAAGTGAAAAATAGCAAGGTTTCATACAACGCAAATTGAGATTTCTTCACAATCCGTTGTATGAAACAGTGAAAAACCGAAAACGATACAACATGGAGGGGAAAAAATGAACGTCGGCAGAGTGGATTTTGAGGGGGCGTTGAATCAATTGGCTGATTTAGAAAAATCATTCAACATGGAACTGGCAAACTGTGAGAAACTGGCATCAGGACATCTGGTCAGCAACTTCAGAGATGGAAGGCAGAACTATCTGCAGGTGGAGAAGAAAAACGGGAAGTACTGCAGACGGGGAATTACCGGCGATACGGAGAAAGTGAAGGTGCTTTGCCGGAAGGAATACATATTGCGTGTGCTTGATCTCATTGCGGCGAACCGAAGATGCCTTGAGACGGCGGAGCGGGAGCTTCGAACCATGGAGTTCAATGAAATTCTTCAGGGATTGCCTGCGGTCTATCAGACGGTGCCGGAGGAATACTTTCAGTTTGGAGTAACAGGGGATATCCTTCGAAAACGTATGGAACAGGAAACACAGCTGGAAAGGGAGATTCGTGAGTGGGCGGAAGCACCTTATGAGCAGAGCAGTTATAAGCCGTGGCTGAAAACCAATACGACTTCCCGTGGTGAGAAGATGCGGTCGAAGGGCGAGGTGAACATTGCGGAAAAGCTGTACCAATATGATGTTCCGTTTCGGTATGAGGAAGTGCTTCGGATTGGGAGCCATGAGTTTGCACCTGATTTCAAGCCGAGAAGAAGACGAGACGGAAAAATATTCTATCTGGAACACTGCGGAATGCCTTTTGATGAGAAATATATGGCTCGTCATAAATGGAAGATGGAACAGTATGAGTCCGTGGGCATCGTACCGTGGGATAATCTGATTGTAACGTATAATGACATATATGGAAATCTGGATATGCGCATCATTGAAAGTGAGATTGTAAATAAGCTGGTGTAAAAAGGGAGTCAGAAATGACTCCCTTTCAATTTCAAATTCTATTTCTTCTCCTTCAGCAGATCGCGGATCTCGGTGAGAAGCTGAATGTCGGCCGGCGGTGCAGGCGGTTCTTCCGGAGCAGGTGCAGGTGCTTCTTCCTTCTTCTTGAAGGCGTTAAAGGTTTTGATGATGGAGAACAGCACCAGTGCGGTCAGCAGGAAGGTGATGACTGCCTGGATGAAGTTTCCGACCATCAGCTGTGCATCGCCAACGGCCAGAACGATGCCGGTGAAGTTGATGCCGCCGATAATGATGCCCAGCAGCGGGGTAATCACATCGTTAACCAGGGAGGAAACGATGGCGGTGAATGCGCCGCCGATGATAATGCCGACTGCCATGCTCATGACATCGCCTTTTGCGATAAATTCTTTAAATTCAGACATAAATTTTTTCATAAGTTGGTCATCCTTTCTGTTGAAATATTAGATGAAATGTGCCAGCTCTTTTTCGATCCGTTTCCACGGGAAGCCGACCACATTATCATAATCGCCTTCGATATGGTCTACATACCGGGAAAACCAGCCCTGGATGGCGTAGCCTCCGGCTTTATCATACGCTTCATCGGTGTCCAGGTATGCCAGCAGCTCTTCGTCACTGTAATCCTTGAAGAAGACCCTGGTGATTTCATAGAACACTCTGGCGTGCTGTGCACCGGCTTCTACCAGTGCCACACCGGTGACCACATCATGGACATCGCCGCGGAGAGCGGAAAGCATGCGGAAGCCATCTTCTTTGTCTGAAGGCTTGCCCATGATCTCGCCCTGATAGCAGACTACGGTATCGGCGGCGATGATAACTGGTGGACGATCCGAAACGGCCGCCTCAGCAGTTTCCGAAGCATCCGGGGCAGCAACTGCATCAGCACATGACCGGTTCTCGCTCAGCCAGCGGGCTTCCACGTCCCTGGCTTTTTTCAGAGCCAGATAGGTGACGGTGTCTGTCATACTGTGATGGAGCGGAACGTTTTCCTCGATCTCTGCCGGAAGCACCAGCGGATCATAGCCGTGGGCCTGCATCATTTCGATGCGGCGGGGTGAGCCGGAAGCCAGAATCAGAGACCGTCCGACAGAGGTCGGACTTACATCTGCCATTATTTCGTCTCCTTCGCAGTCGCTGACGATTCCGGCTTCACCAGGTGAATGCCCAGATCCGTGAAGGTACGGCAGCCTTCGTCAAAGATCGGTTCGTCAGTATATTCTGCTTCGCCGTCCTGGCTGTCAACCGTGTCGTAGCGCAGGAAGTTTCTCGGCGGAACGAATTCGCACTGCATATCGCAGTTAAACGGTACGCGGAACGGATCCAGATTGCCGAAATAGTAGTTCCAGCGCGGAATATCATTCTTCAGCTTGGCGCTCATGCCATAGGAAGGATCCACGAAGACCCAGCCGATGGAAGGCAGGTAGCACTGTGCCCAGTCATGTTCGCCGATGGCACCCGGTTCTGCTGCCAGGCCGGACTGCCAGCGTGCCGGAACACCTGCAATCCGGCAGAGGGTGATAAACAGGATGGCCTGCATGCCGCAGTCGCCCTTGCGGGTCAGTGCCATCTGTTCGGCGATACTGTCGATGGAGGCATAATCCCGGACGAAGGAGTACTTCAGGTTGCACGTAATGTAGTTGTACATGGCACGTGCAATGCGGAGCGGATTGGTTTCCTCTCCCTTCAGCTCTGCAGCCAGCGCACGAAGATACGGTGTGAAAAGAATATGCGGCGCCTTTTCTTCCAGGTACGGAAGAACCTCTTTCGGATAGCCGTTTTCTTCCAGTTCCCGGGCGATGGCGGCTTCATCCGCCTTGGTCAGATCGTGAACACGGAGAATATTTTCAAACTGGTATTCTGCAGAGAATACCTGACCCGCTTCCGCCGGTACCTCAAAATATACCGTCGGCATCTCGTCGCTGACCTCCGGCATTCTGGCCGGCTCCGGTGAAATGTTCAGAATCTTCAGATCGTGAATCTGCTGGCGCTCTACCGGAAGAGGCAGGTGCACCCGCAGTGTCTTACCCGGCTTGATCGCCTCCGGCTCCAGATAAAATTCGTGGCGCATGTGGATATGGGCATGCACTTCGTCGCCTTCTTTCAGGTTGCTGAGCGCATTGTCAAAATCCGTGCACTCGTCGGCGTCGCAGGTATGGCGGGCCTGGTCTCTCTCCCACATTTCCGGATACTGGTTGAACAGATTGCGGACCGCACTGCGCAGAAACATTTCTTTTCCGCGGATGAAGGTCCACTGCAGCTTGTCCTCGATGATGAGACGTTCCAGCTCTTCTGCCTTGAAATCAGGCACTCTTTCCTGAATCTGTTCCAGAACCTGTTCCTTGGTCAGCACATAACGTGCTTCCAGATGCTGCAGATTCTTCAGTTCCAGAACCATGCGCACCCGGTAAGCCTCCGGCAGGTTCGGCAGAGAAAGCCGGTTCTCAATCATGGCGCGGGTTCTGTCGAAATCGCCGGACCATTTCATCTTCAGAATATCTTCCGGCAGAGGAACTGCCTGGTATTGCAAATCACTGTAATTGATGTCGTACTGTTTTTCCATTTTCCACTCTCCTACATACATTTTATAAAATTGCATTGCATGAATCACTGTTTCTATCATATACGAAAAAGAATGGAAAATCAAGTAAAAACAGGACTTTGTAAGACGGGGCAAGTGCATATTTTTTGTATATGGGGACATGCTATTTTACATAATTACGAAACATACAGGGAGGCAGCTGCTATGGCGGACAGCAAAGAAAAACAGGAAAAAAAGCAAAAAAA
>JALEHL010000053.1 GCA_022770665.1 Bacillota bacterium
GTCAGCCTTTCTCTCTGCCTGTATTTCCTGTACACGAGCCCTTGCTTTGGACTCTGTCCCCTTCTTTGCACGGGTTCCTGCGCCGCCGCCGGATTTTCCGCCCTCTGTGCTTTTGTTCTTCGATCCGGGCGGTCTGCCCGGCTTTTTCTTTGTTTCTGCCATGAATCATATCCTCCGGTTACATACCTGCAATCCCGAGCATAGGTCCGAAAATGCCAAGCAGTACTACGAAGGCACCTACAACCCATACATAATAGGAAAAATAACTCAATTTCTTATCCGATACAATTTTAATCATGGACTTGATTGCCACCAGACCGGATACTGCTGCCACCAGCATACCCACAATGACAGGGCCTGCTTCTGCGGCAGTAACACCTGCTTCAATGGCATCCGGCAGTTCCATCACTGCAGAGCCCAGAATGGACGGAATGGAAATCAGGAATACAAACTTCACTGCGAATTTCCGATCCAGATTACAGATCAGACTGCCGAACAGTGTGGATCCTGACCGGGAAATCCCCGGACAGATGGCAATACCCTGCACCAGTCCAATGAAAAATGCGTTGCGGAAATTCATCTTCTCCAGCCCCCTGCTGGAGCTTCCCATCCTTTCTGCCATGACAAGGAGAAAACCGGTGATAATCAAGCCCACGCCGATGGGAATGATGGAAGTGTACAGAGAGTCAAAGAAATCTCCTCCCAGCACACCAATGATTCCTGTAGGAATCGTTGCAATGATAATCAGGACACCAAGCTTTCTCACGGGACGTTCGTCAAGTCGAAGACCCTTTCCGGTGCACAGGTCCTTTATGGTCAGGCAGAGTTCCACAATCAGCTCCCAGATATCTTTCCAGTACACGATGAACACAGAAATCAGTGTTCCCACATGAAGCATGACCGCAAACAACAGTACTTTGGTCTCATCAATTCCGAAAAACTGCTGCAGCAGTGCCAGATGTCCTGAACTGCTGATAGGCAGAAATTCTGCCAGGCCCTGTACAAGGCCCAGAATGACCGCTTCGAAATATGTCATAATCTCTTTCCTTTCTACGCACAGAATGGCAGGCGGCAGGAAGGAAGCCCTGCACAGGACTCCGTCTGCCGCCTTCCTGTTATTTCTTTGTAATATACCCTTTGGCTTTCAGGGTTTCCGCACAGAGAATAGCGCCGCCGGCAGCTCCTCTGATAGTATTATGTGAAAGTCCGACAAATTTATAATCATATACGGTATCTTCTCTGAGACGGCCGATGGAGATACCCATGCCTTTGTCCCTGTCCACGTCAGCCTTTACCTGCGGACGGTTGTCTTCTTCAAAGTACTTGATGAACTGTTCCGGTGCCATCGGAAGCTTTTCTTCCTGCGGGAAGCCTCTGTAGCTTTCCAGCTTTTCGATGAGCTGCTCCTTCGTCGGTTTCTTTCTGAACTTCACGAAAGCGGCCGCAGTATGACCGTTCAGTACCGGCACACGGAGGCACTGGCAAGTGATCACCGGCTCTTCCGCCTTCACGATTACACCAGCTTCTTCATCCACATAACCCCAGATCCGCAGCGGTTCCTGTTCACTCTTTTCTTCCTCTCCACCGATGTATGGGATAATATTCTCCACCATTTCCGGCCATGCCTTGAAGTCCTTTCCTGCGCCGGAAATCGCCTGATATGTAGTGATTACGCACTCGTACGGTTCGAATTCCTTCCATGCATTCAATGCAGGCACATAGCTCTGGATGGAACAGTTCGGCTTCACAGCGATAAAGCCGCGGGTGGTGCCCAGACGCTTCTTCTGTGCTTCGATGACCTGGAAATGCTCCGGATTGATTTCAGGAATCACCATCGGCACGTCCGGTGTCCAGCGATGTGCACTGTTATTGGATACCACCGGAGTTTCCGTCTTTGCATAAGCTTCTTCGATGGCTTTGATTTCTTCTTTCGTCATATCTACGGCGCTGAAAACGAAGTCAACGGTTGCGGCAACCTTCTCTACATCATTGACGTTCATAACACGGATGCCCTTTACCGCTTCCGGAATCGGTGTATCCATCTTCCATCTGCCTGCAACCGCTTCCTCATAGGTCTGCCCTTCACTTCTGGCACTGGCCGCAATGGTCACGACCTCAAACCATGGGTGATCCGCAAGCAACGAAATGAATCTCTGACCTACCATACCGGTTCCGCCCAGAATACCTACTCTTAATTTCTCTGACATCTCTTTTCTAGCTCCTCTCGTTCATATTCTTCGTATCTTTAACAATTTATTGTACCACTTTTCCATTGGTTTTTCAACAAAATCCACTCATCGGAATATAATAATTTGAAAGGTGGTGAAACGATGGCTATTTTTACTGGTACAGCAACCGCGCTGGTGACTCCCTTCCGGGGCGGAAAAATTGATTACGTGACACTTGGAAAGCTGGTAGAGTGGCAGATCAAAGAGGGTGTGGACGCACTGGTGGTCTGTGGAACCACAGGAGAAGCATCGACTTTATCCGGAAAAGAACGAGTTCAGCTGACCCGGTTTGTGGCAGATCTGGTAAAGGGGCGTGTTCCCGTACTGGCCGGCACCGGCAGCAACAACACCCGCTTCACGCTGGATCTGTCCCGAGAGATCGAAGCCGCTGGGGCCGACGGGATTCTGGTGGTCACTCCATATTACAATAAATGTACGGAAAGCGGCATGATCGCCCATTACGAGAAAATCGCAGACAGTGTAAGCATTCCCATGATCCTTTATTCTGTCCCTTCCCGAACCGGTGTCAACATTTCTCCATCGGTGGTGAAAGTCCTGAGCAGGCATCCGGGTATCGCCGGGATCAAGGAAGCCAGCGGAAACATGGGTCAGGTCTGCGCCATGGCTCAATACATCTGTGATGATTTTCAGATTTATGCAGGAAACGACGATCTGGCCGTACCGTTCCTCTCCCTGGGTGGATCCGGCTGCATATCTACCGTATCCAACCTGATTCCGGGACGGTTTTCTTCCATGATTCGCAGCTGGCTAGCCGGAGATACTGCCGGTGCTGCCGCCGAGCAGATTGCGATGAAACCGCTGATCGATGCGATTTTCACCGAGGTCAATCCCGTGCCTCTGAAAGCGGCTATGAGTATGATGGGACTGTGCGAAATGGAATACCGGCTTCCGCTCTGCCCACCGACCAATAAGACACAGTATCTGCTCTATGATACACTGAAAAAGAACGGTCTGGTGGAATAAGATACATTTAAAAAAGAGGCTGTCGCATTAACAAAAAAACGTTAGGCTACGGCCTCTTTTCTTAGAACAAGAAACAGGTGCTGCCGCCCTAACGATGAAAGCTCGTTAACGCGACAGCACCTGTTCCGTTATTCTTTTCTTTCAAATACGATTCTGCCACCAGACACGGTCATATCGATTTTGATATCTTTGATATGTTCCGGCTCCACTTCATATATATTTTCATGCAGTACCACCAAATCCGCATTCTTTCCCAGTTCAATGGTTCCGTTTTCTTCTTCTGTGAAAGACCCGTAGGCCGGATATTTGGTAAACAGCTTCACTGCTTCATCCACCGAAAGCCTTTCTGACGGAATCCACCCCTCTTCCGGCTGACCTTTTGCATTTTTCCTTGTAACTGCGAAATAAATATTTTCCATAATATCAAAGCCAACAACCGGTGCATCCGAACCACCCATGGTATGGATCCCAAGATCAAGCATGGTTTTCCAGGCATAGACACCGTCCATCCGTTCCGAACCGATTCTGGATTCCACCACATCCATGTCCAGATCTACAAATACAGGCTGAATATAGGCCAGAATATCCTGTTGTGCCATTTTTTTCAGAATGTTCCGATTTGTAATCTGTGCATGCACAATGCCGTGCCTTCCTTTCGGATTGTTCTTTCTGTTCGATGATTTTTCGATTGCATCGATTACCATATTCATGGCACGATCTCCGATACAGTGAATTGCCGTCTGCATTTCATGATGGTCACAGAAGTCGATGATATCATCCAGTTCATCCTGTTCATAAATGATCATTCCACGATTTTCATTGTCTTCGGCGTAATGCTCCTCCAGAGCTGCTGTTTTCGCCCCGAGGGACCCGTCCTGCAGCATTTTAAGCGGCCCTATGGTAAAGAAGCTGCCCCGCTGTCCGGTCCGGAATCCTTCCCGGATAAATGCCTTTCCATCTTCTGTCCTCTCAAACAGGCACTGCTCATAGATACGGACGGTCAGTTTACCTTCCCGGTCCAGGTTCTGAAAAGCATCCAGAATTCTTCTCCATTTTTTACCGGGGAGCGACGCCAGATCATCGGATTGAATTCCTGTAATCCCTGCTTCATTTAATTTCTGGTTTCCGTAAAGGATGTATTCTTCGATTTCTTCCTGCGATGGCGCATCAAGAATCGAATGATAGAACTGTACGGCATTTTCTTTCAGCAAGCCCGTCTCAAAATCCACGTCTTTGGCAATTTCTGAAAAGTTGGGAATCTTCTTCAGTTTTTCCAGGCCGCAGGTATTGCTTACCGCAATGTGTCCGCAGACCCGGACCATGATGATCGGGTACTCGGTTGAAAGTGCATCGAGCTCTTTTCTATGCGGGTACCTTGGTGTTTCGAATTGTTCTTCATTCCATCCACGGCAGAAAAGCCATGATAATGGCTTTTCACCTTGTAATTCTATTTTCTGTTTCGCAGCAGCCAGCATTTCTTCCACGCTGGCACAATCAAAGAGCTTTACAGATTTTTCAACGAATGCATAATGAAGCATGTGAAGGTGGGAATCCACGAATCCAGGCAGCATCAGTCTGCCCTTCAGATCGATTCGTTCCTCACATGGAATCGCAAGAGCTTCTTGGTTGGTGCCCAGGAATGCGATTTTACCGTTGCGGATTCCCACTGCCTCCGTCACACGATCCGCACCGTCGAGGGTTCGAATCTTTCCGTTAAAAAATAATTTATCCATCATTTACTCTGCCTTCTTTGCTGTTTTCGCCACCTCATCTTCATAGAACAGGCTCATATCTTCGTCTACTTCACCGATACCCATGTATCTTGCCTTGTAATCCTTCAGAAGT
>JALEHL010000054.1 GCA_022770665.1 Bacillota bacterium
GCTGAATATCCTGCCGGGAAAAATGAACTATGTGGCCTATGTGGGCATGAACACCATGCCGGTCTATATTTTTCATCTGATCGTCCGGTATCTGGTGAAGAAATATACCATTTTCTTCGGCGTGCTGCCGGAAAACTGGGTGGTCTATTATGGGATGATCTTCGCCTTGGCGGGACTGTGCGTCTTTGTCTTTACTACGAAACCGGTGATCTGGGTCTACGACACGGCGGTAGAAGGAAGCTATAGGATTTTCTGCTGGCTTCTTCACAAAATCGAGACGTTCTTGGGTCTTCTTCACCGTCCGGCAGCTGCAATCTGCCAGGGAGTGATCGGGCTGATTGACCGGGCAGACGGCGTGGAAGAAGGGTCGGCAGTCAGCAGGACGGAGGAAAAAAACACATCGGAAAGGAAGGCTGAATAAATATGAATATTTTGTTCTGTGTTGTTGCCATTGCATTTGCTTTCATGGGCATGCTGATCCGCATCGGGAAAGCCGACAGGATTATGGGCGGTTTCGTAAAGGATTTCAAGCATAAGCGAGAGACCTATGATCTTACGCATCTGCGGAAATTCGTCTCCAGCGTAATGTACTTCTGTGCAGTCTGCTTCGCAATCATGTCCGCGGGAGAAATGGTGAAGATCAAAATGGTGACCTGGGCAGGCATCGTCCTGTTTATTGTCGCTGTGTTCTATTCCGCACGCTATACGGAAGTGGAAGAGAACTTTAAGAAAGAAGGGATGTAAATGGAATACATCGGGGATGTGCTCTATGATTATGCCAGCGGTCTTTATGTGAACCTGACAAACCGGTGTCCCTGCCGGTGCGAGTTCTGCATCCGGGATATGGTGGATTCCCTGGGGGATGCGGACAGCCTGTGGCTGAAACGGGAGCCGACGGTTTCAGAAGTTAAGGAAATGCTGGGGCAGTGGAAGCTGTCAAATTATACAGAACTGGTTTTTTGCGGATATGGAGAGCCGATGGAGCGGCTTGGCGATGTGCTGCAGCTGTGCCGTTATGTGAAGGAAACCACCCATCTGAAAACCAGAATCAATACCAACGGTTTATCGGACTTGCTCCACGGACGCAGGACTGCACCGGAACTGTCCGGTCTGGTGGATGCCATTTCCATCAGCCTCAATGCTGCGTCTACAGAAAAATACGACAGGCTCTGCCATCCCAAGTTCGGACTGGAAGCCTGGCCGGCTATCCTGCGTTTTACAGAAGAGGTGAAACAGTATGTGCCGGATGTGACTATGTCTGTGGTGGGCGGTACAATTCCGGAGCAGGATGTGGACATCTGCCGCCAGATTGCACAGACAAAGCTTGGAGTAAAATTCAGAGTCAGATAAATAAGGCCGGGCATGCCCCGGCTTTCAGAACAGGGGGTAACAACATTGTACAAGCAGAATTACAGAATCAGAACATACGATGTGGACAGAAATAAGATCCTGAAGCCTTCCGGCGCACTGCAGATTACGCAGGATGCCGGCTGCGGACAGATGCGTACAGAAGGCATGTCCTATGAAGAGGTTTTTGCAACCGGAAGGGCGTATATGCTCAACCGGCTGGATATGAATATCCTTACGGAAGTTCATGAGGACGAAGATGTGACCGCTTCTTCCTGGCCATGTGAAAGCCGCAGGGCAACCTTCCTGCGGTGCTACGGCATGTGGAGAGGAGAAGAACCGGTGGTTGAAATCTCCACCCAGTGGTCTCTGGTCAGTCTGGAAGACAGAAAGATCCTCACGGTGGAGGATGCCGATATGACAGGGTATGAATATGGACCATACAAGGAAGCGGCACCGGGAAAATTTAAAATTCTGCCTGCCCAGGCAGAGGCTATGATCTGTGTATCGCAGCACAGAGTCAGCTACAGCGATGCAGACAGCAACGGCCATATGAATAACACATACTATCTGAACTATTTATGTGACCTGATTCCGGAACTGGAAGCAGGAACCCACAGAGTGTCCACCCTGCGGATTCATTACAGCAAGGAAGCACCGGTGGGGGAGACCATCGCCATTTACCAGTCCGAAAAGCTGCCGCCGCGGGATGGAGCAGAGCAGGAAAGCCGCTACCTGTTCCGGACCCTTCGCAAGTCCGACGGTGAAATGAATATCGCCGCGGAAATCGGCATTGTGCCGGTGAAATCTGCTATATAGCTTTTGTTTCTTTAATATATTCGATGAAAGCCACTGCAGCATCCGAAAGGGGAGCATCTTTTTGCCAGAACAGTGAGAAACCCCGGTCGGCATCCATTCCTGCGACTGAGATAAGGGACAGATAGTAGACCTTTTCATACCACTTGTTTTCTGCAGTAAGGCTTGTTGTCAGTCCGATTGCATGTGGTTTTCGCTTCAGATTCTCTGCCAGAAGGGAATAATTTGATTCTCCGGCCACAATTGGAGTACATCCATATGCTTCAAATGTTTTATCCACATATGCACGAAAGCTGGTTCTGTTTTCCTCCAGAATGAGTGGATGCTGTTTCAACTCTTCAAAGGCGATAGAGGATGAATTGCTCAGAGGATGTGTTTTGGTCAGAAGGGCACAGAGTGTGTCCCTTCTGAATTCATGTGCAGACCAGTTGGCATTTCGGATATCGCTGGTTCCAGCCAGAATAATCGAAATAAATGGATCATAGCTGTCGATGGATGAGATATCCGAAAAAAGAAATTCTCGCTGGATAATGTCAAACTCAGGATGCTCCCAGGCAAAACGGTCAATGGTGCCGGAAAACAGCAATGGCGAAATGGTGTATACGATGACTTTATTTTTCTGTTCATTCAATTCATTTGCCACAGCACGCTTTCCGTTTTCAAGTGCTTTGAGCGCTGCTTCTGCATATTGAAGATAAATTTTTTCGTAATTGTTCAAAATCAGAGAACGTCCGACCCGATCAAATAATCTGACCTCTAAATCCGCTTCCATGCGCGCGAGCGCATTGCTTAATGTGGACTGCGAAATGTAGAAATCTTCTGCACACTTCGTAAGGTTCTGTTTGTGTGCAAGTGCGCAAAAGTATTGCAATTGTAATGTACTGATCATTTTTTTCTCCTGTCATTCGTTTCGCAGAAAGTGATCTTTGTTTCCATAGTAGCATATTTTACAGAATCGAACAATACACAAATACGGGGCAATACATTCCATAAATACGAACGAAACATTTCCGCGTAATGTGAATAGCAGTACGCTTTTTTTGCGTTGGTTTTTTTACATTAATTTGATTATGATAAAAGAAAAAGATAATGCATTACATTGCGGAAATATGAAAGGAAAATGGAGGAAGCTGAATGAAAAATAAAGTAACTACAGCAGAAGAAGCAATAAAGGATATTCGAGACGGTGCGGTAATTATGATAGGTGGCTTCATGGCTTGTGGAACACCTGAGAATCTGATCGATGCGCTGGTTGCGAAGAATGTGAAAAATCTTACGGTAATATGCAATGATGCAGGATTGCCAGGCATGGGAACAGGAAAACTTCTTTCAAACGGTCAGATAAAAAAACTCATTGCCACACATGTGGGATTGAATCCAGAGGTGGCGGAAAGAATGAATACAACGGATCCAGAAAAAAAGCTGGAGTGTGAATTGATTCCGCAGGGTACTTTCGCTGAGGCAATCAGAGCCGGGGGCGCAGGACTGGGCGGTGTTCTGACACCAACCGGAATCGGAACAATCGTTGCCGAAAACAAACCGGTTATCACAGTGGATGGAAAAGAGTTCCTGCTGGAGAAACCTCTGAAGGCTGATTTCGCACTGGTCAGAGGTTCTGTTGTGGATACTTTCGGCAATATTGTATATCATGGAACGACACAGACCTTCAATCCCATGATGGCAATGGCAGCAGAATATGTGATCTGTGGAGCAGAAAAAATCGTAGAAGTCGGAGAACTGAACCCGGATCATGTTGTGACATCAGGTATATTAGTGGATGCAGTCGTAGGAGGTGCACCGGTATGGACAAACTGAAAACAAGAATTGCGAAAAGAGCTGCAAAGGAGTTAAAGGATGGTGATGTTGTCAATCTGGGTATTGGTTTGCCTACAATCGTAGCAAACAATCTTCCGGACGGCGTGAGCATCGTTCTGCAGTCGGAAAATGGAATCATGGGGATGGGAGAAAAACAGGACGAAACAAATGAAAATATTGTAAATGCAGGTGCACAGCCAGTTTCCATACTGCCAGGGGGCCAGTTCTTTGACAGTGCCACATCGTTTGCGCTCATTCGCGGAGGACATGTAGATGTAACGATTCTGGGAGCACTTGAGGTCGATCAACATGGAAATTTATCAAACTGGATTATTCCTGGGAAAATGGTACCCGGAATGGGCGGCGCGATGGATCTTGTTACCGGAGCCAAAAAAGTGATCGTGGCAATGCTGCATACGCAAAAAGGAGCCCCTAAAATTGTAAAAGAGTGTTCTCTCCCATATACTGCGCTGCATTGTGTAGACATGATTATTACAGAAATGGGAGTCATGCGGGTTACGGAAAAAGGAATTATACTGGAAGAAATACATCCTGACTATTCGGTAGAAGATGTACAGAATGCGACAGGATGCGACCTGATTATCTCAGAGCATTTATCACAGATGCAATAAAGTGAATGAACGTTTTTTTTGAATTCCATAAAAAAGGGGCTGCGTCAGCAGCCTCTACGTTCTCAACGGATGATTTCCTTTATTTCCATGGCACCGCTGTCCATCTGGACGTAGCGGAACGTGAAGTCACCACCTCCGGCACCTTCCAGTTCCTGCAGTGCCAAGACCAGTTCCTCGTCATAGACCTGGAATACCTGCGTCTCACCGTCGATGATGATTTCCACCGAATGGCCGTCGGCAAAGCCCACCAGCTGTCCAGCCGCTTCAATGAACTCGTCGCCAAGGGAAACCGGAGGCTGGGTGTTATCCGGCTGTGTTACGTCCGGCAGAGTGGAATCAGGCGGTGTAACCGGGGGCACATCCGGCGATTCGGTTTCACCTGCCGTCAGGCCGGAAACCGCAACGATACAGATCAGAAGGATGGCTGCACAGATTCCCAACGCAGCAATCCGCTTACCGCTGCTTTTTTTCTGACTGGCACCACTGTTTTTTCTCCGTCTGCTAGCACCTGAGACTTAATCATCTCCCGATTTCCTTCGCTATCCATGATTTTTTTCATAAAATCCCTCTCATTCATACTTCAAATATCCCCCTTTCCGTAGATGGTTCGAATTTCGTTCACCAGCCGGTAAAGCCGGTTTTTTACGAAAGACTGTGAAACAGACATGGTCTGGGATATCTCTGCGATCGTCTGATCATGAAGATAAAACAGATAAAAAATGCGGCGGGTATCTTCCGGCTTGCTGTCCACGATCTGCCGGATCTCCCGCAGGGTTTCCCGATTGAGAAACGCCTCGTCAACCTGATATGTGCCCGGCTCCCCACCCGGACATGCAACCTGGCAGGTATCCTCCGGGCTGGAATCCCGGACAGGCTGCGGTTCTTTTCCGTTATAATATTTCCAGATTTTTTTCTGGCGATATCCAGAACAAGCCCTTCGGGCTCTTTAATATATGAAACCCCTTTTTTCTGAATGGTTGCATAGAACTCTGCATAGGTCTCCTGCAGAATATCGCTGATATCATCCAGGTTCCCGCATTTGGATGTCACCAGAAGACTTGCCTTGCGGTATGTGCTGTCATAGATTTGACAGAAAAATCTTTACAGCTCTGTTTTGTCATTACATCACCACCTTTACGATATATCAGTGTATCTCTGAGGGAGAAAAGTTTCAATTAAAAATTTTTTTTTCTGCTTTCCGTGGGAAACTGGTATAATGGGAATGAAGGGAAAACGGGTACCATGAGAATACAAAGAAGTCTGAAGCATAAGAAAAACAAGAGAATATATATTCCGTTCCTTATCCTGTTCAGCCTGCAGCTGCTATTCCTGGCGGCAGGTCTGACCGGATGCGGACAAACGGACGAAACGGCCTGCGAAGCATTGTTTTTTTCGGAAACGGTGATGAAACCGGCGGAAAAAACAGAAACGGTGACTTGCAGATGGGCGAGCAGGGAAGCAGCGCTGCTTCTGCAGGAAACCTGGGCCAAAGAGTATGGCAGCAGCAGTGAACCGGCTTCAGAAGAGCAGTTGACCGAAACAATCTGCTTTTTGCTGAATCTTTACGACGGGAGCGGATGGGAGAAATACCGGAAAGAACTGACAGGTGCTGTGTCGAAGCTGCCTGAGGGGCAGGGGAATCTTCTGACGCGCCATGAAGCTGCAGTGCTCCTTTCGACAGCCTATGAGGAAGCATTCGGAATGATTCAGGAGGAAACGCAATATCTTCCGGAGATCGCCTTTCGGTTTGCTGAGGCGTGTTTCTATCGTTTTCAGTTGGAAGAAGGGGGAGTATCCTCAGAAAAATCGAAAAAAGATTTGGAACAGAAAAAAGCCGGGATTGCGGATTTTGCCAGGAAGATGGTAAGGAAGACGGCGGGACGAGAAGATGCGGCGGAAAATCCCGAAATCGTCGTCAACCAGCGGGAAGGGGGAGACTATGTGAGCCAGATGGATGAGTCAGAGTATGAAAATGTAAACTGTCTTCCTGCCTGCGCAGCCATGGCTGCCGGATACTGTAGGGATGAGCGGTATACCGGCGCGGATATGCGGAATTTGCTGCCGGAGATTTCCGGCGGGTGGACGCTGGAGCAGACCCAAAGTGCGCTGACTCTGGCGGGGGTGGACAGTGAGATCCAATCCTTTTCCGTGGAAGAGCTGCACCTGCAGCTGGAAGTGGGCAGGGTGGCCATCGTCCAGATTAATGAGGGAAATCCGGCAGGTTCGGGTCACAGTCTGTATGTGTACGGGTTCCGCCGGTATGGCAGCAGCCTTCTGTTTCTGGTGCACGATCCGCTGGAACGGACGGATGTGCTGCGGGAGCGCGTTTCCGGGGAAAGGATTGTGATGGACAGCAGCCAGCTGGCATTTCTGGTGAACCGATTCTGTGAAAGGTTTCTGGTCTGCATCCCATGACATGAAAAAGCAACGGGCAAGCCGCCCGCTGCTTAGAATAATAATGATTTCCCGTTTTATTTTTCCGTCTGCTGATCTGCATCTTTTTTCAGTTTGCGGCTGAAGGCAATATCTGCAATCAGGTCGAAGACACCGCTGGCAAGCAGACCGACGCCCAGCATAACCAGAAGAATTTTCATCGTGGAGAATGGGTTGACCATGACGATGATGCCGAAGATGGTGATTACGAGGGAAACGATCAGGACCCCTTTCTGATAACCGAAACCGAACTTTTTCAGATTCAGCACATTCTGGATGCCCTCAATCCCCTTGAAGGTGATCATGAATCCCAGGACAAACGGAATCAGCAGAACGAACATGGTACTTTTCATCAGCACGAAAAGTCCAAGGAGGATCAGACTGATGCCAACGGCAAAACCATTGGTATCTTCCGCAATACGGGTTTCCACCCGGGTCACCAGGTAGGAAATCAGTTTCACCACGCCGAACAGGATGGCAGAAGCCGCCAGAATATAGCAGAAGGCATCCTCCACCAGACCCGGCTTCAGAATCAGAGCCAGTCCCAGGATAATGTAAATCAGGGACGAAATGAATTTCGAAATATTTTTATTTTTCATTATTTGTGCCTCTTTTCATACAGTTGCGGTCAGCCGTGTCGATCTCAGCTGAAATAGCGGAAGACGCCCTTTACCTTGCCGAGAATCTTCACATCCTTCACCAGAATCGGGCTCATGGTGCGGTTCTCAGGCTGGAGACGAATGTGATCCCCCTCGTTATAAAAGGTCTTCACGGTGGCTTCACTTTCGAATCCGTCGATCATGGCCACGACGATTTCCCCGTTCTGTGCATTCTCCTGCTGCTGCACCAGAATCAGATCACCATCCATGATACCGGCTTCGATCATACTTTCACCGCGGACTTTCAGCATATAGCTGGTTCCGCCGGCAGCATATCTGGCCGGAATCGGAAAGGTATCCTCAATGTTTTCTTCTGCAAGGATTGGTGTACCGGCTGCAACACGGCCCACCACAGGAATCTCCACCACATCGGTCCGGTCCAGTGCAGAAACATCTCCGGCCGGCACAGGAGTCTTCTTCCGGTC
>JALEHL010000066.1 GCA_022770665.1 Bacillota bacterium
CGCCGAGTCCGGCGATCTGAAATTGCTCCGGAAAATCCGGCTTACTGTGGCGTATCCGTTCCCTCCCGGTGCGTCTTCTTCCGTCCCTTCTTCTCTTTCTTCTTGTCCTCACTGCTGAAGAGCAGGTCCGGCAGGAACAGAAGCAGCAGAACGATGGCCGCCACGGAAATCGCGATGTACATGCCCGGCGGATGCTGAATATAGTCCGCGAAGTACCCCAGCTTCGGAATCGTGAAGACCGGGGTGCCCACCACATTCTTATAGTGGACCAGACTGCCGTCCTCCGTGTCATTGGCGTCGCCCTTGGTGCGGAACCGGATCACGGAAGAATCCTCGTCATCCGGCACGATGCCCACGATCCGGTGTGTCGCCACCGTATCCTCATCCAGCATAAACGTGATCACATCCCCTTCCTCCAGTGTAAACGGATCCACGTTTTTCACATAGATCAGGGCACCTACGTGGTAGGTCGGCTCCATGGATCCGGACAGGACGGAGAACACATGCATGCCGAAAATTCGTGGTCCCACCAGCAGAATCACCAAAATCAGTGCGGCGATCACGACGATGGTAGAAAGAATATTTGTAATTTTTCTGATTTTTTGTGCCATAAAAGATCTCCGAAAAGCTGTACGCAGAAACCGCAGACGGAATCTATATTTCGTCTGCCAGATCTTCATACAGCGATTACATTTCTTCACATGATATTCAAAGTATATCATTTTCTTTTACATTTTGCAATAATTACCGTGGATTATTTTGCAAAAAATCATTTCAATTTCATTTCAGGCACGACAAAAAAGGCCAGAACGGCGGGATGCATGAGAAATCCCATCTTTCTGTGCCTTTTTTTCTGAGTATGCTTTTTGCATAGTATTTTTTTTTTACGCTTTCGAGACGAAATATAGATTTTGTGCTCCAGATTTTTTTTTTTGAAAATAACAGGAAGCCATAGAGCCTCCGGCATCAGGTAATCAGCTGAAGCCGTTCCAGATCCCGGCTCTGTTCTTCCTCGGTGGTGGTCAGATAGATTCGTGTGGTGTCCATGCTGCTGTGTCCCAGCAGATCTGCCAGACGGGACAGGTCGCGGCACACCCGGTAATAGGTTCTGGCAAACAGATGGCGCAGATTATGAGGAAACACACGGCTCGGTTCCACGCCGGCAGACCGGCAGAGACGCTTCATTTCTGCCCAGATCTGCTTGCGTGACAGACTTCTGCCGCTGCGGCCGAGGAAGATTTCACCCTGCCGGATCTTCTGTTTTCCGGCATACTTCAGCAGCTTCCGGCAGAGCTTCTTCGGCAGCAGTATCACACGGATCTTCCCTTTCAGCGCGATCTCCGCCCGTCCGGCCCGGGCTGCTTCCACCGTCAGATATTTCACTTCCGATACCCGGATGCCGGTGCTGCAGATGGCTTCCATCAGAAGCGCCAGCTGATTTCTGCCCTCTGCTTTCGCTGCTGCGAGCAGTTTCTCATAATCCTCCCGGGTCAGTTCCCGATCCTTTCGCCGGAAACTGCGTTTCTGCACCCGCAGGAAACGGACGCGGCAGTCGTCCCATCCCATGAAGCGAAAGAAGCTGTTGATCGATGCGATCATCGAGTTAATGGTCACCGGTTTATAGCCCTGTTCCATCAGAGTCTGCTTCCATCCGGCCGCTTTCTCTTTCGTTATCTTCGGCGCATACTCCTCTACCTCCTGCCTCATCGTCTGTTTCATCTCCTGCTCTGGCTCCTGCGCGGCGCTCCAGCCTAAAAACCGTTTCACGTCCCGCAGATATTTTTCGATCGTGCCCTGGCTCCGCTCCTCCCGGATCAGATAATGCTCATACGCTTTCAGTGCTTCCTGCATCTTATCCTCTGTCATTTTCACAACCTATCCCTCCTGCTGCAGATTCTGCTTCTATTTTACCACATTCGGCAAATCATGGCTTCTCCAACCTTCGCGATGTATTAAGGGGAAGGGAGCGGTTCACAGATAGGGAACGTTGCTTTGATCCTACATTTGAAGGCGTAAGAAAACGTTAAATTACAAATTTGAGAAAGGACCATCTGGTGAATATATTAAACTTCTGCAGGCAAAGCGATCTGCTTTTTCAATAAATGAAATCTTATGATCCATATGCGGAAAGCATTCAGTAAATAATTCAAATTCTTTGACATATCGCTAAAAATATTCTATTATAAAGTTGTTATACATTATATTAAAGTTTCTGAAGTATTCTTTACATTACAGTAGTTTTCTGCTCTCTGTATAATGCTATTCATGAAGTGCTTATTTTTAATGGACTTAAAGAAAAAAAGCAATTGTCTGTTTCCGTGATCCTGTGACGGCGACCATCTTTTAATAAAAGTTGAGCCTGACAGCGAAAATGGACAAGTTGGAGCGCTGTATGTAAGTGAATATGACTCTTCATAAAAAGTTCCCAAAGATCCAGGTGAAACCATGCTGAACCCATCAATTTCAGGGTATGTTCAGAAATGCATATTTTTAGAGAAGGAGGCGTGCAATAAGAATTTTAAGTTTTGTTGTTTCGATGAGAAGAAAAGTTTAAGGAGGAGGAAAATGAAAAAGAAAATTCAATCTTTGGTAATTGCAATCGTACTGGTTCTATGCTCTGTAGTACCTTCATTTGCATATTCTCAACTAGAGCGTCCTGTTATTGAAGAAGTAAAAACAGGAAAACAGAGTATCTGCATAAACTGGCAGTATATTGAAAATGCAATGGAATATGATATTTACCGTTCTACGTCTCCAGATGGTAAGTATTATTACCAATGCACATCAGATGAAAGCTGGTACCGTGACTATGATATCAAGAAAGGTACCAGATACTATTATAAAGTTCAGGCAATATCTTGGGATGGAGATAGCAACAGCAGATTAAGCAAATGGAGGTCAGCTAGAGTTAAAAAACCTGCAGTAAAGCATACGAACAGTACTGCGGCACGGAATACAACAAGATATCCGACAAGCGGTATTTCTCAAAGCCAGACTGTATACATAACGAATACTGGCTCGAAATATCACAGATATGGGTGCCAGTATTTATGGAACAGCTGCATACCAATTTCACTTAACACAGCACGAAGTTACGGATATACCGCATGTTCAAGATGCTGGTAGAGCTGTTGAACCAAGATGGAATGTTGAGGAAATACAGACTCCAATTTATTAAAAACTGTGGTGGGAGCAGCGAACCCGAATGGCATTATGAAAAAGTGACAAATTCAAGGGTGCAACATGGGTGCAACATCAAATAGGGTAAACAAGGTATAAATAAGAACATAGATTGAATTGAAAAGTAATATAAGAAAACCGCCAAATCGTTGAAATATCAGCGAAATGGCGGTTTTTCAACTGGTCGGAGTGTGGAGGCTCGAACTCCAGGCCTCTGCGTCCCGAACGCAGCGCGCTACCAACTGCGCTACACCCCGATATGAAGTTCTCTGCAGGTCATTGTTCTCACTGACTCACAGCAATAATTATTATACCATAGTTCCTGAAAAATGGAAGAGTTTTTTTGCAAATTTTTATGTTTTTTTGGAAATGCGCGACGAGGAAGGAATCCCTGCGGCAGGCAGGCCCGGATGCTTCTGCCTCCTGCCTGCCGCGGGCGCCTTTTTCGATATCTACCGCACCAGCAGCCGCTGGATCCCCTTGTCCAGACCGTCCAGCGTCAGCTCAAACATGGGAATCAGCTTGCCGACTTCCTGAATGGTTCTGGAGCCCCAGGCGAACTGCCAGCGGTCTTCTTTGATCGGATTCAGCCAGATGCACTTCTTGAAATGATGGGTGAATTTCTCCAGCCAGAGAATGCCGGCCTCTTCATTATAGGTGTACCAGTCGTTGCAGCCGCCCCTGGCCATAAGCTCATAGGGTGACATGGCCGCGTCCCCTACGAAAATCACCTTATATTCGCTGTCCAGGTTCCGCAGCAGCCATTCTGTCTCCAGCCATTCCCCGTGGCGGCAGTGCGGCGTCGTATACAGGTAATCATAGACACAGTTATGGAAATAGTACGTCCGCAGATCCTTCAGGTGCGTCGACTGGTGAAGGGCCTGAAACAGCTGGTTGCAGAGCCGCGCATGCTGCGCCATGGAGCCGTCGGAATCGATCAGCAGCAGCAGCTTCACCGTATTCTTTCTCGGCTTTTCATAAACCAGCTTCAGCATGCCCGCATTTTCGCAGGTGGCATCGATGGTGCCGTCAATATCCAGCTCCGTCTTTTCCCCTTCGATCCGGGTGGAAAACTGCCGCAGCTTGCGGAATGCCATCTGAAACTGCCGAATATCCAGCTCCTGATCCTGGCGAAAATCCCGGAAGTTCCGCTCGCCGGCCACTTTCACCGCAGACCGGTGGCGTCCATAGCCCCCGACCCGGATGCCGGCCGGGTTGTAGCCGCCGTGGCCCATGGCGGATGTCCCGCCGGTCCCGATCCAGTAATTTCCACCATCATGCTTTTCCTTCTGCTCCGCCAGACGCTCCTGAAACATCTTCATCAGCTCGTCAAATTCATATTCTTTCGCCCAGTCCGGCCGGTCGGAAAGGTCCCGCTCCAGCTCGTCCTGATTCAGCCAGTCCCAGAGCTCCTGCGGAATATCCTCCGGCGTCTCCACCCCTTCGAAATATTTCGCGAAGGCAAGATCGAAGGCATCATAATCGGCCTCTGTCTTCACCAGCACATTCCGGCAGAGGTAGTAGAATTCCAGCAGGGAGTTTCCTGCCATTCCCTGATCCAGCGCCTCCATCAGCACCAGCCACTCATCCAGCGACACAGAAAGCCCCTGCTCCCGCAGAGCCAGCATGAAATCAATAAACATGCCGGTAGCCTTTCACCACGTCGATATCCTGATTCTTTTTCAGCAGAACGCCGATGTACGGAATCGTGTCTTTGATCTTCTTCACGTCCACACCCGAGATCTGCAGAGCCTGAATCCAGTCCAGCAGCTCGGAAGTGCTCGGTTTCTTCATGATCTGCCGCATACTGCGGATGTCATAAAACGCATCGATGGCCGCATCCACCAGCTTCTGGTCCAGGTCGCCGAAGTGCACCTGGATGATCTCCCGGATCTTGTCTTTGTCCGGGAACTCGATATAGTGGAAAATGCACCGGCGCAGAAACGCGTCCGGCAGTTCTTTCTCTGCATTGGATGTGATGATCACGATCGGACGGTGTTTCGTGGTGATGGTTTCCTTCGTCTCCGGGATATAGAATTCCATCCGGTCCAGCTCCCAGAGCAGATCGTTTGGAAACTCCAGATCGGCTTTATCAATCTCATCGATCAGCAGCACAACCTGTTCGTCGGACGAAAAGGCTTCTCCCAGCTTTCCCAGCTTGATGTACCGTTTGATGTCGGACACGTCTCCCTCGCCGAACTGGCTGTCATACAGACGCTGCACCGTATCATACACATAAAGCCCCTCCTGCGCCTTCGTGGTGGACTTGATGCCCCATACGATCAGTTTCATATTCAGCGACTCGGCGACGGCTTCCGCCAGCATGGTCTTCCCGGTGCCCGGCTCTCCCTTGATCAGCAGCGGTTTCTGCAGTGCTATGGCCACATTCACGGCATTCATCAGCTCTTTCGTGGCCACATAACTGCTGCTGCCTGTAAATTTCTTCATCTTGCTTGTTCCCTCGTTTTCTTTCTTCCAGTATTTCTTATCCATGTCTTCTGTTCCATGGGATTATGCTTCTGTTTTCTTCCTGCCCAGCCCCAGATCCTGCAGAATTCCGTCGGCAATGGTCTGCGCCAGCAGATCCTGATAGCTGCTGTCCGCCAGTTTTCTGCACTCTGCCGTGTTGGACAGATAGCCAAGTTCCACCAGCGTCGCCGGCATGTCCGTAAACCGGACCACATACATCATATCGGTCCTGAGGTCCCGGGTCGCAATTCTGCCGCTGTCCTCCGCCTGCTGAAAGATCGCCTCGGCCAGCGCCTGGCTTGCCGCCTCGTCTTTTTCATAGTAGCATTCCATGCCGCAGATCGAACGGTCTTCCTCATAAGCATTGCAGTGGATGCTCACAAACCGGTCCGCCCCGGTCTCGTTGGCGAAAGCGGTCCGTGCTTTCAGCCCCAGGTCCGTATCCTCGTCATGGGTCAGCAGAACTTCAATGTTGTTGTTTTCCAGGATCGTCCTGACTTTCTGCGTCACCGTGAAGGCAATTTCTTTTTCTATGATTTCCTGCCCGTCCAGCAGGCCGATAGTGCCGCCGTCGCTTCCCCCATGGCCCGGATCCAGGATCACACAGGCATCCGGCTCTGCCGCATCGCTGCCAGAGGAATCGGCCGCAGCGTCCCCGTCCGTGATCGCAGCTGCCGCTGCCGCAAGCCCTGCATCGGAATCCGCCGACAGATGCTCATGGAGATACAGGCACCCGCAGATCATCAGACCGATCATGGCGATCACCACCAGCAAAATCAGCACCCCCGCCCCGATCACGATGGCCAGCCGCTGTTTCTGCTTTCTCGTTGTTATTTTATATTTTCCAAGTTTCATGGCTGTGTTCTCTTTCTTTCTGCAAAAAATTTACGTCCTGCCATAATTTCCATCTTACCACATAATCTGTTCTCTGGCAATTTTTCTATGCCTGCTGCAGACCTCCCGGAACTGGTCCCATAAATGGAAACATCCGAGTTTATTATATCAGAAAATCACAGAAATTCCAAACAATCTGCTGCGATATTTCAGCTGCAAGATGAAAAAAAGCAGAGCACGTTCGGCCGTCCTCCCGGCTTCCGGTGCTCTGTTTTTATTTCCGTTTATTTCATTTATTTCTCACTTATTTCTGCGGATTCCGGATGGCAGCCTGTGCTGCAGCCAGTCTGGCGATCGGTACGCGGAACGGTGAACAGGAAACGTAGTTCAGTCCTGCTCTGTGGCAGAAATCAATCGTTTTCGGATTGCCGCCGTGTTCCCCGCAGATTCCCAGCTTGATCTTCGGGCGGGTCTGCCGACCCATAGCGGAAGCCATGGAGACCAGTTTGCCGACGCCGTCTTCATCGATTACCTGGAACGGGTCTTCTTCGAGAATTCCCTTGTCGATATAGGCCTGAATCAGCTTGCCGGTATCGTCTCTGGAGAAGCCGAAAGTCATCTGGGTCAGGTCATTGGTGCCGAAGGAGAAGAATTCCGCATCCTTTGCAATTTCATCTGCAGTCAGCGCTGCACGCGGCGTTTCGATCATGGTTCCCACCATGTAGTTCATTTCGATGCCGGATTCTCTGATGCAGCGGTCTGCTGCTTCCACCACGATATTCTTGACATATTTCAGTTCTGCTTCCGAGCCTACCAGCGGAATCATGATTTCCGGAATGATATCATAGCCGTCTTCCTTCTTCACTTCCAGTGCAGCCATCATGATGGCTTCTGTCTGCATCACGGCAATTTCCGGATAGGTCACTGCCAGACGGCATCCGCGGTGTCCCAGCATCGGGTTCTGTTCATGAAGCTCTGTCACTTTTCCGGCCAGCTTCTCATAGGTTACGCCCATCAGATCTGCCAGCGCACGGATATCTTCTTCATTCTGCGGCAGGAATTCATGCAGCGGCGGATCCAGCAGACGGATCGTAACCGGCAGTTCGCCCATGACCTTGAACATCGCCTTGAAGTCTCCCTGCTGATACGGGCGAAGGGCATTCAGCGCTTCCTTTCTTTCCTCTACCGTATCTGCCAGGATCATTCTGCGGATTGCAGGAATCCGTTCTTCCTCGAAGAACATGTGCTCTGTTCTGCACAAGCCGATTCCTTCTGCGCCGAATTCCAGCGCCTGCTTCGCATCTCTCGGATTATCCGCATTGGTTCTGACCTTCAGCTCGCGGATCTCATCGGCCCATCCCATGATGGTTCCGAAGTCGCCCGACATTTCCGGTACAACGGTTTTGATCTTTCCTTCATAAACCTGTCCGTCCGCACCGTTGATGGAGATGAAGTCTCCTTCTTTATATACCGCATCGCCGACGGTCAGGGTCTTCGCCTCTTCATCCACCAGAATTGCAGAGCAGCCGGCCACGCAGCATTTGCCCATGCCTCTGGCCACAACGGCCGCATGAGATGTCATGCCGCCCCGCGCTGTCAGAATGCCTTCTGCCGCAACCATGCCGGCCAGGTCCTCCGGAGAAGTCTCTTCCCGGACCAGCAGCGTCTTCGCGCCGTCTGCAGCCGCTGCAACGGCTTCTTCTGCGGTAAAGTAGATCTGACCGCAGGCAGCGCCCGGAGAAGCAGGCAGACCCTTGGCGATAGATTTTGCGCCTTTCAGTTCGGCCGCATCAAACATCGGGTGCAGCAGCTGATCAATCTGCTCCGGCTCCAGTCTGGTGACGGCAGTCTTTTTATCGATGAGGCCTTCTCCCACCATGTCAACAGCAATCTTCACCGCTGCCTGTGCGGTCCGCTTGCCGCTTCTGGTCTGCAGCATGTACAGTTTTCCTCTTTCCACGGTGAACTCCATGTCCTGCACATCTTTATAGTGTTTTTCGAGGAGATCCGCGATCTTGATGAAATCACTGTAAGCCTGCGGGAATGCATCGGCCATCTTTTTAATATCCATCGGTGTTCTCACACCGGCAACGACGTCTTCGCCCTGGGCATTGACCAGGAATTCTCCGAAGATCTCGTTGGTTCCGTCTGCCGGGTTTCTGGTGAAAGCAACACCGGTTCCGGAAGTATCACCCATGTTTCCGAATACCATGGACTGCACATTGACCGCAGTTCCCAGGTCATGGGCGATTCCGTTCAGGTTGCGGTACAGAATCGCACGGTCGTTGTTCCAGGAACGGAAGACCGCTTTCACGGCTTCGATGAGCTGTTCCTTCGGATCCTGCGGGAAGTCCTTTCCGGTCTCTTCCTTCACGATCTGCTTGTAGCCTTCGATGACCTGCTCCAGATCCTCTGCCGTCAGATCCACGTCGAACTTCACACCCCTGGCTGCTTTCTGCCCGTCAAATACTTTATCAAATTTTGCTTTTGGAATTTCCTGTACGACATCACCGAACATCTGAATGAACCGGCGGTAGCTGTCCATGGCAAACCGTCTGTTTTCGGTCAGTGCAGCCAGTCCTTCCACGCTCTGGTCATTGAGACCGAGATTCAGGATCGTATCCATCATGCCCGGCATGGAAATGACTGCACCGGAACGTACCGATACCAGCAGCGGATTTTCATTGCTTCCGAAGGTCTTGCCGGATACTTCCTCCAGTTCCGCGATCTTTTCGTAGATCGCGTCAATCAGATCCTGCGCGATGGTCTGTCCTTCGTCATAATAGCGGTTGCAGGCCTCGGTGGTGATGGTGAATCCAAACGGAACCGGAAGACCGATCCGGGTCATTTCCGCCAGATTGGCACCTTTTCCGCCAAGAAGACTTCTCATGTCCTTGGAACCTTCATTAAAAGAATAAACGTATTTTTTCATAAGCCTCCATTTCCGTCAGTCAATGACTTCTCTCTGAGGCCTGCACGTTCCGCTGTCTTCGTGAATGCTGCTGTGTCAGCCTCAGAATACTAATCTTTCTTCGATCCAGCCGCGTACTTCCGATACCGGAACACGAACCTGTTCCATGGTATCCCGGTCACGGATTGTGACGCATCCGTCGCTTTCTGTATCGAAGTCAACGCAAATGCAGAATGGAGTTCCAATTTCGTCTTCTCTTCTGTATCTCTTTCCGATTGAACCCGCTGCATCATAATCTACCATGAAGTATTTCGAAAGTTCTTCATGAATAGGTTCTGCGATTGGTGATAACTTCTTCGCAAGAGGCAGTACCGCAGCCTTGAACGGAGCCAGTGCCGGGTGGAATTTCATGACCACGCGGGTGTCTTCCTTTCCCTTGCTGTCGGTGAGGACCTCTTCCGTATATGCATCAACCAGGAAGGCCAGAGCCACTCTGTCCGCTCCCAGTGACGGCTCGATTACATAAGGGACATACTTCTCGTTTGTTTCCGGATCATTGTAGGAAAGATCCTGGCCGGAGGTATTGATATGCTGCGTCAGATCGAAATCGGTCCGGTCCGCGATGCCCCATAATTCGCCCCAGCCGAACGGGAACAGGTATTCGATGTCTGTCGTCGCCTTGCTGTAGTGTGACAGCTCTTCCTTTTCATGATCTCTGGTGCGAATGTTTTCCATGTTCATTCCCAGACTCTTCAGGAAGTTCACGCAGTATTCCTTCCAGTATGCGAACCACTCCAGATCCGTTCCCGGCTTGCAGAAAAACTCCAGCTCCATCTGCTCGAACTCTCTGGTGCGGAAGGTGAAATTGCCCGGTGTGATCTCGTTCCGGAAGGATTTTCCGATCTGTGCGATACCGAACGGCACTTTCTTTCTGGACGTTCTCTGCACATTCTTAAAGTTGACGAAAATGCCCTGGGCCGTTTCCGGTCTCAGATAAATCTCCGACTTGGAATCTTCCGTCACGCCCTGGAAGGTCTTGAACATCAGATTGAACTGACGGATGCCGGTGAAATCACTCTTTCCGCATTCCGGACATGGAATCTGATTCTCTGCAATGTAGCTTTCCAGCTTCTCATTGCTCCATCCGTCCACGACGACGCCTTCGATTCCTTTCTGTGCATGATAGTCTTCAATCAGCTTGTCTGCGCGGAATCTTGCCTTGCAGTTCTTGCAGTCGATCAGCGGATCGGCAAACCCTCCCACGTGACCGGAAGCGACCCATGTCTTCGGATTCATCAGAATCGCGGCATCCAGCCCCACATTGTACTTCGACTCCTGCACGAATTTTCTCCACCACGCTTTTTTCACGTTGTTCTTGAACTCTACGCCCAGGGGACCGTAGTCCCATGTATTGGCCAGGCCGCCGTAGATCTCGGAACCCGGGAATACAAAGCCTCTGTTCTTGGCTAATGCCACAATTTTATCCATCGTTACATCTTTGCTCATCTCTTACCTGTCTCCTAAAGTATAATTTATTTTTTCCAGATTGAAAGCAGAAAACCGGAAGTCCTGCTTTCTTTTTTTATTCTTTTCTTTTTACTTATCTCGGTAAAGTTTTCTTCCGAAATACTTAAATAATTAAAGCGGGCTTTTGGCTATGCCTCCGGTGCATCCTCATCCGCATCGCCGTCTTCTTCTTTTTCCGGCTCTTCTTCACAGGACTTTCCTGCCTTTGCCTCCGCTTTTCCCAGCAGATCTTCGAACTTATCGCCCAGCGCGTCAGCGGCCTCTTCGATGTCATCGAAGGCTTCTTCCTTTTTGCTGCGGAATTCGGTGATCTTGTCGGATGCGGCGTCTTTGATATTATTGTAGGCTTCGCTTCCTTTCGCCACCACATCATCCACCACCACAGAGCCCTTTTCGGCGACTTCTTTGCCGATTGCTTCTGCTCGCTGGCTGATATCGATCACGGTGCCGTCATCCTTCGTCAGCTCGATTCTGCATTTGAAGCCGAAGGCTGCGATCACACCGGCGATCACACCCCACGGTGCGACGATAGCCCCTACGATTCCCGCATTCAGCGGCAGGTTCAGCAGAACTTCCCCGTCCCGGCTAATGGTGATTCTGGTGATGTTTCCCTTCTTCACCAGTTCCTTGATTTTCTCCACGGTCTCACCGGCGGCCGCGTTCACTTTCTTTCCCGGCTTCTCATCGACTGCCTCTTCGATGGCGATGATCGCATCCACGACACTGCCGTCAGTGGATTCCAGTGCATCTTTGGCCTCCTTGTAGGATACGCCGGTTCTGTCCTTTACCAGTTCGATTTTTTCCAATGTGATTTCCATGGTTTACCTCCTTTATATGACCGGATCCTGCCGGTCTTCCGTGAAAAAAGCTTCACTTTTCAGTTCTTTCACATCCAGATGCCAGGCCAGATACTGCCGCAGGATCTTCTGCAGCTTCTCCAGCGTCTTCTCCTCCAGCGCCAGCCTGCGGAAGTCTGCCAGCGGGCGCTTCTGGAAATATTTTAATATCTCTACTATACCAAAATCAGCGGCATAAATCAACGTTCTGCTGTTTTCTTTTCGCAGCTGCTGCCCGCAGGTGCGGCAGACCATGCCGCCTTCCTCCACAGAAAACAGCTGCAGGTTTTTCTCCGGGCTTTCTCCGCTGCAGCCGCAGCAGGCACACTGGTCCAGGCAGGGCATGTTTCCCAGAATATCCAGCGCTTTGACCACGTAGGCCATGACCAGCGTCCCATGCTTTTTTTTGCGCAGCTCCAGCTCTTCGAGGAATTCCAGCAGCAGCTGATAAAGCCGAGGCTGCGCCAGCTCCTCCGGCAGGATTTTTTCCGTCAGCTCCAGCACATAGCTGGCCGCCATATACTTGTCCAGATCTTCGCCGATCCGGTAAAAGCTGTGCAGCACCTGCCCGCTGTTCAGATTATAGCTTTCCCTGCCTTTAAACAGCTCATACCTGCCGTGGGTAAAGGGCCGGACCGCCAGCGCGGACTTGTTCTTTCCGCCTTCGTTGATGCTGGTTCCGACGCTGATCTTGCCGAATTTGCGGGAGAACAGAAGGATCATCCGCCTTCCGCCGACTGTGCGCACCTGCCGCAGCACGATGCCTTCTGTATCGGTAATCATTACTGCGGATCCTTATAGCCGAAGTTCGACAGCGCGAAATCGGAATCCCGCCAGTTTTCCTTCACCTTGACCCAGAGCTGCAGGTAGACCTTCGTCCCCAGCAGCGCCTCGATCTCCAGACGTGCGCTCTTGCCGATGCCTTTCAGTTTTTTCCCCTGCTTGCCGATGATGGTCCCCTTATGCGACTTCCGCTCGCAGTAGATCACCGCACCGATCCGGGTGATGTCCGGCTCCTCTTCATAGCTTTCGATTTCCACCGCCACGCCGTGGGGCACTTCATCCTCCAGGTAGGTCAGCACCTTCTCCCGGATGATCTCGCTGACGATAAACCGTTCCGGATGGTCTGTGATCATGTCGGACGGGAAATACATCGGCCCTTCTTCCAGGAACGTCTCGATCCGGGAAAGAAGCTGCGGCACGTTCTTTCCTTCCAGCGCGGAGATCCCAAAGACCCCGTCAAAGCAGTCCATCGCTCCGTAGGTGTCGAACATCCCCCGGAACACTTCCGGCTCGAGCTTGTCGATTTTGTTGATCACCAGCAGTTTCGGCGTCGGGATGTCCCGGATCATCTCGAGAATATACCGGTCGCCCGGGCCCTTCTCCAGCGGGCTGTCCACCAGGAACAGGATCACATCCACTTCCTTCAGGGTGCCGGTGGCGGAGTCGGTCATGTAATTTCCCAGTTTCGTCCGGGGTTTGTGAATGCCCGGCGTATCAATGAATACCATCTGGCAGCCTTCCTTTCCCGGCGCGTCCTCCCGGGTGTAGATGCCCCGGATCGTGTTTCTGGTCGTCTGCGGTTTGCTGGATGTGATAGCGATTTTTTCCCCCAGCACCGCGTTCAGCAGCGTGGACTTGCCGACATTCGGCCGTCCGATGATTCCGATAAATCCTGTTTTCAAAGTCTGAATCCCTCCGGCAGCAATTCTTCCATGGTATAGACCCGCAGCGAGTCTTCATCATCTCCTGTAATAATCTTGAAATCGTCTTCGCAGAATTCCTTCATGAACTGCCTGCAGATGCCGCACGGCCAGGATTCCCCCTCCGAAGAAACCACCGCAATGGCTTCAAATTCCATGCATCCTTCCGAAATGGCCTTGGTGAAAGCCGTCCGCTCGGCGCAGATCGTTCCCCCGAAAGACGAATTTTCCACGTTCACTCCGGTATAAACCTTCCCGTCCTTTCCCAGGAGCGCGGCGCCGACCTTGAACTTGGAAAACGGCGCATAGGCCAGCGGGATCATTTCCACGGCCTGTCTGTAAAGTTCTCTGTACTTCATCTCAGCATACCTCCCTTTTCAGTCCGATTTTCTCCATGACCGCCTCTTCCCTGCGGCGCATGATTTTTTTCTCGTCCTCATCCATATGGTCATAGCCCAGCAGATGCAGAACGCTGTGAACAAAAAGATAGATGATCTCCCGCTCGAAGGAATGGCCGTATTCTTCCGCCTGCTCTCTGGCCCGGTCGCTGCAGATGACCACATCTCCCAGCACGATCTCCCCTTCTTCCGGCAGATCTTCCAGGTCGTCAAACTGCGGGAAAGAAAGCACGTCCGTCGGGCTGTCCACCTGCCGGTACTCCCGATTCAGCTGATGGATCTCTGAAAGATCTACGAAGGTCACGCTGATTTCGCAGCGCGCCGTATCGATCTGCTCTTCCTCAACGCAGATCTCCGCCGCCTTCATCATGGTGTCCAGGATCTCCTGACTGACAGCCTGTCCCTCTTCAAAATATATTTTCATGCTGCTCTCCTTCTTCATTCCTGCAGTTCTTCAGGATATTTCTTATAATACTGATCGTAGGCATTGATAATCTTTTTCACCAGTTCATGACGCACCACATCCACATCCTTCAGATAGCAGAAGTCAATGCCGTCCACATTCTTCAGCACACGGATCGCTTCCACCAGGCCGGATTTTTTTCCCTTCGGCAGATCGATCTGGGTCACGTCTCCGGTAACCACGACTTTGGAACCGAAGCCCATTCGGGTGAGAAACATCTTCATCTGCTCCCGGGTGGTGTTCTGGGCCTCGTCCAGTATGATGAACGAGCTGTCCAGGGTGCGGCCTCGCATATAGGCCAGCGGAACCACCTCGATCACTTCTTTTTCTTTCAGCCGCAGGGCCGCATCCCGACCCAGCACATCGTACAGGGCATCGTACAGCGGCCGCAGATACGGGTCCACCTTATCCTGCAGGTCACCCGGCAGGAATCCCAGCCGTTCTCCGGCTTCCACCGCCGGACGGGCCAGAATGATTTTCTGCACTTCTTTATTTTTATACGCATTGATGGCCATCGCCACAGCGATATAGGTCTTTCCGGTTCCTGCCGGTCCTACACCGAAGACAATGTCCTTCTTCCGGATACTGTTCACATAGTTCTTCTGTCCGACCGTCTTGGGCTTCAGCGGCTTTCCCCTGTGCGTAAAGCAGATCACATCTTTGTCCACATTGCTTTCGCTGTAGGAAATTCCGTCCTGCTGCAGTCCGATAATATAGTTTACTTTCTGCCGGTCCAGGTTTTCTCCCCGGATCAGTGCCTCCGTCAGTTCTTTCAGGATCTCTTCTGCCGCATCCGGGTCATCCCCCTTCAGAATCAGCCCGTCATCCCGCTGAATGATGTCCACGCCGGTGGCCTCCCGGATCAGCGTCAGGTTGCTGTCCAGATTCCCGAACAGTTCTGTCCGGTCAATGGTCTGGGGTATCTGTATCTGTCTCTCCAATCTGTTCCTCCTGCTGAGCTGCAATTTGCTGTCGCACTTCCAATAAGACGCTCACTTCTATTATATTTCCGTTACGGGTAAATTTCAAACTTTTCTTTAGAATTTCTGCGTTTTCCGGTAAATTTTCTGCGGTCCACAGGCGCAGCTGCTGTTCCGCCCGCCGTTTCGCCTGGTCCTCGGTCTTCTCCGCCCGGTCTGCGACGATTTTTCCGTTCTCCGTCTTTTCTCCCCACAGATACCGTTCCTGCCGCAGGGTCACATAATACGGCACCCTGGCCCAGACTTCTCCCTTCGCATTGACAAAATAGATCCTCCCGCCTTCACTTTCTTCGTCGTAGGTGGTCGGCTCGATGGGGACTTTTCCGGTGATCAGGATCTGGCCTTTCTTCACATAGTCTCCTTCTTCCACCAGCGCCAGTCCGCTGTAAGGGTAAATGGTCTGGATGTAGCCGGAACAGCTGGCGACCAGATCGGTGTAAACCTGCTGTGTCGGCGCATCGGCCGTCTCCTCTTTCTGATACAGGTCCCGATCGGTTTCCGACAGATAGAGATAGACTTTCTGCCCTTTGTAGGCCAGCTTCGCCCAGGTCACCTGCGGAAAGGTGTCGTAAATGGCCTGTTCTGCGGCCTCCCAGTCGATATCGGGTCGGCAGGCGCCCTTCCGGATGCCGTTTTCCTGCAGGCACCGGAGCAGAGCCTCCTCGGGAATTCCCCGGTATCCGGATATTTCAATGCTACGCACGAAAAAAGACTGCCAGATCACAAAGGTCAGTGCCAGAACAAATCCGATCACAAACGCAGGGCGCTGGAGGATGGATTTTGCCTGGGGAACCGGGCCGCTCTGCTGCAGGACGGTAATCCGATAGGCAGATTTTGCGAAATGACGAAGCCGCTTCAGATCTTCCCGGCTCAGCCAGCACGTCAGGGCGTTGTCTTCTGTCATGCGGACGGCTTTCAGGTCCAGACCGGCTTTCAATGCCTGATCCAGCAGACGCTCCAGCCGGAATCCTTCTACTTTAATATGGATCCGGTGACTGTAAAAATTCAGCCTTCTCAATGCTTCCCCCAATGAGCAGCCTCCCTTCGTATATTTCGCGGATCACCAGATGTTTTCCGGTCACGGTGGTGTATCGCGGCCGGGCGGTTTTCTGCAGGCCGCTGCAGTGCTTCAGGCCGTGGCTGACGGTGATGGCATTTTCGCTGAGCATGACAATGCCGGATACGTTTTCCAGCAGCACCTGCCCGTCGGTTATGATGACCCGCGGACCGGTAAAGTCCAGGTCGCGCCGCATTTCTTCCAGGATATTCATCAAAAAGCCACCGTCCTTCCTCCTGTCAGTTTATGCGTGCACAGGGATGTGTATTCTCCCGTTTGCCTTCTTTCTGCGCTTTGCTTTCTGTACTTTACTTTCTCTGTGCCTCTTGACAAAGCGGCGGCAGGAATGTATATTTTTATTTGGTTTTTTATACAAAATCTTATGATATTATTATTAGGAATGATTGAAGGAGGAACTCATGCAAAATCACGAACCAATTTATGATGTGCGCTCTCTGGGTGCGGGAAAAACCCTGATCCTGGGTCTGCAGCACACGTTCGCCATGTTTGGCGCCACTGTACTTGTACCAATTCTCACAGGACTTCCCATTTCTACGACATTGCTGTTTGCGGGGCTGGGGACGCTCCTTTTCCATCTGCTGACGAAGGGGCAGGTTCCTGCGTTCCTGGGTTCTTCCTTCGCGTTTCTGGGCGGCTATGCGGCGGTGGCGCCGCTGATGGAGGACGGCTCTCCCAATACGGAAATGCTTCCTTATGCCTGCGGCGGTGTGTTCTGCGCCGGTCTGGTTTATCTGATCCTTTCTGCGCTGATCAAAGGTTTCGGTGCCCGGAAGATCATGCGGTTCTTCCCTCCGGTGGTCACCGGTCCGATCATTATCGCCATCGGCCTGATTCTGGCTCCTACCGCAATCAAAAACTGCGCCACGAACTGGCCGATTGCCATCATCGCACTGGTCACCGTCGTTTTTTTCAACATCTGGGGACGGGGCATGGCAAAGATCGTTCCGATTCTGCTGGGCATCATCGTATCCTATGCGGCAGCGATTCTCATGGGAGATGTGAGCTTCGAAGGTATCGGAGATACTGCGATTCTGGGTCTGCCGCCGATCACGCTGATGAAGTTCGATATCAGTGCCATCATCACGATCATGCCGCTGGCTCTGGCAACCATGATGGAGCATATCGGCGATATCTCCGCCATAGGCGCCACCACGGGAAAGAACTACATCGCGGAGCCGGGCCTGCACAGAACGCTGCTGGGCGACGGTCTGGCCACCTGCCTGGCTGCTGCCTTCGGTGCACCGGCCAACACCACGTATGGTGAAAACACTGGTGTTCTGGCTCTGACAAAGGTCTATGACCCTCGGGTCATGCGGATTGCCGCGGTTTTCGCCATCATTCTTTCCTGTGTGCCGAAGGTGGCCTTCGTCATTGAAAGCATCCCGACGGCAACCATCGGCGGCATCTCCTTCATCCTGTACGGCATGATCTCTGCCATCGGGATCCGCAACGTGGTGGAGAATCATGTGGACTTCACCAGAAGCCGCAACACGATCATCGCGGCGCTGATTCTGGTCTGCGCCCTGGGCTTCAACTCCATCGGCGGCATCTCCTTCACGATTGCCGGCGCGACGATCTCCCTGTCCGGTCTGGCCATCGCTTCTCTGGTCGGTATCATTGTCAATGCCGTGCTTCCGGGCAACGAATATGTCTTCCCGGAAGATGTGAAGGACAATAACGACAAGTTCCAGACGTACAAACTGTAAGCTGCAAGAACAGATTTTCAAAAGGCTGTAACAAAGAATGAACGGGGTGCTTCCTTACGGCAGCACCCCGTTTTTCTTGCAAAAAAAGATTGCAATCGGTCGAAAAATATCGCATGATAGAAGCAGGATTGCAGAAAAAATATTTTTAGAATATGGAGGAATCGCGCGATGTATCTGAGCGTAGGAGAAATCTCAAAGGCACTGGGAATTTCCAATGAAACCATTCGTCATTATGTGCAGGAAGGCATTATCGCCCCGCATAAAAATCCGGAAAACAATTACTGGGAGTATTCTTCTGAGGATTTCATTCGTCTTTCCGATGTCCTGTTTTATCGCTCCGTCGGGTTATCCATTAAAGAGATCAAGCGTATCATGAATGACGACATTTCCGTGGAAGAAATCGGCACTGTCATGAAAGCACGGAGAACCGAATTAACCAATGTCATCAAAGAGGCCGTCAATCTGATGCAGCGGCTGGATGAATTTGTCCGTTTCTTTCTGTTACAATCTTGCAGAACCTGAAAAAGGAATGCGCAAATATTTTTCCTTTCCGGAAGAGACTCGCCTGAAAATCGCCAACACCAGGGTGGACATGATGGAAGAAAGAGACGATCATTGTCTGATGACAGAGGTATACTATTCCGAAAACATTGAGGAAATGACAGCACCGCTGCTTTCCTACGCAGAGGAAAACAAAATCTGCCTGCAGGGCATGATTTACGGGAGAGAAGGAACCAACTTCTTCAAGAACGGAATACGCACGGGACTATACAAACTTTATGCACCGATTCAAACCGGCAGGGAAAAATGAAAAACAGCCTTGACCTTGTGCATACCCCAGGGTTTATACTTTTCTCCGATAGCAAAGATATCAGAGAAAATGCACGCAGAACCCATGGAAGAGAAAGGAAGAGCCAGACATGAGAGAGATGCAGAAACAGATACAGCGTTATTTTCTTGCTCATAAAGAAGAAATGTATGCGCACTTAAAAACATTGATGGAATTCGCAAGTATTACGGATGACAGGGAATGCTGCAAAGAGGCGCTGCGTTATGTGGCAGATACAGCGCGCTCTTTCGGGATGAAGACAACCATCGGAAAATACGGTGATGTGGCAGTGATTGAAGTCGGAGAAGGCGACACGACGGTAGGCATTCTGACTCATGTGGATGTCGTCGACATTGGAAACCGCCAGGCGTGGACTTATGAACCGTTTACCCTGACAGAGGCAGACGGTAATCTCTACGGACGCGGCATTGTGGACGATAAGGGGCCGGTCATCGCAAGTCTGTATGCGCTGAAATTTCTGAAGGAAACTGTTCCGAAGTTCACGAAAAAAGTGCAGCTGATCGTGGGTACCAGCGAAGAAGATACCTGGACCGATATGGTACATTACAAAGAAGAATTTGAACTGCCTGATTACGGCTATTCTCCGGATGGGAATTTCCCGATCTTTAATGCCGAAAACGGTTATATGGATGTTGAACTGCGGTTCCGTCAGGAACTGCCGGAAGAATATTCGGACTTCCGCTGTGGTTCAGCGGCCAACAGCGTACCGTCAGAAGGCACATATTACCATAACGGCAAGCTCCATCGTGTGACCGGATGTGCAGCGCACAGTTCCACGCCGGAACTGGGAGAAAACGCCATGTTGAAACTGGCAGACGAACTGGCGGATACCGGGTTTGATTTCGTGCGATTTCTGCGGGACTTCTTCCCGAAAGAGGTGTATGCGTCGCTTCTGCCATTGCAGAGAGCAGAAATCAGCGTACCGGAAGAATCCAAACTGAATACAACGATTGTACCGACGATTTTGGAGCAGGAAGGGCGCAATATCCGCATCAATTTTAATGTGCGGCAGGCGTTCGACATTCCGAATGAGAATATTCAGGCTGCCTTTGAAAGTCAGATGGATTCCTATCATTATGATCTCCATATTGAAGAAAGCCTGTCCCCGATCTATCTGGACAGCAACCAGCCGTGGCTGACCCGCATGAAGGAAGTTTATGAGTCCTTCGGCAAGAAGAACGAATTCCTGCCGGCCTCGGGCTGCACCTATGCCAAGGCTGTGCCGAATTTCGTAAGCTGGGGTCCGGTCTTCCCGGGAGACCCGGATTGTGCACATATGGAAAATGAACAGATTCCGGAGGCAAGTTTTCTGCTCGGTGCGAAAATTTATGCACTGCATCTGTATCAGGAGGCTGTCATTTAGCTGCCAGATCCTTTTGTAAAAAAATATGAAAAAAGCTTGACCCCGTGGTTGCCACGGGGTTTATATTTAACAATAAGAAATGTGTCGCACACATGTGTAATCATTACAAAAATATTTTTATTCACACCACACTATTTTCATAGGAGGTAACATCATGGATAAGAAAGGAAAAAAGAGCTGGAACCCCAATCCGTATGTTCTGATCATGATCATCGTCCTGATTTGTACAATTGCTACATGGATTGTACCTGCAGGAAGCTTTGACAGAGCATATGATGAAGATCTGGGAAGAGAACTGGTTGTACCGGGAAGCTATCAGGAAATCGAGCAGACTCCGGTTGGCATCAAAGGCTTCCTGGAAAGTGTCTTTAACGGCTTCTATGACGCCGCGGATATCATATTCTTCATTTTGTTCGCGGCAGCTTATGTCAATGTTCTTTCGGAAAAAGGTGCATTGAATGCACTGACAGGTATGCTGCTCAGGAAACTGGGCGATAAGGATGTACTGATCATACCGGTATTTATGCTGTTATTCGGTCTGGGCGGTACGACCTTCGGCATGTTCGAAGAAACCTATGCATTGATACCGGCCTTCATAGTTATCGCAATTGCACTGGGATATGACCGTGTCGTCGGCGGTGCCATCGTATTCGTAGGTGTTGCAACCGGCTTCGCTGCAGCAACCCTGAACCCGTTCACCATCGGTATCGCATCCGCAGTCGCAGAAGTGGATCTGGTAACCCCGAAGCTCCTGGCCTTCCGTATTGTATGTTTCATTCTTTTCGAAGCAGTTGCAATCGCATATGTCATGCGCTATGCGAAGAAAATCCGCAAAGACCCTACCAAGAGTGTCATGTACGGTGATCCGAATGCTTTGCAGGGAACGGAAGGCATGGGTACCAAAGAAGAAATCATGCAGTCCAAATTCTCGAACCAGCATAAGCTGGCACTGCTTGGTTTCGTAGTATTGCTCGTAATCATGATCGTGGGTATCATCGTGAAAGGCTGGTATCTGACGGAAATCGCAACGCTGTTCCTTGTGTTCATGGTAATTACCTGCCTCATCTACAGACTCAGCAGCAATGAAATCGCTGAAATGTTCGTAGCAGGTGCAAAAAGCGCTTTGTTCGGTGCCATGCTCGTAGGTGTAGCAAGAGGCGTTTCCATCGTTATGACCGACGGCAACATCATCGATACCTGCGTAAACGCACTGGCGAATGTTGTGTCTACACTTCCGGCTTCTGTCAATGCAATCGGTATGGTTGTCGTACAGAACTTTGTAAACTTCTTCATTCCGTCCGGTTCCGGTCAGGCCGTTGTAACGATGCTGATTCTGGCGCCGGTAGCAGACTTAATCGGACAGTCCAGAGAAGTTGCCGTTATCGCATTCCAGTTTGGCGACGGTTTCTCCAACATGTTCTGGCCTACCGCAGTAGCGACAGAATGCGGTATCATGGGCATCGGTCTGAACAAATGGTATAAGTTCATCACACCGCTGTTCGGCATGATCTTCCTGCTGCAGTGCATCATGATTGTCATTGCAGTTGCAATCGGACTATAAAAGAAAATCGATTACTCATACTATTTCGAATAGTTCGTGCGATACAAGTCACAAAAGGGCGAATTCCACTGAGGAATTCGCCCTTTGCTTTACCTATGCAATGGTTGCATTTTCATTGATTTTTCGAATGGTGTTCTGAATTTCACCCCACAGAACCATATTGTCACCAAACAGTTCCACCACATTTCCCCGGTCTGTAAACGGTGCAT
>JALEHL010000109.1 GCA_022770665.1 Bacillota bacterium
GTGCAGAACTAAGCTGCTAATGCGAAATTGTTGTTCTTTTTAGCGTTTATATTTAACGTGTCCTTTTTAAGGTAGACTGGACAAACTACCGCTCGCTTATCCGGCTTCTACACCCCCGTCGAAACCTTTACACCCCCATAAATAAGGCACGCCGGTCGGCATCTGCCGTATGACTTCTATACTCTATTATAAACCACTTCCGGCTGTCTGGCAAGTTCCAGATTCCGGTTCGGCTGCAGGACGCATCCGCTGCAAGGCACCTCACGGTCCGGCTCTCCTGCTAGTACCGCTCCTTCATCTTGCGGTCCATTTCCCGTTTGGCATCACGTTTTGCGATGTCATCCCGCTTGTCGTAGTTTTTCTTGCCGCGGGCTACGGCGACTTCCACTTTCGCGCGGCCTTCCGTGTTTATGTACATGGTCAGCGGCACCAGGGTCAGCCCCTTCTGGGTCGTATAACCGATGAGCTTGCGGATTTCCTGCTTGTGAAGCAGCAGCTTCCTTGGCCGCAGCGGATCCACGTTATATCGGTTGCCCTGTTCGTATGGACTGATGTTCATGCCGTAGAGGATCATTTCTCCATCTTCGATTTTCGCATAGCTTTCCTTGATGCTGACCTTGCCCTGGCGCACCGACTTGATCTCGGTTCCGGTCAGGACGATGCCGGCTTCGTAGACTTCTTCTATGAAATAGTCGTGGCGTGCTTTTTTGTTATTTGCCACCAGCTTTTTTTCTCGTTTTACCATGTTTTTCTCCGTGACTTCTGTAAATAACTCGGTTTTGAAGAGGAAAAGGTTACACATTCGCCTCTTCTCTGCAAAATATTTTCTCTGCAAAATATTTTCTCCGGCAGAATGTTTCTCCGCCTTTTTCAGGATGCGCTGCGCACCCGGTGAAAGGAAGCAATCACTTTGCCCAGAATTTCCGTTTTCTCGGCCATCCGTTCCTGCGTCCTGGCTGTTTTCGCATCGCAGTCCAGACGAATCCATCCGTCGCGACTTCCTGTAACGCGGCGGATCAGGTAATTCCCGCCATCATACACCGTATGGTACGGTGCTCTGCATGCTACCAAATCTCCCGTTTCATACTGGTCCACGAAACAGTCCCGCAGGACGATCGCCTTTTCTCCCGGTTCCAGTGTCGGCAGCATATCGCTGCTCCCCACTTCCACCACTGTGAAACTGGCCGACAGCAGAAATCCCAGCGCCGCCCCCAGCACAGCGGAAACGCCGAGGAAAAAGATTTTGCGAATTGTCCCTGTAAATGTACCCACGAAACTGCTCCTTCCTGCCTTCCGGCAGTCCGGTGCCTAGAAGGTCCTGATTCGGTTGAACGGGTAGAGGCGCACAAATACGCGTCCCAGAATACTGTCTTCCTCAATGCAGCCGATCAGCACGTCGCGGCTGTCCTGACTGACACCCCGGTTATCTCCCATAACGAAGAGTCTGCCTTCCGGTACGGTGATCTTCTCCATTTCGCCGGAAATGCCCTGCTCGTTGAGATATGGCTCATCCAGAATCTGACCGTTCAGATAGACATACCCGCCGATAATTTCCACCGTGTCGCCCGGCAGACCGATGATCCGCTTGATGAGATTCTTGTCATGGTCGTTCTCATCTTTCATCTCTGTGTGGAACACGATGACGTCTCCCCGCTCCGGCTCGCCAAACAGCTTATAGGCCTGCTTGCTGATAAACACATAGTCCCCGCTGTAAAAGGTCGGCTCCATCGAGCTCTGGCGCACCACGATCGGCTTAATGAAAGTCAGAATCACTGCTGCGATGATAACTGCAATAACGATTTCTTTTACCCATTCCAGAATGTTCTTCATATATGTATCTCCAATACTGTTTTAATTTTGACCGAAAATGCTTTCTTTTATTCTTGCCATCTGCTCCGGCAGTGCAGCCTGCACCGTTTTTCCGGACAGGCCTTTCAGGACTCCTTCAGGATGCCGGAATTCCAGCTGCCAGGCATGAAGCAGATGGGTGTTCAGACCGAAATCCTGCTGCATTCTCCGGTTGACGGAAGGATCCCCGTATTTCGTATCGCCGATAACCGGATACCCTGCACGGGCCAGATGGGCACGGATCTGATGGGTCCTTCCGGTACGGATCTCCACCTTCACCAGCGTATACCATCTGTCTCTGTACCGGGCTGTCTGAAGAGGCCATGCCAGAGTTTCCATAAGTTTCCCCTCTCCGCTCTCCTGCGGCAGTACAGATATCATATTCTTTTTCTCGTTTTTTTCCATCCTGTCCTGCAGATGGAGCGGCTCCGTCATCCGTCCGGCAGTAATGGTCAGGTACACTTTTCCGACCGCATCCTTGTCCTGGATCAGACGGTTCAGTTCCTGCAGGGCAGGACCGTTTTTTCCGAACATGACAAGACCTGTCGTATTCCGGTCCAGTCTGCCGACCGGTGACGGTGTAAACGTCCGGTCGGTTCTCGGATCGTACGCTCCTTTTTCGATCAGGTAATCCACCACCTGGTTGGCCAGATGATTCTTTTTCTCTGTTTTATCCCCGTGGGTCAGAAGGCCGAAAGGTTTTTCCGCGATCAGAATGTTTTCATCTTCATAAGCAATGGCAAACTGCCGTCTGGCCCGGACACGCTTCTTCGGCTTCTGCAGCCGGGCTGCTTCCGCCTCCGGAAGATACACCGCAATCCGGTCTCCAGCCTCCACAATCGCGTCCTGGCTGCTTCGTTTTCCATTGACCTTCACATCTTTTCGGATCATTTTATAGATCAGGCTGAGCGGCGCCTGGTCAAAATATTTTTTCAGGAACCGGTCCAGCCTCTGGCCTCCCTGGTTCTCTGTAATCACAATCTCAAACATGCTCACCCTCCACGCTCCGAACCGCAGTCCCGCAGTCCGGTCCGGGATTTGCGGCTAGAATCCATCGTTAAGCGGACGATGCTATGGCCGGACGGTTCCGCAGGCCCTGCGGGCTGAGTACTAAGCGTGTACCATAACATCCCAACATATTATACACTAAAACGTCTTGAGAAAAAAGCGGAAATCTGCTAAAATGTATATGTGATTTCGGTGTTCAGCCGTCTGGCTCCGCACCGTACAGAGGAGATGAGATTATGAAATGGATCAAGGACTTTCTTTATGATAAAAATGATATACTGATCGCACTGCTGATTCTGGTCGCCGCCGCATTGATTATCCTGTGGAGGATGGATGTGATCATGGCTTATCCGCAGACGGTATTTGCAAATGGAAGCGATGCAGATGTCTCGGCGGCCGCTTCTGAGCTGAACGGGAACGACCAGCAGAGCGGCGAGGGGCAGTCTTCCCAGCCTGACGGCGGCACCACCGACGCAGGCAGCGACGGGAATCCCGCAGCAGGTGCCCTCTGGACCGGTGGAACCCTTTCCCGCGATGTGGAAGTCAATGTGACAGGAAGTACTGCAGCGGCAGCGATAGACTGTCTCGTTCAGGCAGGTCTTTTTGAAGACTATGCGGAATATCAGCAGATCTGTCAGGAAAGCGGGCTGGACCACGAAAAGGTAAGTGCCGGTGTTCTGACATTTGAAAAAGGCTCTACCAAAAAAGATGTAGCCAGAAAAATCAACTGGAGCTGAGGACGCGAATACGGCAGCATCGGGGCGCGCATTCATAGGAAAACGTGAATGCGCGCCCCGTTTTTTCGTGAATACGACAGCTTTTTCCGATTTGTTTTTTACTTTTCAATCAGCTCAATAATATTCTGCAGCCGGGCCTTTTGTTTCTGATCCATCATGGACACCATACTGCGAAGGATCTCTGCCTGTTTCTGGTAAGGAACACCTCTTGCCGCCAGCTGGTCGCGGATCCGCAGAATTTCCCGTTTCAGCTCCGCATCAGATTTTCCTTCCATGCGCCTGAGCTCGCTGGATGAAATACCCGGATTTCCGGACAGTCCCAGCTGCTGTGCGATTTCCGCAATCGTTTTTTCGTTCAACACTTCGGTTCTACCTCCTGCCTTTCTTTCTTCTTTTTTACTTTATGCACAGGCCGCCGGAAAATTTCATACTATATTGCAGAAGCCTGTGCAGGCAGAAAGGTCAGGTACACCTATGGAACCTTATGGAAAAAGCAATGATATTCTCAAAATAATTCTGATTCTCCTTCTGCTGAGCGGCCAGTCCGGGGACAGAAGACCTGCCGGCGGGACACATTTTGCGACCCCGTTCCGGGCATTTTCTCCCGGTGCTCTGCCGCTGCCGCCAATTCCGCTGGATTCATTTTCCCGGGATATGCACCGGATCGTGGACATGATGGATCAGATATCGGGTCTGGGACAGATTGCCGCTCTGCCGATCCGTTCCGATCCTCCGGGGCATTCCCATATCACAGGGGCAGCAGAATCCATCTCCCGCGCCCTCTCTTCTTCCCTGCCGTCTTCCAGTATTCCTGCCGGTGGCCCTCCGAATCTGCCGGATCTGCAGAATGTGCCCGATCTGCAGAATCTGCCGGATCTGCAGAAGCTGATGGAAATGGCAGGGCCGCTTCTTTCCACCATGATGAACGGACAGAAGAAATAGATTCTTCTGAAAAACATAGTTTCTTTCCGCTTCCCGTTGTTGTATAATAAAAGAACAGACGACAATGGAGGTACATTACATGGCTTTAGTAACGACCAAAGAAATGTTCGCCAAGGCACTGAAATCCGACTATGCCATTGGCGCATTCAATGTAAACAATATGGAAATCATTCAGGGAATCGTGGATGCTGCTCTGGAGGAACGCTCTTCGCTGATTCTGCAGGTTTCTGCCGGTGCCCGGAAATATGCCAGGTCGGCTTATCTGGTGAAACTCGTCGAAGCGGCTGTTCTGGATACGGGAGTCGATATTGCCCTGCATCTGGATCACGGTGAAAATTTCGACATCTGCAAAAAATGTGTGGATGACGGCTTTACATCCGTCATGATCGACGGCTCTAAACATCCGTTTGAGGAAAATATCCGAATGACGAAGGAAGTTGTCGAATACGCCCATGCCCGCGGTGTCGTCGTGGAAGCAGAACTGGGACGGCTTGCCGGCATCGAGGATGCGGTCAATGTGGACGCCCGCTCCGCCACCTTCACCGACCCGGATGAGGCAGTGGAATTCGTAGAGCGGACCGGTGTGGACTCCCTGGCCATCGCCATCGGCACAAGCCACGGTGCCTACAAGTTCAAGGGGGAACCTTACCTGGACTTCGAAAGGCTGAGAACGATCCATAAACTGCTTCCGGAGACACCGCTGGTGCTTCACGGCGCGTCCACTGTCCTGAAGGAGTTCGTGGATAAATGCAACCAGTACGGCGGAAATGTGGCAGGTGCACAGGGGGTTCCGGAAGATATGATCCGGGAAGCTGCGAAATATGGCATCTGCAAGGTCAATATCGACACCGATCTGCGTCTTGCAATGACCGCAGAAGTCCGTAAATATCTGGCGGAGCATCCGGACGATTTCGATCCGCGCAAGTATCTGGGTCCGGCCCGGGATGCCATCAAAGGCATGGTGCAGCATAAAATCCGTGATGTGCTGAATGCTTCCGGATCCATGGATAAGTAAAATGGATAAGTAACATAAAAAAACCTGCAGTTTTCTGTATATCAGCAGTTCTGCAGGTTTTTTACTTTACGGTTTTCCGTTTTACAGTTTTCCGTTTACCGGATGGAGTTGTGCTCTTCCAGCAGCTTATGTTTCATATCCCAAAGCTTCTGGGACAGATCCACATAATAGGTCTGAGGATTTTCAAACCGGAGCGTTTCCTCCCACAGCGTATGGATCTGCTCTGCAGCATACGCTTTGATTTCGTCAATATCCGGACTGTTATAAACACATTCGCCATGATCGAAGATCTGCACACGCAGGTTCTTCGCGTAGAAATTTTTCAGTTTTTTCCGCTTCCATACGGCATTCGGATCAAAAATCTCATAGCCGTCCCCTTCCGGAACAGACTCATCCGCCAGGGTGATCACGTCACCCAGAGCCTTATTCGTATCCTTATCATAAAGCCGGTACAGCTTCTTGAATCCCGGATTCGTAATTTTCTCCACGTTCTCGGAAATCTTGATCTTCGGAACCATCTTTCCGTTTGTTTCCAGCGCAGCCAGCTTATACACACCGCCAAACACCGGCTCCGATTTTGCCGTAATCAGTCTCTCGCCGACACCAAAGGAATCGATGCAGGCGCCCTCCTGCAGCACATCGCGGATGATGTATTCATCCAGGGAATTGGAAATGGTGATCTTGCAATCCTGCAGTCCCGCATCATCCAGCATTTTTCTGGCTTTTTTCGTCAGATAGGCGATGTCGCCGGAATCGATCCGGATGCCCATCTTCGCAGGCTTCATCTCTTTGAATACCCTGATCGCGGCCGGTACACCGGATTTCAGCACATTATATGTATCTACCAGAAGGACACAGTTATCCGGATAGATTTCCGCATATTTTCTGAAAGCCGAATATTCATCCGGATACATCTGCACCCAGCTGTGGGCCATGGTGCCCAGCGCGGAAATGCCGTGATCCCGGTCCGCAATGGCGCAGGCGGTTCCCGCACACCCTCCGATATATGCCGCCCTTGCACCGTAAATGGCGGCGTCGGCACCGTGTGCGCGCCTTGTCCCGAATTCCATGATCGGGCGTCCCTTGGCCGCCCGGACGATCCGGTTGGCTTTGGTTGCAATCAGACTCTGATGGTTGATCGTCAGAAGGATCATTGTTTCTACAAACTGTGCCTGCATCACAGGCCCTCTGACCGTAATGATCGGCTCATGGGGAAAAATCGGCGTGCCCTCCGGCACCGCCCACACGTCGCAGGCAAACTTGAAGTTCCGCAGATAATCCAGGAATTCTTCACAGAAGATTCCCTTGCTCCGCAGATATTCGATATCCTGCTCCGTAAACGTAAGATTCTTCAGATAGTCTATGACCTGTTCCAGTCCTGCCATGACGGCAAAACCGCCGCCATCCGGCACTCTTCTGAAAAACATATCAAAGTAGGCAATATCATCTGCCATTCCTGTCTGAAAATAGCCGTTTGCCATGGTGATTTCATAAAAATCAGTCAGCATGGTCAGATTCATATCCTTTTTCATTTGTGCTACCTCCGTAGTATCATGGTGCCGGTCTTCACGATGTCTTACCGCGCCAGCAGTTTCTTCAGGAACTGCCCTGTATAAGATTCGTCGCAGAGTGCGACCTCTTCAGGGGTTCCGCAGGTTACCAGGGTACCGCCCCGGTCCCCTCCGTCAGGCCCCAGATCAATAATATGATCGGCCCGTTTAATCACATCCAGATTATGTTCTATTACTACTACAGTATTACCCGCATCGACCAGTTTGTCAAGCACTGATAATAATTTATCAACATCGGCAAAGTGCAGCCCCGTGGTCGGCTCATCCAGAATATACAATGTCTTTCCTGTACTTCTTCTCGCCAGCTCGCTGGCAAGCTTCACTCTCTGTGCCTCGCCGCCGGAAAGCTGCGTAGAGGGCTGTCCCAGTCTGATATATCCCAGGCCTACCTCCTCCAGCGTCTCCAGATGACGCCGGATTGACGGAATATTCCGGAAGAACTCCAGTGCTTCACTGACACTCATATTCAGCACGTCATATATGCTCTTGTCCTTATATTTCACTTCCAGGGTTTCCCGGTTGTAGCGGCGTCCCTTGCAGACCTCGCACGGCACATACACATCCGGCAGGAAGTGCATCTCGATTTTAATGATGCCGTCTCCGCCGCAGGCTTCACACCGTCCGCCCTTCACGTTGAAGCTGAACCTGCCCTTGTCATACCCCCGCAGTTTTGCTTCCGGAAGACCGGCAAAAAGATCACGGATATATGTGAACATCCCTGTATAGGTCGCCGGATTGGACCGCGGTGTCCGCCCGATCGGGGACTGGTCGATGTCGATCACTTTATCGATGTTCTCGAGTCCCAGAATCGCATCATGGGCTCCGGCAGGCTCTTTCAGCCGGTTCACCATATTCGCCGCCCCCTTGTACAGAATCTCATTGACCAGGCTGCTCTTTCCCGAACCGGATACACCGGTAACACATACCAGTTTTCCAAGCGGAAATTCCACATCGATATTTTTCAGGTTATTCTCCCGGGCACCCTTCACGACAATGGACTTTCCATTTCCTTCCCTGCGGTGATCGGGCACATGGATTTTGCGCACACCGGACAGATACTGTCCGGTCAGAGATTCCGGACAGGCCTTGATGTCTTCCACCGTTCCCTGTGCCACCAGTCGTCCTCCGTGGATCCCTGCTCCCGGTCCGATATCTACGATGTGATCTGCCATATACATGGTATCTTCATCATGCTCCACCACGATCAGAGTATTTCCGATATCGGTCAGATGCCGCAGAGTTGCCAGCAGTTTCTCGTTATCCTTCTGATGCAGCCCGATGCTCGGCTCATCCAGAATGTACAGGACGCCCACCAGGCTGGATCCGATCTGAGTAGCCAGCCGGATCCTCTGAGACTCGCCGCCGGACAGGGTGCCCGCAGACCGGCTCAGGGTCAGATAGTCCAGTCCGACATCCGCCAGAAAGCGCAGGCGGGACCGGATCTCCTTGAGGATCTGCGCGGCAATCTTCTGATCCCGGTCTGAAAGTTCCAGATGCTCTGAAAAATCCAGCGCCTGCCTTACCGACATGTCAGAAAACTCCGCGATGTTCTTTCCTCCTACTGTCACTGCCAGCACTTCCGGTTTCAGCCGCTTGCCGCCGCACTGGTGGCAGACATCTTCCACCATGAATTTTTCCAGCTTCGATTTCATATAGTCTGAGCCTGTCTCCCTGTACCGACGCTCCAGATTATTGATCACACCCTCAAACGGATGGTCGCGGTGACTGACCTTTCCCGTCGTTCTGCTGGTGTAGTCATACACCAGATGCTTGCTTCCCGTACCGTACAGCAGCTCCTTTACGAACTTTTCCGGCAGTTCCCGGAACGGCGTGTCCAGGCTCACATGATGCATGTCTGCCAGTGCCTCCAGCACCTGACGGTAATAGCTTGCATACTCCATGGATGCAAAAATTTGATTCAGCGCCCCGTCCATGATACTCTTATCATAGTCAATGATTTTCTCCGGATCGATTTTCGCTGTGAATCCCAGACCGTTGCAGGCCGGACATGCACCGAAGGGGGCATTGAAGGAGAACATTCTCGGCTCCAGTTCTTCGATACTGATACCGTGATCCGGGCAGGCGAGTCTGGTGCTGAAGGTTTTTTCCCAGGTATCCCCTTCCGCGGAGGCACTGACAACCACCAGCCCGTTTCCCTCATTCATGGCCAGCTCCACTGCCTCGCTGATCCGGCTTTCCTGCCCCGGTTTCACCACGATCCGGTCCACTACAATCTCAATGGTATGCTTGTATGTTTTTTCCAGCTTGATTTCTTCCTCTTCCAGCAGCCGAATCTCGCCATCAATCCTGGCCCGCGTATATCCTTCCTTCCGAATCCGTTCCAGGATCTTCTCATGCTCCCCCTTCCTCTGCCGGACCACCGGTGCCAGAACCAGAATCTTCGTACCTTCCGGAAAGCACATGATCGCGTCCACCATCTGGTCTACCGACTGGCTGGAAATCGGCCTGCCGCAGACAGGGCAGTGGGGTTTGCCGATCCGGGCATACAGAAGACGGAGATAGTCATGAATCTCTGTCACAGTGCCGACCGTAGAGCGAGGATTCTTACTGGTCGTCTTCTGATCAATAGATATCGCCGGACTCAATCCCTCGATGTATTCCACATCCGGCTTCTCCATCTGCCCCAGAAACTGCCGCGCATAAGAAGAAAGGCTTTCCATGTAGCGTCTCTGTCCCTCCGCATAGATCGTGTCAAAGGCCAGTGAGGATTTGCCTGAACCGGAAAGCCCGGTAAACACTACAAACTTGTCCCGCGGAATCGTCACATCCAGATTCTGCAGGTTATTTTCGTTGGCGCCTTTTATGATAATATCTTTCTGCATTCTGTTTCTTTCACTCCTGTAGTTATAAGTTTACTTTATATTCAAAGATCTGATCACGGAGCTGTGCCGCCCGCTCAAACTGCAGATCTGCCGCAGCCTGTTTCATCTCTTTTTCCAGTTTCTTCACAAAATCCATCCGCTCTTTCTTCGTCATTTCCTGCGGATTCTTTCCATGGTACTCGCTTTCTTCTTCCGCCGCTCTCGTTGCTTCAATGACGGCACGGACAGATTTTTTCACGGATTCCGGCGTAATGTGATGCGCTCTGTTATATGCATCCTGAATCGCCCGTCTTCGCTCTGTCTCATCGATGGCCGCCTGCATGGCTTTGCTGATGGTGTCTGCATACATGATGACACGGCCGTCAACATTTCTGGCGGCCCGGCCGATCGTCTGAATCAGCGATGTCTCTGTACGCAGAAATCCCTCCTTATCCGCATCCAGAATCGCGACCAGCGAAACCTCCGGAATATCCAGGCCTTCCCGCAGCAGGTTGATGCCCACCAGCACATCGAACACGCCCAGGCGAAGGTCCCTTATGATCTCCATTCGTTCCAGAGTATCCACTTCAGAATGAAGATACCGCACCTTTATATTTACCCCCTTCAGATAGTCTGTTAAACTCTCCGCCATCTTTTTTGTCAGCGTTGTTACCAGAACCCGTTCCCCTTTTTCTGTGGTTTTCCGGATTTCCCCGATCAGGTGGTCGATCTGTCCTTCAGTCTGGTGAATTTCGATCGGCGGATCCAGCAGGCCTGTCGGGCGGATGATCTGCTCTGCACTGATGCCTCCTGCCTGCTCCCGTTCATACTGGGCCGGCGTGGCGCTGACAAAGACCACCTGATTGACCAGGTCATCAAATTCCTCAAACTTCAGCGGTCGGTTGTCCAGTGCGGAAGGCAGACGAAATCCGTATTCCACCAGGGATGATTTCCGGGACCGGTCCCCTGCATACATCGCCCGCAGCTGCGGCAGCATCACATGGGACTCATCGATGATCATCAGAAAATCATCCGGGAAATAGTCAATCAGCGTGTACGGCCGGGTTCCCGGTGCCAGCCCGTTCAGATGACGGGAATAGTTCTCAATGCCCTTGCAGGTTCCAATCTCCCGCAGCATCTCCAGGTCATACCTTGTTCTCTGCTCGATCCGCTGCGCTTCCAGCAGTTTTCCGCGGTCTTTGAACCAGGTCACCCGCTCTTCCAGTTCCTCTTCGATGGTCTTTATCGCCGCTTCCATCTTCTCCGGCGAAGTCACATAGTGGGATGCCGGATAGACGGCCACATGGTTTCGCAGTCCGAGGATCTCTCCGGTCACCGGATTGATCTCCTTGATCGACTCAATTTCATCGCCGAACAGTTCCACCCGCACCGCCGCTTCGGCACCGGCAGGATAGATGTCGATCACATCGCCCCGCACCCGGAAACAGCCCCGTTCGAAGCCCAAGTCATTTCTGGTATACTGAATGTCCACCAGCTTCCGCAGGATGTCATTACGGCTCTTTTCCATACCGGGCCGCAGAGAAAGCACCTGATTTTCATAATCTACCGGACTTCCCAGACCGTAGATGCAGGACACGGATGCGACAATGATCACATCCCGCCGCTCTGCCAGCGCTGCCGTCGCCGAATGGCGCAGCTTCTCGATCTCTGCGTTGATGTCGGAGTCTTTTTCAATATAGGTATCTGTCGACGGCACGTAGGCCTCCGGCTGATAATAATCATAATAGGACACGAAATATTCTACCGCATTGTTCGGAAAAAATTCCTTGAACTCCCCGTGCAGCTGTGCCGCCAGCGTCTTGTTATGGGAAATGACCAGTGTCGGACGATTCACCCTGGCAATCAGATTCGCCATGGTGAAAGTCTTTCCTGAGCCGGTGACCCCCATGAGAGTCTGATATTTCTTTCCTTTCCGCAGGCCCTCCGTCAGCCTGTCCACCGCCTCGGGCTGATCGCCCATCATACTGTATTCTGATATCAGTTCAAAATGATCCATGGAAACTCCTCTCATACCTGACTGAAGCGCAGCCGGTTCCATTTTCATATATCATACCATACTCCGGCTTATTTCGCAAACAGTTGTTCTCCATACATGGTCTCCATATGAAATTGTTGTAAAAAAACTGGTTCTATGCTATACTGTAGAAGACTATAAACTGCTAAGAAATGTGAGCGATCCAATGAACCGTACGAAAGATGCCATCATCGAGGCCTTCTGGCAGCTGCTGGACGAACGGCCCTACAGTAAGATCACTGTGAAAGATATCGTGGACCGGTGTCACATCAACCGGAACACGTTCTATTATCATTTCCATGATATTCCGGAGCTCCTTGAAATTTCCGTGAGGACGGAGACGGACTACATTATTCAGAAATACAGCCGGTTCGGCTCGCCGCTCGACTGCCTGGAGCCGCTGGTCGAACTCAGCATGAAACGACGGCGCGCCCTGCTGCACATATACCGCTCGATTCAGAGGGAGGTTTTCCTGAATCAGTTTGAGCGGATTGCGATCCATTCCGTATCCAGATATATCGATACGGTCGCAGAAGATCTGATTTTATCAGAAGATGACCGGAATCTGCTGATCCGGTTCTATAAATGCATTTTTGTCGGTGTGGTGCTGGACTGGCTGGACAGCGGAATGAGCTATGATCTGGTTTCCCGCGCCCAGCGTCTTTCCGAACTTTTCGGGAATCCGGGGAACAGCGCCCTTCTCCTTGCTGCGAAGGGTGCTCCCGATTCCCCTGCACTTGCCTGAATCCGGACTTTCGTGAGGAAGTCCTTTTTTATTTTGCGGCTTTTGCGGCAGGCTGCGCTTTCTTCTCCCTGTTTTCTTTCCAGAGCGCATCTGCCACCGGTTTCCATTCTGCCGCATACCGGTCACATTTGCTGCAGAGATGTTCTACACTCTCCGGTGACTGCATATCCGTGGAATGCGCATCGGTGCCCTCCACCATTTCCCGCAGCTTCTCCGGATTTTCCAGCATTGGGCAAGGCCGCAGCATATTTTCATTAAACGGCTGCCCGTCATGATAAGCCATCAGCATCGGAGACTGCAGTGCCTCCAGCAGAGTCTTTTCCCGGATGTTGGAATCCGAGTAGTGAATAAACACACACGGATCGATATCACCGTTGGCATTGATGTGGAGATATCTGCGCCCCCCTGCGATACATCCTCCCACATACTCCGCGTCATTCTGGAAATCCATGGCAAACAGCGGTTTTGTCGCTCGGTATTTCCGGATCCGGTTATAGGCCTCAACTCGCTGCACCGGTGTTGGCATCAGTTCCGGCGCGGCATCGTTGCCGACGGGCATATAGTGGAAGTACCAGATAAAATATGCCCCCATATCGATCAGGCTGTCGAAGAATTCTTCGGATGTGATCGATTCAAAATTTGCGCTGGTATAGCAGGCCGAAATACCGTAAAACAGTTTCTTTTGCCGCAGCAGCTTCATCGCAGCGGTCGCTTTTTCAAACACGCCGTTTCCTCTGCGCAGATCGGTGGCCTCTTCAAACCCTTCCAACGAGATTGCCGGCACAAAATTGCCGACCCGCAGCATTTCGTCTGCGAACGCCTCATCGATCAGAGTCCCGTTCGTAAAGCTCAGGAAGACGCAGTCCGAATGCTTCTCACACAGCCGGATAATATCATCCTTTCTCACCAGCGGCTCGCCGCCCGTATATATGTAAAAATAAACCCCTAATTCTTTTCCCTGACGAATAATATCATCGATCTCATCAAACGTCAGATTCAGCTTGTTTCCGTACTCCGCGGCCCAGCAGCCGGTGCAGTGCAGATTGCATGCGCTGGTCGGATCCAGCAGAATCGCCCACGGAATGTTACAGTTGTACTTTTTTCTGCATACCTCCTGCGTTTTCCACCCGTCCAGTGCCGCATTGATGAAGAAATTGACCGCTGTGGTTTTCATGACATTCGGGTCGATCTCCTTCACAAGCCGGCGTATATATCCATAGTACGGATGCTCCGGATCCGTCAGTGCGGTACGGATCATCTTCCGCTGCGGCACGAATTCATCCCCTGCAAACGTATCTGCCCAGTCCATGATTTTCAGCATATTTTTTTCCGGATCTTTATACAGATAATTGAACGCCTGCTCCAGACCAAATTTCTTTATTGTGCTTGATACATCCATTTTTCTGCCCTCCTGATTTTCGATATTCTATTTTATTCTTCAAAATCCTTTTCTTTCTCTTTTTTTTCATTTAATTTTACGGTCTCCATTACTGTCAGCTGGTTCATGAATCCTTCTGCCAGCAGGCCGCATCCCACTGTGATATGTGCTTCAAGCGGATCAGAAAACGGCTGGATAATGATCATCGCCCCGAAAATTCCTGCTGCAGTTGATGCTATCAGGATCCGTTTCCAAGTCTGCAACCCGAAATCCCGTGCTTCCTTGGCAGTCTGTATCTTCAGTAGCGCATCCAGAAGAATCAGCAGCCCGAGTGCCGGGAGCAGCCATTCCCTGATCCTGAGATTGCACCCCATATCGATCAGTCCGATCACGATAAGGAACAGGCCGCATGCCAGATCATACTGAAATGCAAGGCAGTACAGATCATTGGACAAATAGCCGAGAATCTTCACAACCCCATACGAAATCAGCACCGCACCGCTCACCATGCAGCTGATCATCGGAGATGCTGAAATCTTCACCATATATAAAATCCCCGTTATGTAAAAAAATACAGATATCAGCATATATCCGCTTCTCGCTGCACGAAGTTGCTTCATACATTCACCCCCTCTTTTACTGTAAGATATTTTATTCGATTCCACGATTCTTCTCAATGGACATTCCTCCCGGTTCTGTTCGAAAAACAGACATTCCAGGTTCAACTGCCCAAATTGCGGCTGTTCTTCGCAGAAAAAGAAGGAGCTGCCGCTCCAGCCGACCTGATATGTCGGCGGTGCTTCAGCTCCCATTTTGATTTCACTATCATGAAAAGATTCGTTTTATAGTTTTCCTTCTTCCATAAAGCGGGCATTCGTGCCGTGCACAAAGAAGAATTCTTCTGCTGCCCGTGCGCCGATTCCCTGCGGATAGCGCTGTATGTCCTCCAGATATTCTTTTTCATCAATGGTCAGAATCTTCTGATCTTTCATGATCACTCTGCCGTTTACCACCGAAAGCACAATTTCCTGCCCCCTCGCACTGTAAACCAGGTTCGGCACGATGTTCCGCATCGGGTAAGTATATACCGGGAGCATCGACGGCACAGAAAGATCAACTGCAATGAAATCAGCCTGCTTTCCCACCTTGAGAGAGCCGATGATATCGTCGGCGCCGATCGCTTTCGCGCCTTCTATGGTCGCCATCCTCAGTGCCCTCCATGCCGGCATGACTTCCGGATTCTGATATTTTATCTTATTGAACAGGCAGACATTTTTCATTTCGTGAATGATATTATGGCAGTTGTTCCCCGGCGCCTGATCCGATCCCAGCGCCACGTTTCCGCCTGCCTCCTGAAAAGCCACACTCGGACAGACAATTCCGTCGATAATACCGATGGAAGCGGGATTCACAATCATCGAGGCGCCGCTTCGCGCGATGCTCCGCGTCTCTTCGTCAGTACAGTCCGTCAGATGTACTGCAATCAGTTCCTTATCCAGCAGTCCCAGATCTGACAGAAACGCCGTCGGCCGCTTTCCGTAACGCTTCTCAATCTGATACGTTTCTCGTTTCCCCTGCTGCACATGCATATGAAGTTTCGTTTTTTTCTCTTTCACGATCTTCTGGACTTTCAGCAGCATCTCCGGGCTGACAAAATCCGCTCCCTGCGGCCCGAATAGAATCCGGATCCGCCCATCTTTCTGATTATGCCAGCGGTCGAACAGCTCCAGATTCCGTTTCAGGTCTTCTTCCCCTGCCACATCGTCAAACTCGTACAGTTCTCCCGGCCGGTAGACTCTTCGTTTGGCCGCGCGGATATTCTGCGTGATATTTCCGCGTGCACCGATCTGATCAATAAAGCGGCATACATTTTCCATGTCTGCCTCATAATCACCCAGACAGGTCGTTCCAGCCTTCACCGCCTCTATGATGGCCACCCGGCTTCCGGCATCTCTTTCCTCATTGGTTACAACATTATCAAAAGGCTGCAGTCCGTACATCATCCAGTGATCTGTATCCTGCGCCAGCCCCCGCATCACGTTGCAGGCGGTATGCATATGGCCGTCAATCAGTCCCGGAAGGACTGCATGATGGGAAAGATCCAGTACTTCCTCTGCGAGGTATTCGCTTTCGTACTGTTTCGCATCTGCAAATCCTGCAATCTTTCCGCCATCCACCAGCATCACGACACCGGACCGGTATCCGACACCTTCCCCTTCCATCGTATAAAAATGCGGCGCCTTTACGATCATATCTGTTTTTTTCATTTGCTGCGTCTCTCCTTCCGGAAGTCTACTGGCTCCCAGTCCTGCAGCTTTGCCAGAAATCCGCGGACCTTAAGTTCCGCCTGGATCCTGTCCAGGATCTCCTCGCACTCTGCAGTGACGGTATGATAGTGGTAGTTTGATGTCAGTATCATCAGCTGGGTCGATTTCCCGGAAGAAATGTCCTCCATATATTTCTGCACATCCCATCGTGACCGGATCTGCAGCGGGACGCGGATGACGCCGTGCACTTTATGATACACAAACACGTCCTCAACCTGGCCGCCCAAATCCACATAAAGATTCAGCTCTTCCTCCACCTGCTCGCTGGTATGAATGACCTTAAAGACGCGGCTGGCATGACGTTCTCCGTGCAGGACATATCCCCTGTGGGTTGACAGGATCTGTATCCCGCTGCTCCGCAGGAGTGCCATATCCTGTACAATTACCTGCCGACTCACGCCCAGTCTTTCTGCAAGCTCCATGCCTGGCACTGGACCCTCGCTGTCACGCAGTATTTTCAGAATCTCTTCCCGTCTTTCCTGTCCTCTCATCGCCGGACCTGCTCCTTCCGCCTGTTTTTTCTTATTTTACCGCGGAAGGAGCCTATACGTCAAGCTTCATGTCGCCATACCGGATCCAGCCTTTCCGGCGCATGAATTCTGAAATCAGCAGTGTAAGGATTGCCGGAAGAATCATCTGGATCAGGAGGATCTTCAGCAGCACAACCGTGCCAGGCTCTGCCGCCGTCATCGTCTGCCACGTCATGATCTGGCCGACCAGACCTGCTGTGCCCATGCCGGAACCGGTTGCATTATTCGTCATGTGAAATGCCATTGTCGATACCGGCCCCAGGATCGCGCTGGAAAGGATCGCCGGCAGCCAGATCAGCGGTTTGCGCACGATATTGGGAACCTGTAGCATGGACGTGCCGATTCCCTGTGCCAGAAGGCCGCCCATTCTGTTTTCCCTGTAGCTTGCCACAGCAAACCCCACCATGTTGCAGCAGCATCCTACGGTCGCTGCGCCGGCAGCCAGACCAGACAGATCCAGAATCACGCCGAGCGCCGCAGAGCTGATGGGCAGCGTCAGAATCATGCCCATCAGTACAGAAACCACGATTCCCATCAAAAACGGCTGCTGTTCTGTTCCCCAGTTGATCATAGCCCCCAGCGCAAACATAAAGTCGGAGATCGGCGGTCCCAGCACAAGACCGACTGCCGCACCGGCTCCGATCACCGTCAGCGGAGTAACCAGAATATCCACTTTCGTTCTTCCGGAGACCAGCAGGCCCAGCTCGATTCCCACGTATGCGGCCAGGAACGCGCCCAGAGGCTCTCCCGGACCAGCAAGCACGATGCTTCCTTCCGCCAGCACACCGCCTGCAAGAATTTTCCCTGCGAAGGCGCCTGTCATGCCCGCCGCACAGGCAGATACCGTTACCAGAGGGCCTGCTTTAAACTTGCAGGCCACTCCTGCGCCGATTCCGGCACCGGTCAGCGCCGCTGCCAGTTTCCCAACCAGAAAGATCAGCGCTCCCATGCTTCCGCCGACAAGGCTACCGATCTGCTGAATAATGGTTCCTACAATAAGAGTTGCAAAGAGTCCCAGCGCCATTCCGCTGAGGCCGTCGATAAAAATCCGGTTCAGTATTTTTTTCATTTTTCTTTCTGCCTTTCCTGTGTTGAATAAAAACTGAAACTATCCTACCATGTTCCCTGCAGAAAGTAAAGAAAAGTTTACTTTTTATCAATACATATGACAAGACAGTTTGAAATAAAATCGAAGAAATTCTCCCCGCATATAAAAAATCCCGACGCCATAAAAACGCCGGGAGAATCTGTTTTGCGAAGCGGGAACGCCCGCTCTGTCCTATTCAGTCGGACGGCGGTAGAACCGTCCGGTTACCTGTTCTGTCTGAATCACGTTGATAAACGCCTTTTCATCGATGGCCCGTATCTCCTGCATGAGATGCTCCACTTCCCCTCGCCCCACTACAGAGTAGAGAATATGACGTGGGGTCTCTTCAAAGCATCCTTCCCCCTCTATCAGGGTGGCATCGTGATGGGTGCTGATGCGGATCTGCTCGTATACTTCCCGCGGTTTCGACGTGATGATCAGCAGAGTATCCTTCTGATATCGTTTATACAGCATCTGGATCACCTGCGTGCTGCAGAACTGGAAAATGATCGAATACAGTGCCGCATCAAATCCGAAAAGAATGCCGGCCAGGGTCAGAATGCACACATTGGCCAGGAAGATATAGTTCCAGGTGTCGATTCCCTTTTTCTCAGAAAAATAGATGGAAATGAAATCGGTTCCCCCTGCACTGGCTCCCGCAATCAGACTGACACTGATGGAGACTCCGTTCAGGATACCGCCGAAGATACTGATCAGCAGTGTATCATATGTAATGGCAATCTCCGGCAGCACATCCGTCAGGAAGCTGGACAGAAATACCACATAAAAAGAGCAGATTGTAAACCGTTTTCCAATAAACCGGAAACCAATGTACGCAGGAATCAGATTCAGCGGCAGATAAATCAGTGAATACGGTATCGCAATGTGGAGGAACCGGCTGGCACTCCGCTGGATCAGCAGAGTGATTCCTGCAAATCCGCCCGGGAAAAGGCCGCCGGTATTCACGAAGCTTCGAAGGTTGAATGCCATGATACATGCCCCGATCGTGAGCATGATCAGCATTTTCAGGTCTGACTTCCAGATATGCTGTTCTGTCATTTATCTGTCCACCTCCGGGTTTTCTGCAGCCGGCAGTTTGCATACATCAATCCATTTTTCTGCGCCGGAAATCCGGAACAGTTCGTCGCAGCTCAGTTCAATGGCGCTGTTTGCACTGCCGCAGGCAGGAAATACGGTATCAAACCGCTTCAGGGATTCGTCGCAGAATATACGCACTTTCGGATTGTCAATTCCAAAAGCGCATACACCGCCGATGGCATGGCCTGTGAATGCCACGACCTCCTCCGGAGACAGCATCTTCGCTTTCTGATGAAATGTATCTTTAAATTTCCGGTTGTCAATTTTCGTATCCCCGGCGGTCTGGATCAGAATGCATCCGTCTTCTCCGTCGTGAAAAGACAGTGTTTTGCAGATTCTGGCTTCTTCCGTGCCCACTGCGCGGGCTGCCAGTTCTACGGTTGCGCTGGATACATCAAATTCCCGGATCCGGTCTTCCATGCCCCGCGCACGGAAAAAAGCTCTGACTTTTTCAATTGCCATATTGTTCTACCTCATTTTCACTGATTCATATAGTTTATTTTTTACTTCTTTTAATAGTATAGCATAAGAAGAACACCTTTTGTGAAAAAAAGGTGTTTCCTTACATGCATACATGTTTTCCTTTTGTTTTTTCTGTCCTAAAGCAGGAACAGAAGCAGCAGCAGGATCACACCGGGGATGCCCAGAATACCGGCAACCAGTGCGGTGATCAGATTCAGCGGAATCAGCAGCAGGCCAAAGAAGCCTCCAATCACATTGAGCAGCAGAATCAGCGCGCCGCCCAGCAGACTGCTCAGAATCAGCTTTCCCACAATCTTCAGCGGCCAGAGAAAAATTTTTCCCAGCAGGAAGATCATCAGTATCGCTCCCGCATATGTCAGAAAAACACTCAATTCCAGTCCCAGCATAATCTACCCTCCTGACTTTGTATAAACTATGATGTTTTGGAATAAAATAGAATAAACAGATTGCGAAAGGTGTGATTTTTAATGAAAGGAAACAGACATCCCTACTCTGAACGAGAATTTCTGCTGCAGTCCCTTCAGTCGGCCAGACTTGAGCTCAATGATGCGGCAAGCCTGTGCAACGAGCTGACTGACTGGGATGCGATCGACTACGCGTCCTATAATCTACTGGCCGCGCGGACCCGGTATTCCTATCTTCTGAAACTGGCAAAAGAGAAACAGCTTTCTCTTTAGTCAGAGCTGTCTGCGTCCCTCCAGGGACTTCAGCAGCGTCACTTCATCTGCATATTCCAGATCACCGCCCACCGGAATTCCGTGGGCGATCCGGCTGACTTTAATGCCGGACGGCTTGATCAGACGAGCGATATACATGGCAGTGGCTTCTCCCTCGATATTGGGATTGGTTGCCACAATCAGTTCCTTTACATCGCTTGTCTGCAGCCGGGCGATCAGAGACTTCAGATTGATATCTTCCGGTCCGATTCCTTCCATCGGTGAAATCACCCCGTGGAGCACATGGTACAGGCCGTTGTACTCCCGTATCCGCTCCATTGCCGCCACATCCCGCGGATTCTCCACGACGCAGATCACATCCTGACGGCGCTGCGGGTCGCTGCAGATCCGGCAAGGATCTGTATCGGTAAGATTCCCGCAGACAGAACAGTACCGCATTTCCCGCTTTGCACGCAGGATTGCATTGGCCAGCCGCTCTGCTTCTTTATCTTCCAGCGACAGAATATGGAACGCGAGGCGCTGTGCGGTCTTCCCGCCGATCCCGGGCAGTCTGGACAGCTCGCTGATCAAAATATCCAGCGGTTTCGGATACTCTCTCATCGCTTACAGTCCCGGAATGCCCAGTCCGCCGGTCAGTTTGCTCATTTCCGTATTGGACATTTCCTCAATTTGCCGGATTCCTTCGTTTACTGCCACCATGATCAGATCCTGCAGCATTTCAATATCCTCCGGATCAACAACCTCAGGTTTCAGCTCCAGGCTGGTGATTTCCTTCTTTCCGTTTACCGTTACGCTGACAGCACCGCCGCCGGCAGTTGCCGTGATTTCCTTCTCTTCAATTTCAGCCTGCAGCGCTTCCATCTTTCTCTGCATCGCCTGCATCTGCTGCAGCTGCTTCTGCATGCTGCCGCCGCCGGTCGACGGCTTTCTTCCTGCTCTCATTCCTTTTCCCATTTTCTTTTCCTCCGTACTTTCTCTGGTTTTTTTATTCCACTTCTACCGGAATTCCAAGGGTCTCGCTGGCAATCTGCGCCAGAGACTCCATCCTGGAATCGTTGTCCTCCATTTTGACTTCGGTTTCCTGACGGCAGATCATCTTCAGAGGATGTCCCAGATGGCGTTCCATGAGACGCTCCAGCTCCGGACGCATTTTTTCTGCATACCGTTTGGCAAAACCGGTTTTCGCCAGCACTACGAACTGCTTCTCCCCCACAGTCTCCAGCGTGGTGCCGCTGCGTATCAGGTTAAAGCTGCTGGCACTTCCCTCTCCTTCTTCAAAGATCTGATGCCACAGGTCGTCCATTGCGTCCCGGCTCATGACTGACATGACTGACCCCGGATCCGCGGCTGTAGTCGGTTCTGCGCTTTCTGAGCGTCGTTTTTCCGGTATCTCTGTCTCCGTTTCCGGCTGTAATGCATCGGATCCGCCTGCACGGCCATCTGCCGGAACGGGCGAAGCATCACGGTACGCAGAGGGAATTTCCTTCCGCTCTGCTTTGGAAGTCTGACCTGCTGATGAAGGCAGTCCGGCACGCGGCGCCAGCTTTTCTTCATCGACCAGGTTGGTCGCGATAGCCACGATCGCCAGTTCCAGCAAAATGCGAGGCTGCGTGGACCACCTTGCATCGTTGATGGTCTTCGACAGCCGAAGAATCGCATCGTTGATTTCTTCCAGCGAGATCTGTCTGCTCTGCTGACGGATCCTTTCTATATTTTCCGTGGACAGGTTCAGCATGTCCTCCGGATTTCTGATAAATTTTGTAATCAAAAGACTGCGATAATGGGAAACCCAATCCTTCATCAGCTGCTTCACATCCTTGCCGTCTGCCAGTGCCCTGTCCAGAAGCACCAGTGCTTCCGACACGTTATGCACCGCAACCAGTTCTGTCAGTTCGATAAAGAAATCTTCTCCCGCAGTACCGATGTATTCCAGCACCTTGTCCCGGTCGATATACGTATCACCGGCCGAAAGCACCTGATCCAAAATGCTGAGCCCGTCCCGGACCGATCCATCTGCACTGTTTGCCAGCAGTTTCAGCGCGCTGTCCGTGATTTCCACGCCTTTTTCTTCACAGATCCGCTTCATTCCTCCGGCCAGAGTCTGCAGAGGCACCCGTTTGAAATCCAGCCGCATGCAGCGGGACAGGATCGTCGCCGGCAGCTTCTGAGGCTCTGTCGTCGCCAGAATAAACATGACATTCTCCGGCGGTTCCTCCAGGGTCTTCAGCAGAGCATTGAATGCCCCTGTAGAAAGCATATGCACTTCATCGATGATGTAGACTTTTTTCCTGCCGGCCGCCGGCGGATACTTGACACTCTCCCGCAGTTCCCGGATGCTGTCCACGCCGTTGTTGGATGCCGCATCAATTTCAATCACATCCATGAACGTGCCGTTTTTAATCGCTTCGCAATTGGCACAATGGCCGCAGGGTCTCACGTCACCCTCTTCATCTGATATGTCACCCGGTTCTGCCAGGCAGTTGACCGCCTTCGCAAGAATTCGCGCTGTTGTAGTCTTGCCTGTTCCACGTGTGCCGCAGAACAGGTAGGCATGGCTGACCGTATCCGTAGCAATCTGATGCTTCAGAATTTTCACAATATGCTCCTGCCCGAGAATTTCGCTGAAAATCTCGGGCCGCTGTGCACGATAGAGTGCTGTATACATACTTTCTCCTTCTCCGCGCCGAGAACACAGCGCAGAATAAAACAATTGCCCTTAAAAAGCTTCGCAGGCGTTGGAGAAGGCTAGTCTGCGGCACATAAGAACTTCCGCTTATTGCTGCTTCCTTCCGGACCTGACAAGGTTCACGGCATCCCATTGCGCAGGACCCAAACCATGCCAGACGA
>JALEHL010000135.1 GCA_022770665.1 Bacillota bacterium
CCCCGGGTGCCGATTCCGCCGCCGAGACGAGAAAGGGACTTGCCGAAACCGGTCAGCCGCGGCATCCTGTACTGCAGCTGCGCCAGTTCCACCTGGAGTTTGCCTTCTCTCGAAGAGGCCCGCGCCGCGAAAATATCCAGAATCAGGATCGTCCGGTCGATGACCCGCACGCCCACTGCATCCTCCAGATTCCGAAGCTGCATTCCCGTCAGCTCGTCGTTGAAGATCACCGTATCCGCTTCCATGTTCTGGACCAGCTGCGTCAGTTCCTCCACTTTTCCCTTTCCGATCAGGGTCGCCGTGTTGGGCCGCTCCAGATTCTGCACCATCTGTCCCAGCACCTCCACGTTGGCAGCCTCCGCCAGTCCCTTCAGCTCTGCCATGGAATAGGAAATGTCCTCTTCCCTCTCCCGCTGCAGACCCACCAGAATGGCCCGGTATTCGTCTTCTTTTATCACTTCGTTCTTCTCATTAAATCTAAGCATTTTTCTCTTCACACTTTCTGTTTTCGCAAAATCATTCCGTCCGGCGCTGTCACCGCCTTCCGCCGCCCGCCCCTTCTGCAGGCGCCTGCAGTACCAGTATACCCGAGACGGCCGGCTTTTGCAACGGAATCTTCATGTCACATCCAGGATATCGTCCTGCGGCACGCGTACATAGTTTTCCGGCACATCCCCGATAATAACAGCTTCTGCCAGCAGAACCTTCCGGCTGATCTCCGCGGTTTCCCGGCTGAAAGGCGCCACGATCTGCACATTGCTGGTCACCGTGCAGTACACCTTATACCGGGTCTGATTGATGGCCTGGGTCTCGAATTCCGTTTCGCACTGGAATTTCGTCAGACTCAGAGGCATCACTTTCACGTTCACTGTCAGAGGCAGCTGGGACAGGAGCTTGTTTCCCGTCAGGATCCCCAGATTCATCGGTACGACCTCTGTATCGCCCGTATTATAGTTTTCATTCATTTTCATGGAAAAGGCCAGCACAAGCTGTGTTATGAGCCTGGAATCGGCTTCCACATACTGGACTTTTCCCTCGCTGTCCTGCTCCACATGAAGCAGTTCGCCCTGCAGTCCGCCGTTTGTGATTCCCTCCTCCAGGCTCTGATTGATTTTTATGGCCACCACGTTAACCGCCACCGCCTTCGCTGCGGCATCGATGCTTTCCCCGTAAAAATCCCGGAACAGCAGGCCGCCGCCTGCTGCCATCAGACACAGCCCGGCTGCCAGAATCATCCCGCCCCGGAGTATTCTTCGAATCCGGCATCTGACACACGCCTTCCTGTCCCATCGTCTCTCCATCGCAGATTCCTCCCTGCACCAGTATATGCATGCGGGTCGAGTCGCGTGCAGTGCAGGATGGAACACCAGCCTTCGTGCAGCGATTTCGCACTGTCCCCCTTTTCGGTCTCAAAAAAGCAAAAAAGAGGGGGCCGGATTGAAGAGAAAGCATCCCTCTGCTCAGACCGGTCAGACAATCGTCCCCGCACCCGGTCAGACAAACCGTGTCCCCCCTACGAATTCTCCACCTGCACGCAACGCACTGTCACGCGGCTCTGACCGCCGATGGTGCAGGTGAACAGGGTCAGATCCCATGCGCCATCTTCTTCACTTTCCATTTCATCGATCGCTGTCGGCTCCAGGGTCTCCCGGACCACAACCTGATAGGTGAACCGGTTTCCGTCTGCATCGGTAAAGAGGACGGTTTCTCCTTCCTGCAAGTGCTTGAGGTTTCCGAAATGAGACGGATAGTTATGGGCTGCGATAATCAGATTTCCCTGGTACGCGGATCCCGTATACCGGCATGGTGCCACCCGCAGATTCGGATAGTTCCAGCTGCTCAGCACCGGCAGTTTCAGATCCAGGGAAGGAATCTGAAGGGTTCCGATGTAATCTCGCCCGTCAATGATCTCCACCGGCATTTCCATAGCAGGGTTTAAAAGATAGTCCGGGATTTCACCTTCCAGCAACGTATCTTCCTGCGGCGCCATCCGGCTTAAAATCTGATTCACTGACTGCTCTGCCCGGTATTCGTCATACAGATTGAAAATGGTAAGAGAAAGGGCTGCTGCGATCAGCAGCAGCCCGGTGATGATCAGAATGGAGCTTTTTTTCCGTACAGCTCTGCGTCTGCTTTTCTCTCTCATGGCCGGTTCTCCTCCGCAGTTTCCCGTCTTCGGAAGATCATGCCCGCACCGAGAAAGAGCATGCCAAGGGCTGCCAGTGCCGGCACCGGCCACCAGAGCATGCCTGTCTGCGGCAGTTTCGATCCGGACGGGCTGTCAGGCGATGACGGTCCATCCGGTGTCCCCGGTCCGACCGGAGACACCGGAGTTCCGGGATTGTCCGGGTTGCCCGGTTCATCCGGTTCGCCCGGCGTCACGGGAGTCTCCTCCTCATAAGTATTCTTCACCACGAAGGTGATCCCTTCCTGCGTGATCTCTATCGAATAGGGACCGGAAATCTCCTCCACCACGTTCCATTTATACCCGGCGCTCAGCTTGTCCCAGGTCCAGCTCCAGCCGCTTGCCGCGGACAGTTTCACCGTATCATAGACTTTTCCGTCCCGCAGCAGATGCACCGTAATCTCCTTCGGCCGGGATGCTTCCTTTCCGTTGTCATTCCAGACCTTCAGCACTTTCCGCGAAACATAGGACGGGGGCGTCACCACAATACCGCTCTCCTGCTTCGGAGACGCCGTCACCGCATAATTCCACTGGTTCTTCTCTTTCTCCAGTCCCGGCAGCATGATCAGAAACGGTGCCGGCTCATAATAGTAGCCGTCCTGCACAAAATACCGGCCCGTCACCAGATAAAGCCCCGGAGTGAGCCCGTTGGCGGTGGAAGTCGGAAAGGTCAGGTTCCCCTGGGCATCGGTCCGCCCGCTGTCTGCCGGCTTCAGGCTGCCCTGGGAGGATGCCTGCAGCACATAGCCTTCCAGCGTGGAGGCCAGATTCCGCCACGCATCATCGTTCTGGCCGGTGATATTCACATTGAACGCTTCGAAGTCTTTCGTCACGGTCAGTTCACCGTATGGATCCACATCTGCGACCCTGTAAATGTCATACTGCTGGCCGTACAGACCGCTGTCTCCCTGCCCGCGGCAGGAAAGGGTCAGCGTTACAGCATGGCCGGTGTCGATCATGCCGGCCGCCAGCGCCGTCCCCGGCACCAGCACGGTCAGGATCAGAAAACATGCCAGTATGATCTTCCATCCTCTCTTCTGTTTCATTCTATCACCTCTTGACCCTTTCAGGCTCTTTCTTCCCGCTTTGTTTCCGTCTTCTTCCGGCTTTCCCGGCTTTCCCGCTGCCTGGCAGCATCACCGCCAGCAAAAGCACCAACAGGATCGGAACTGCCAGTACCGGTGCCACGATCAGCGGCTCGATCTGCATGGCATCTGCCGTCACATATACAGAATCCGCATCTGCCAGATTCTCAATCCGGTGTCCCCGCACCAGCAGCCGGTGGGTGTTAATGCCGTATGGCGTGCAGGTCACGAGCGTGCAGTAGTCCTTCCCCTCCTCGATCTTCAGGGCATCGGTCTCCTGGGGCTCCACGATAAGGATCTGGTCCACCTCATAGGTCAGCACCTCGTCCAGCACCCGGAGCATGAACACGTCTCCTTCTTTCAGCTGATCCAGATTGGTAAACAGCTTGGCGCTGGGCAGACCGCGGTGCCCCGAAAGGACGCAGTGAGTGCTTTCCCCGCCCACCGGCAGGCTGGACCATTCCAGATGTCCCACCGCAATCTGCAGTGCCGACTCCTCCGCCCCGTGATAAATGGGCAGACTGCAACGGATGGACGGAATCTCGATATATCCCATGATCCCGGTCCCCGACACATCCAGAAGCTCCGTATATTCTTTTTTCTGTGCGTCAGAGAGCATGAAAATGCTGTCCTGTTTCGCAAGCTTTTCGTTATATTCCTGCGCCTCCGTCCAGAGCCTGTCATACTCCAGCTCATTCATACCGGCCACTTCCTCTGCATAGCTGGCAATGGCCTGGGTCTGGTGAAACGAGTTCCAATAATCACTGACCGACGGATACAGCAGCAAGGACAAACCTGCAATCATCACCAAAATTAAAAATATAGTTGTGGAATTGGTTTTTTTCTTCATGCAGGGTTCTCCTTGCTGCTGCGGACCGGGGAAAGCTTCCCCCGGCTTGCAGCAGATTGTTTTAGATTTTTCTTCGCAAAATCCGTTCTCCCGGATTTCGCATGGATTCTATTAGTTGTTCTTATCCATTCTTCTTCTGGTTACCAACAGAACACCGGCACCGATTACCAGTGCAGCACCCAGTACGTAGAAGATGGTAGTACCGATGCCACCGGTGGAAGGAAGTTCGACACCAGATGCGTTCGGAACTTCTACCGTCAGAGCATTGGTTGCCAGAACAGTTACAGTAACTGGATCTTTTATCAGAT
>JALEHL010000147.1 GCA_022770665.1 Bacillota bacterium
GTACGAGAATGTGCAATTTCCCAAAGTTTCATAATCATACTTCCTTTCTAATTCGCGCTGTACTATTTTACTTCAAATACTTCAACTTCCGGCTTTACATCATAGCGGCTTACCAAGATGGAAGCGACGGAAACAATTTCACGGGTCCGCTTCACTGCACCGCAGCCGCCGGCAGGTCCGTTGGTGTAAAGTGCTTCCACTTCGTTCGGCACCAGGTCTGCGATGGCCTTCGTCTTTGCCCTTCCTGCCGCGCGGACTCTGACTTCGCTCGGTTCATTGTATTTGAAATCCGGATTCCAGTACAGGCTGTTGCAACCGATGATGTCGAACTTCATTTCGTCAAACTGTCCCGGAGCTACCAGTTCCAGACGTTCTTTCAGAATTTCCAGTGCCAGTTTGCCTCTTTCCAGACATCCCGGTCCGCCGTAGGAGATTTCGCCGTCGCCGATGAAACAGTCGCGATAACCGATGGAGCACTTGAAGGTTTCTGTCTTCGGTGCACCGGTTGCACCTTCTGCCTTTACAACATCCTTGGCAATCTGTGTAAACTTCACTTCCTTGAAGTTTGCCACCACATCCGGTGTGATGTACTTCGTCGGATCATGGATTTCATAGCAGATCTGCTCTGCACAGGTGTCCGGTGTCACCATGCCGCCGGAGCCTTCTACCTTGGTAATGATGAAGGAACCGTCTTCGGATACTTCTACAATCGGGAAGCCCAGGTGTCCAACACCAGGCACATCCTTCTTTCCCGGCTCTGCATAGTAGCCGCCGGTCACCTGGCCGCCGCATTCCAGCAGATGACCGATCATGGTGCCTTTTCCCAGCTTGTCCCAGTCTTCCAGGCTCCAGCCGAATTCGTGAATGATTGGGGCCATGTAGATTGCCGGGTCAGAAACACGACCCGTGATGACGACGTCTGCACCCTGTTCCAGTGCTTTCAGAATTCCTTCCACACCCTGATATGCGTTGGCGGAAACGATTTCTCCAGGAAGTTCCCGCAGCGGTCTTCCTGTTTCCCATACTTCCGTATCCATGTACTTGTCGATAACCGGCAGCAGATCATCACCTGTCACGCAGGCGATTTTCATGCCCTTCAGTCCATGTTTCTCTGCGATTTCCACACATTTGGCGGCGGCGGCCTGCGGGTTTGCGGAACCCATGTTGGTGATCAGCTTTACCTTGTGTTCATAGCACAGCGGAAGAGCCTTTTCCATACGGTGCTCCAGCAGACCGTTATATCCCTTCGTCGGGTCCTTCAGCTTGGCCTGCTGTCCGATTGCAATAGTACGTTCTGCCAGGCACTCATAGCTGATATAGTCCAGATTTCCTTTTTCAATCAGTTCCAGTGACGGTTCCAGACGGTCACCGGCATATCCGGCACCACTGCCGATACGAATGCTTCTCATGATAGTTGCGTCCTTTCTTATTTTCTGTTTCATACAAATACATCATACAAATACAAATTGTCTTATAGTTCGATACCGCCGGTGATCAGGCATACAACCAGCATCACGATGGTCACCAGGAATGCCAGCGGAATGGTCTTCTTCTGGTGCTCGCCCAGATCTACGCCAGCCAGACCAATCAGCAGGAAGGTGGATGCAGTCAGAGGAGATACCGGGAAGCCGGTCGTCATCTGACCCAGGATTGCTGCACGACCAACGCTCAGCGCGCTGACGCCCAGTCCTTCTGCAGTCTGCGCCAGTACAGGCAGCACGCCGTAGTAGAAGGAATCCGGGTCAAACAGCAGGGATGCCGGCATGGAGATCACGCCCATGATCACAGGGAAGAATTTGCCCAGGGATGCAGGGATGACAGCTACCAGCGTTTCTGCCATGGCGGTGATCATTCCGGTTCCCTTCATGATACCGGTAAAGCAGCCTGCTGCAAATAATACGGAACACATCATCAGGCAGGCCTTGGCATGGGCATCCACTCTTGCCTTGGATTCTTTTACGTTCGGATAGTTGATTACAGTTGCCAGTACATAGAAGATCATGAATACAACTGCCGGAGCAAATCCGGATTTCAGCAGTGCAACGATTGCCAGAACAATCAGAAGAATGTTTACCCAGAACAGGTTCGGGCGGAGAAGCGCCTTTTCTTCATCGGATAGTTCCGGTTCCACATATTTGGCGCCGCCTTCCAGCTGAATGGTACCCAGGCGGCTCTTTTCTGCTTTTCCCAGCATGAATGCAATGACAAATACACAGAGCATACCTGCGATGAAACCAGGCATTACCGGCATGAAGAATTCAGTTGCATTTTCCTGTCCCAGTGCCGTGGCTGCACGAATGGTCGGGCCGCCCCACGGCAGGATGTTCATGGTACCTGCGGAAAGTGCCACGATGGTTGCCAGAGTTCCTCTGCGCATGCCGATGGCATCATACAGCGGCAGCAGAGCCGGTACGCAGATCAGGAAGGTGACTGCACCGGATCCATCCAGATGCACGATAGCTGCCAGCACTGCAGTACCCAGTGCGATCTTCACCGGATCGGTGCCCACCAGACCGATGACCTTGTTGATAATCGGACGGAAGGTTCCGGCATCCGTTAAAATACCAAAGAACAGAATGGAGAAGATGAACATTACGCCGGTGGCTGCAACGGAACCGATGCCGCTTGCTTCTGTAATGTATCCGCCCAGGTTCTTGATGTTCTGCATCACATCCACAACGGTGGGCTCTCCTTCTGCAACTTCTGTCAGACGGAAAAAGGATGAAATAATACCTGTCACAACCGGAACTGCAATCAGTGCAACCAGCGGTGACGCTTTTTTAGTCATGATGAGCGCAAGCATCACGATGACCGTGAGAAAGCCTAAAAACGCTAACATAATTTTTTACCTCCATAATTTTACTCTTTCAGACTCACGTCTTTTTCTTTTCGCCGCCATATAAGAGCAAAACCCGTGCCAAATATTTCACAAATCGTATGAATGGCTGAATTCCAACATTTTTCCTGTGCCATGCTGAACGCGTTCTTCGCTTTGAATTCCACACAATTCTAACATTTTAGAATCATTGCATGCCGAATTTCGCATTTTCCCTTTGTTTTTCAATAAAAAAACAGATTCTAATATTTTAGAATCCGTTTCTATTTTTTTAGAATTACCGATCCGTCGGGAAGATCGGATGCTGCAGCTTGTTGTATAGTGTGGCAAGGGAAATCCCCAGCGCTGCCGCAGTCTGTTTCTTTCCCTCCAGCGTATTGCCGTGACAGAGAAGTGAACGCTCAATTTCTCCCCGTTCAAATCTTCTGACTCGTTCTGCAAGTGTTTCTTTTTCACTTTTCGCCGATTCACGCACCAGATTGGCCGGCAGAGAAGCCAGCACAATGGTATCCTCCTCGCACATATAGGCTGAAAACTCCAGCACATTCCGCAGTTCCCGCACATTGCCCGGCCAGTCATACTGTTTCAGGCACGCCATCGCTTCATCTGCAATGTAAAGCTGCCTGCGCTGGCGATGCCGGATTTCATTCAGGATGGCATCGATAATCGCAGGAATATCTTCCCGCCGCTGCCGGAGAGGCGGTATCTGAATGACCGAGGTGTTCAGCCGGTAATACAGGTCCTTTCGGAATTTCCCCTGGCGGATGTATTCTTCCAGATCTGCATTGCAGGCACAGACGATACGTACATCGATGTCCCTTTCTTCCAGACCGCCCACCGGGCGGATCTTTCGTTCCTGCAGGGCGCGGAGCAGTTTGGCCTGCAGCCCCAGATCCATTTCGGAAATCTCATCAAGGAAAAGTGTCCCGCCCCTGGCAGCTTCCATCAGACCGATCTTTCCGCCTTTTTTCGCACCGGTAAATGCCCCTTCCACATAGCCAAACAGTTCGCTTTCCAGCATGTTCGCCTGGAAGTTCGCACAGTTCACTGCCAGAAACACAGACTGATTCCGGCTGCTGTGATTATGAATTGCCTGTGCATACAGTTCCTTTCCTGTGCCGCTTTCTGCCTGCAGGAGCACCGTCAGATCACTTTCGGCGATTTTCATTGCCAGCTGCTTCGTCTTAACCGAGGCGGGATCTGCCGCTGCAATGCTGTCGAAGGTGTAGGTTGCCGCGTTTTTGTTGGCCTGCCGAAGCACCTGCTGCCGCATCCTGGCTTCATACTTTTCCAATTCGTTCCTTGCTTTCTCTGCTTCACTCATAAAGGTAATGACCGAGATGCCGCCAACGATTTCCCCTTTTTCCCGCAGAGGATACATATTCACGAAGTATGCTTCCTCCAGGCCTTCCAGCCGCTGGGCATGAAGCACCGGTTTCCCGGAGGCTACGACAGAGGGCAGCTGGGCATGGGGGCGGAAGTCGCGCAGGATTCTTCCCTCGATTTCATGCTGCTCCATCTTGAGGAAGCTTCTGTAGGCTTCGTTTGCAAATACGACTTTTCCTTCTGCATCGATGATGAGGATTCCTTCTGCAAGAACATCGAAAATTGACTTTTGTTTTTCTGTCAGGCTCAGCATATGTGTTTCCCACCTTTTTCTTGTTTTTACACCTGACTTATTGTACCACAAAGCCTGCAGCAGTTCAATCTTCTCGTATGCTGCACCTGCAGAAAATATCCTGAAATTGCCGCCTTTCCCCTTGACACCGGTCGTCCCCGTATGCTACAATTTTAGACGGTAAAAATAAATCTTTAAGCAGGTACAGAGAGACCGGCAAGATGGACATAAGGAAATGAAAACGGGGCGAAGTAGATTCTGCCCGCTGTTTTGCTGAGTCTACAACTTGCCGCAGGGCAAGTTTTTTTGTGCAACAATTTGTGTAGCAGATGGAGGAAACCCATGACAAACGCGCTTGCGCCGCACGTAAAACACAGTAATGTAAACGAGACGATTCTCCGGGATTTCGAATCCCGTTTTTCCGGTTCCATGGACATTTTATCTGAACAAGAACTTATCATCATCCCTTCTTTCGTCGATGTGCATGTACATCTTCGGGAGCCGGGATTTTTTTATAAGGAAACCATAAAGACCGGCACTATGGCAGGCGCCCGGTCCGGCTACAGCCACCTGTTTGCCATGCCGAATCTGAATCCGGTGCCGGACAGTCTGGCACATCTGAAAGCGGAGCTGGATCTCATCGAAAAGGATGCGGTCATCTCCGTGCTGCCATACGGCTCCCTGACGGTGGGGGAAAAAGGCGCCCAACTTTCCGACATGGAGGAGATGGCGCCTTACGTGGCCGGCTTCAGCGATGACGGCGTCGGCCTGAACGATCCGGATCTCATGCGCCAGGCCATGATCCGTGCAAAAAAGCTGGGCAGGCCGGTGGTGGCCCACTGTGAAGACATGGTGCTCCGAAACGGCGGTTACATTCATGACGGAGCGTACGCCCGAGCCCACGGTCATAAGGGGATCTGCGCAGAGAGCGAGTGGAAGCCGATCGAACGGGACCTGAAACTGGCCGAAGAAACCGGCTGCAGCTACCACGTCTGCCACATCTCCTGCGCCGAAAGCGTGGAAGTGATTCGTAATGCCAAGGCAAGAGGTGTGGATGTGACCTGTGAAACGGCACCCCACTATCTGCTCCTCAGCGATGAGGATCTGCAGGAGGACGGCCGGTTCAAGATGAATCCGCCGATCCGAAGTGAAAGAGACCGGCAGGCCCTTCTGGAAGGACTGCTGGACGGTACGATCGATATGATTGCCAC
>JALEHL010000013.1 GCA_022770665.1 Bacillota bacterium
AGCACCGCAGCGGGATATGAGATACCAAAGCGCCCGCGAGGGTCCTTGAAAGCACACCCCGCGTGTGTCAGGAGCATAAGGTCTGCTTGCAGATACCTTGCTCCGCCTGCTGCATAAGACCTGCTTTGCAGGGATCTTGCCGCAGTAAAAACGAGCTTCGTTTTAGCGCCCCGTTCACCGCAAGGTGACCGGGGCGTATTTTTTGTCTAGAACGGTCGGTGGACGCTGCCATGCTCTGGAAGCCGCTGTAAGTTTGACAAACACTCCGGGAGTAAGATATAATAAAAAACAAATGAACCAGCAAAATAAAAAATATGGAGTAGTGGATATGGAATCAGTAAAGAAAAGGCCGGGCGTAAAAATCGCATTCTATCTGGTGGTATTCATCGGACTGATGCTCTTTTTTACCTGTGATCACCCGCTTTATATCTACAATGCGGACGACTGGACCTATGTTTCCAGCCCGCGCCCGGCAGTTCCGCAGCCTTTTATGTGGAATCCGACGAAAATCTTACCGGAAATAATGATGCCGTTCTTTGCGCAGATCGGCGTCAGCTGCATTTACCCGTTCCTGCAGGATTATATCCAGTCGCTGGCGGTCGCTTTTGCGGTGGCCCTGTCCGGAATGATCGTGTTTTATCTTGCCGGGATGGATTACCTGCTGCAGAAAAGCTACCGGATGCGGAATGAGCGCTATCTTCTGATCCTCACCCTTCTGCTGTGGCATTTTCTGCCGTTCTGCGTGGCGGGCGAAAAAAGCCAGCACATGTTCTATGCGGCAAATGTGAACTGTGTTTTCAACTATATCATATCCGGCCTTCTGAATGCGGGCGCAGCACTTTTGGTGATGGGTGGCCTCCGGCCGGCGGAAAAGAAAAATGCACGGTTCAACGGTCTGTTGTTGCTGGGCGTCTATCTGTGCATCAACTCCAATATGTACCATAGCATCATTCTGGCAACAGCGGTCTCGGCCGAGCTTTTCTGTTCCTGGATCGGTGTGATGAAACAGAGCGGATGCAGGTTCTGGAAGAGCATCGGGCAGACGATCCGGGAAAACAGGGCAAAAACAGCGGTCGTGTGCCTGTGGCTGCTCTCGCTTGTGTTCGAAATGACCGGAGGAAGAGCGCAGGCTGCCTCCAACGCGTCAGGTCTTGGAGTGAAAAATGCGCTGCAGCAGTTTGCGCAGTCCATCGCCCGGCTGAACCTGATCTGGCTGGCCGGAACGATCGGGCTGATCCTTATTGCACTGCTGGTCTGCGTGGCGTCAAAAAGGCATCCCGGCAATGCGGAAACAGCAAAGCTGAATGCACTCTATCTGCATCAGATGGCCGTGTGCAGCCTCTGTCTGGTAGTTTCCATCGTATATCTCATCCTGCTCAGCGCAAGGGTGAACCCGGAATATCTGCAGTTGAGTGCAGTGGAGTTTTCCTGGGTGATCTGGTGCTTCTTCATGCTGATGATCTCCATGGCGTATCTTCTGAAGCGCATCCCCAGAACGGAGAGCCTGCTGCCGCTGGTGCTCTGTGTGGCGATCAGCGTTACGGTGATCGATGGTGAGATCTACGCCGATTCCAATGCGGTGCCGCAGTATGATATCCAGACGGTGAAAGCTCTGGACGAAAGCATCATCCGTCAGGCGCAGGAAGCAGAAAAGGAAGGAAAAACGGTCGTGGAGATCCGGATTCCCCAGACAGATTCTGAGGATTGGCCGCTGACGGTGGATTGGGGCGGAGAACGGATCCAGCGGACGCTCTACCGGCATGGCCTGACCCATACCCAGCTGGAGATCCATCTGGTGATGGATGAAGCAATCAACGAGGAATTTCACCTGAATGATGAAGGATGAACACAAAATCTTCCAAAAGATACCATTCCCTTTTTACAGTTTCCTCATAGCTTCTTAACGAATTCAATTGTGAAAGCTGTTATACTTTTGCCATGGGAAGCGGGGCCGCAACCGCTTACCCAAGTAACATGATTCCTCCTCACACCAAGGCAATATCCAAGCAAAACACCCTTTTTCGTGTGCCGCAACACGGAAGAGGGTGTTTTGTTTTGCAAAATTCTGGTAAATCGGTGGTTTAGGGTTGACCCCGTTTTTTTGCGGCGCTATAATAAAAATGAATATGAAAACTTGGAGGTGAACGCAGGAAAATGGACCCGGATCATAGTCGAAGTAGAACCACCGGCGCGATGGATCAGAAAACAAAAACAACTGCGTTTCTCCCAACCGTTCGCCTCCTTCGCTGAGTCCTGCGGAAAAGCACCGCTTCAACGGTGTCGCTTTCCACAAAACAGAGCAGAGGAAGGCGCGGCTTTGTGTGCGCGGAATGCGGCGTTTGCGGCATTCCGGCAGGCAAGGCGGTGCGTTTTTTTGTTTCCCGGTCTGCTGCGTCCTCCGGATACAGGAGCTGCTCCTGTTCCGTAAAAACTGAGGAGGTACGCCCACTGGATATGGAAGAAAAAAAGCTGACGGCTGATGCTGCGGAACAGGCTCTGCCGGTGCAGGAGCTGCCTGCTGATATCCCCGCCGAGGTCCGCCAGAAGCTGGCTGAAGATCTGAACGAGGAAGCTACTGAAGACCTCAAGCAGGATATGCGCGAGGCCGAAAAAGAGGAGGCCAACGACGAAGAGGTCAGGGCCAACCCTGAGATGCTCACCAAGAGCCGCCTGCTCAAGCTGCTCATCAAGAAGCAGTACGTCAAGCTGCGCGAAGTGACCGAGGAAGAGCAGCCCGCCGACCTTGCCGAGCTGC
>JALEHL010000022.1 GCA_022770665.1 Bacillota bacterium
GGAGCAGCTGCGTTTCTATTTCGAGACGGACAGCTTCGGCACAGAGAACCGAAGCAGAAGTGCAGGCGAATACATGGAGGCGGTCAGCCAGTATCTCCAGCCATACGGAGACCGGGTGCTGATGCCGGCGACACCGTACAATCCACGGTTCATCGTAAATACAGACAATCCGGAGCAGGTGACCTTTGATGAAAGAGTGGACGCAGAGCGGCAGTATCTGCTGACCGGTGAGCATCTCCATTCTGTGGATGCCTGGTTCAAGATGATCGGCCGGTGTCCGATGGAGGAAGCGCTGACACTGGAGGCATACATTCCGGACGGACGGGGAGATATAAATGATGGTTTCATCGGCGTGCCGCTGCTGTATACCGACGCAGCAGAGTACGCCAGAACCTGGCTGGAAGCTACAGGACAGGACGAGACCTATGACGAAGCCGCGGAACAGCGCCTGCTGAACATTTATAACTACTATAAAGAAAACGTAGGCCGGCTCATGGAGTATGTGGAGTAGCACAGCAGACTAAAAAGAAAGACAAACATTGTACAGCCCGGAAAAACGTGATAGAATTTTCATATCACAATACGAAGGAGAATACATTCGATATGAACTTGTGGGGAATCTATCATCGTGAAATTCCGGGCTTTTTGCGTGAGGCGGCGGAGACGGAGGTCATGCAGCGTCTGAAACAGGTGGGCATGAACTGCGGCTGTGAATATACGTCGTTTCCGCGATTTCAAAGCTGCGGACCCTATTCCCGGCTTGATCACAGCATGGGTACGGCGCTGATCGTCTGGCACTTCACGGAAGACCGTGCGCAGGCCATGTCAGGTCTGCTCCATGATATTGCCACGCCGGTTTTCGCCCACGTCATTGACTTCCTCCATGGGGATCATATGAAGCAGGAGTCTACGGAAGAGGGAACGAGGGCAATGATTGCCGGTTCTGCAGCGCTGCAGCAGATACTCGCCGACTACGGTCTGACCACGGATACGGTCTGCGACTATCATATGTATCCGGTGGCAGACAATGATTCGCCGAAGCTTTCTGCGGACCGGCTGGAATATACCCTGGGAAATCTGGTGAATTACGGATTTGCGGCACGTTCACAGGTAAGGGATTATTATCAAAATCTTCTCGCCCGGCCCAATGAAACCGGCGAGATGGAGCTGCAGTTCCGGGATCGTGAGACGGCATTTTCCTTTTGCCGGGGCATGCTGCAGTGCGCCAGGGTGTATGTATCGGAGGAAGACCGATATGCCATGGAAATGCTGGCAGAACTGCTGCGGGATGCGATTCGTAATGGCGCGCTGACGGAAATGGACCTGCATACCACAGAGCCGCAGGTGATTGAAAAGCTGAAGCGTTCTGCGGAATTTGCAGAAAGGTGGGAATGGTATTGCGGACTACATCAGATGCTGCGGGCGGAACATCCGGGGAAAGAAAACGCATGGCGGCAGATCTTTGCGAAGAAACGGTACATCGATCCGCTGGTTCTGGGAGAAGGCAGGGCGTCGGAAATATCGAGAGAGATGAAAGAAAAATACACGGAATTTCTGGAAGAAACACAGCATGTCTGGCTGCTTGGAACATCCCTCTGATTTTACGCAAAAACATGTGGATAACTTACCATTGACAAATGGTATACAGCCTGTTCCATATTGAAATTTCAACGAACATGTGAATTGCATTTATCCACATGATGACGTGAATGAAATTGTATACAATTATGACAAACCATGTGGATAAACATGATTATCCTTGAAATTCAGACAGTTCTGGCATGTTGAAAAAAATACTTCAAAGGGATAAAGCGGTTTACATAATTAAGAAGGGGTAAAGAAAAGGTGGACAAACCAGGGAAGCGAGAATTTGAATCATTAAAATGTATGATGGGGGTAATAATAAGTGTTGGGTGAAAGAATGGATATTCAAAATGTATTGAACGATGCGGTGAAATACGCCGCAGAACGGATGGAAGACGGGAAATCGGCGGCATATATTCCGGAGCTTGCAAAGGAAGATCCCCGGCGATTGGGTGCCTGCATTTCCATGGTGGACGGCAGGAGCTTTACTGCAGGGGACTGGGATCATGATTTTACCATGCAGAGCATTTCCAAAACCATTACATTGATCATGGCGCTGGAAAAACTGGGTGAGGAATATGTCTTTTCCAAAGTCGGCGTGGAGCCGACAGGGGATTCGTTCAATTCCATCGTAAAGCTGGAAACCAGAACGCCTCATCCGCTGAATCCCATGATCAATGCGGGTGCTATTGCAATTTCCAGCTGTCTGACCGGTGCCGGATATTCCTTTGAGGACTATCTGAATACGGTCCGCCAGCTGTGCGGCAGGAGCACCATCACGCTGAACGAGAATGTTTACCTGTCGGAACAGAAAGCCGGAAACCGGAACCGGGCCATGGCCTATCTCATGGAAAATGACAATGTCCTTGACTGCGCTGCAGAAGAGGCCTGTGATCTGTACTTCAAAGCCTGCTCCGTGAATGTCAATACCCGGGATCTGGCCCGGTATGCAAGGCTCCTTGCCAATAACGGAACGGATCCTGAAACGGGCAGGAGAATCATTGACAGCAGGATGACCTGCATTGTGAAAACGCTGATGATCACCTGCGGAATGTATGACGCTTCCGGGTATTTCGCTCTGAATGTGGGTCTGCCTGCCAAATCCGGTGTCGGCGGAGGCATCATGGCCACGCTGGAAAAGAAGGCGGGCCTTGCCGCATACAGCCCGGGACTGGATGCGAAGGGAAACAGCATAGGGGCCTATTATGTGCTGCAGTATTTATCGGAGAAACTGTCGCTGCATTACTTCTCTGCGGAGGAGTGCCTGATCTGAAGAAACTGCGAAAAGAATATGCGAAAGTGAGGGTGCGGGTTGCCGCACCCTTTCTTTTGTGGTAGTATTAGGAAAGAGCAAGGAGGGGAAACGATGGTTGAGATTGTATTCAGCGAAAGCGCCTGC
>JALEHL010000037.1 GCA_022770665.1 Bacillota bacterium
TAAACCGGAGATAATAACGGTGCCGAAGATGCATTACATTGCAGTCAGGGGAACCGGAAATCCCAATGAAGAAGGCGGTGCATATCAGCAGGCGGTCGGTGTGCTTTATGCAGTAGCATATACATTGAAAATGAGTTATAAAACGGATTACCGAATTCAGGGTTTCTTTGAATATGTGGTTCCTCCGCTGGAAGGGTTCTGGTGGCAGGAGGGCATAGAAGGCGTCGATTACGGAAACAAAGATACCTTTCACTGGATATCTGTGATTCGTCTGCCTGATTTCGTGACAGAAGAGGATTTCAAATGGGCAGTGGAAACGGCTTCGAAAAAGAAGAAAATGGATTGCTCTGCAGCAGAGTTTCTGAAAATAGAAGAAGGTTTATGCGTGCAGATGATGCATCATGGCTCCTTTGATGATGAACCGGCAAGTGTTGCATTGATGGATGCTTTTTTGGAGCAGAACGGCTATATCAATGATTTCAGCGAGAACAGAATGCATCATGAAATCTATCTGTCTGACCCCAGAAAATGCAGCGCGGATAAGCTGAAGACGGTAATCAGGCATCCAATCAAAAAATTTTAGGAGGACAACGAAATGAAAATCGCACATATTACCATTCAGACGAAACATTTTGATAAGGAAATCAGTTTTTTTGAGACCTACACCGGTATGACTGTGAAGACGGATATGCGTCCGATGGGCAGAAATATGGTGTTTCTGACAGAAGAAAAAGGAGACACGGAGATTGAAATCATCGAAAAACCAGGAGCAGACTATGCCGGGAATGACAATCTTTCCATCGGTTTCCATGGGGATGATATCGATGCACTGCGGGATCAGTTGGCTGAAGAAGGATTTGAAGTGACACCATTTATCACACCGGCACCGAATGTAAGATTTTTCTTTGTGAAAGATCCTGCCGGAGTCAGCGTGCAGTTCATGGAATAAACAGCAAAGAAAACGTAAGGAGGAACACATTTTGAAAACGGCAATTTTAACGGTGGGAACAGAGATTCTGTTCGGACAGATTGTAAATACAAACGCTGCATACCTGTCGGAACAGCTGAACCACCTGGGATATGATGTAATGTATCACTATACGGTGGGGGACAATCCGGGACGGCTGCATGATCTGATCGAGCTGGCATTCCGGGACTGTGACCTGATTCTGACCACCGGCGGGCTGGGGCCGACCCAGGACGATCTGACCAAGGAAGTCATCTGCGAAACCATGGGCGACCATCTGGTGGTCAATGATGACTGTCTGGCCGAACTGAAAGCTTATGCCGCAAGGAGAAACCGCGTTCTGACAGAAAATAACTATAAACAGGCCAATATGCCGTCCCGGGCCATTGTACTTCCTAATGACGCTGGAACCGCACCGGGATTCGCCCTGGAGCGGGATGGAAAATGGATCATATCCATGCCCGGACCGCCTCGGGAAATGACCAACATGTTCCGGAAACAGGTAAAACCGCTGCTGCAGAAATGGCAGGACAGCGTCATCTATTATCGTCAGATCCGTACATTCGGCTTAGGAGAATCCCTGATGGAAACGAAGCTGCTGCCGCTGATCGACGGACAGACGGATCCTACTCTTGCAACCTATGCCAAAGAAGGCGAATGTAGCCTTCGAATCGCATCCAAGCGACCGACGAAAGAAGAAGCGAAAGCCGCCGTGGATGAAATGACAGAAAAAGTAAAGGCCATCATCGGCGAGTCCATTTACAGCTATGACAACGAGGAACTGGTGGATGTGGTGGGACGCATTCTGAAAGAAAAGAACATCACCATTTCCTGTGCGGAATCCTGTACCGGCGGATTATTTGCCGGTGCACTGACGGATGTGCCGGGAATTTCTGCGGTTTTCGAGCGGGGAATCGTAACCTATACCAACCGGGCAAAGATGGAAGAACTGGGGGTATCTGCGGCGACGCTGGATGCTTACGGCGCAGTCAGTGAGGAGACAGCCGCTGAAATGGCAGAAGGCCTGGCGAAGAAAACAGGCTCGGATCTCTGTGTTTCCGTTACGGGCGTGGCAGGCCCGGATCCGTCAGAAGGCAAACCGGTCGGGTTGATTTATATCGGTCTGACCTATAAGGGGAAGACCCGGGTAACGCAGGTGCAGCGCCATAATTCCAGCCGCAAATGGAACCGGAATTACGCAGTGCTGACCATGCTCCATGAAATTTATCAAGAGATAAAGTAAAGGATAATCTCATGATTCAGACTACTTTTGACAATGCAACGAAGCCTCTGCTGACACCGGAGGCGTTGTATGGAAAGCGGGATCCGGCCAGCGATGTATGTATCATCACGTTTTCCTATAAGGCGGTCCAGTGGGCGCTGGAGCATCTGCGCTGTGAGCAGATTGCGAAAATTGGTTCCACCGGTTATCGATATCCCATCTATCGGACAGAATGGATGGGTAAAAAAATCTGTTTCCATATGACGATGATCTCCGCGGCTGCTGCGGCTGCATGTCTGGAAGAAGCCAGATGCCTGACCGGTGCACAGAAATATATTCTCTTCGGATCCAGCGGAACGCTGGACCGGAGCAGAACTGACGGCAAACTGATGGTGCCAACGGCAGCTTACCGGGATGAGGGCGTTTCCTATCATTATGTGCCTGCC
>JALEHL010000094.1 GCA_022770665.1 Bacillota bacterium
AGTATACTGACGTGCGTAATATTGATTCATTTCAGCTACCATTTGCTTAATATAATCGCGTATAGCCTCTGTAATAGGTACTACTTCACGCCGTCTTGTTTCATGATAAAACAAAGCGCCCTCTGCAATTTTAATGCCCAGCATTTCTTCTAAGCATAGCGCCTGAGCTACAACCTGCAATTGATCGCTTAAGTCTTCTTTAGATTTACCACGCTTATACTCTACAGGAATTACAGTATACTTGGCATCATATTTACTAAAATATTCGCCGGTATCTGATTCTACAAGTTCCACAGCATCACAAACTCCACGAATACCTAAGGTATGGGAGATAACTGGCAACGAACGGAGCACCCGTTTGTTGCCAATTTTTTCATCCGTTTTGCCAGTATCGACTTTCTCATGTTTAATACTGCCATCAATGGTAAAAAAGTTATCTGCCCACGCCTGTTCAATATGAATCAGCGCCCATTGCCGCCGGCAGAACAGAAAATGCTGGATCCCGGATAACTGGAGGAAGTCCTCCTCGTCATAAATCACCCCATCCGCGTGCAGGTAACGCCGGCAGGCAGATTCGCCTCATCCACGGTAACGGTATAGTCCCGGTACGACCTGGGGGTATCGACATCCTCGTTTCTCCGTACATCGACCAGTTCAAACAGCTTGTGCGCCGGTGCATTTCCCAGCTCGCTGTCGTGTTTAAAGATAATCAGATCCCGCACAGCCATCTTCCCCCGTGCGGCAGAGCGGTCGTTTTCGAACATATTCAGAATGGCCTGCCACAGCAGTTCCAGATCATCCTCCGAAAAACCGGTGGTCTTGCGGGCCAGATTGGCGGAGATATACCCTTCACAGCGGTAGAGGGCGTAGGGAACGATGTACTTACGGCCCATCTCAGTTCCTTTCTTTTCTGCATCTGCTTCCGTTGTGATGGCAATGCGGGTAATGGTAACCTCCTGGGGGATAATCGGATCGATGGACCGGGCAAAGCCCAGCTGGACCGGCCCCCGGACCTGACCGCAGTTCAGATTGTTTTTCACAAAGGTCGTCATCACCGCACCGAAGGTACGGATATCGTAGAAGTTCTTGCACATGAAATCCCGGATTTTCCCGTCCAGATGCTCATCCTTCTTTTTGGCGTCCTTGATGGTTTTTTCGTCCACACCGCAAGCAGCCAATCCCTCCGCGTCCGAGCGGTTCAGAGGAACGCCGTCCTTGATGTAGATGCGGTAGCCCTCCGCATTCTCTTTGACGGTCTCCACATAGTTGCGGATCTTGCGTTTCAGGCACACATCGGTCACCAGACCGTAGCCGGTCTCCGGGTCCAGACGGGGCATGTTGCCCGCATCGGGGTCGCCGTTGGGATTGCCGTTTTCCACATCGAACAGAATCACAAATTCATAACGGTTTTTAATCGGCTCAGACATTTTCAGGTTCCTCCTTCACTTTCTTTTCATAAAATTTCTGCACCTGATGGTAATAACCCAGATGAAATGCCCCCTGTTCCGGCAGGGTCAGATGGGCAGGGAGTGATTCATGGATGCGCCCTTCCAGCTCCGTGATCTGCTTTTCATAGAAAATGCGCGACCCGGTCTTCAGCTTACGCAGATGACTCTGGGACAGTTTGGTCAGAAGCGGAAAAATTGTCGCCGGTGTGGACGATGCGCTGTTGAAATACTTGTCCCTGATCGTTGCATTGATGCCGGGATTGGCCTCCTGCTGCACCCACTCCAGCACAGCGAACAGCCGTCCCAGCACATAGGGCAGGTAACTGCTCTGTTCATTGAGTTCCACAGTCAAAACCTCCTTCGGAACCTGAAATTGATCGTTCTTGGTCAAAAATGCTTTGAGAATGGCCGCGCGGCCGTAGGTAATTTTCTGTTCGGCCCGGATACGCATCATCGTCTGTTCAAACAGCGACACCGGGTACATCCCGCCGGTCAGAATCGCCCGGGCCACTGCCCCTGCCATGGGCGGGGATGCTTTTTTGTCCCGGCTGTTCTGGTTCACCGTCTCGTTCAGCAGTTTCCAAAGAGGCAGATCACCTTTTTCCAGATAAGCCGGTTTCACGATCTCCAGCCGCTGAAAATGTTCCATCAGATGTGCCATCATGGCGCCGAAGGTGTCCTGAAGGAAAAACCGTACGCTCAGCCGGGCTGCGCTGGGGGCAAGTCCCAGTACATAGAAATGGTTCTCCGGCTGCAGCGGGATACCATTGAGGTCCACAGGAGTACCACTGGCCAGTGCCTTCACCGCAGCCCACAGGTCTTCCTGGGTAATCTGCCGGGAAGCCACGCCAAACATGGCCCCGCAGAACAGGTCCTGACAGAGGGGTTCCGCGTCCTCTGCCCAGCACAGGACCGCCGTATCCCCGATATACTGGACATGCTCCCGGTCAGCCAGCAGACGGTTCAGCACGGTGCCGTATGCAAAGGCCGCAGATTCCGAGACAGGCGCATTCAGGCCCCGTCCGGTCTGATCCGCCCGTTCATGGCCATAGGACTCAAAAGCGTCGGCATTGAACGACACCAGCGATGCGCCGCTGGACTGGGCGCCCTGGACGCCTTTGACGGCCGGATGGAGCCGGGCAATTGGCCCGGTCTCTCCTGTCACCAGGCAGCGCTCCAAAACCGCATCTTCCGATTTCGCATTCTGACGGGTCTGCCATGCCGTCCGGATTGCCGGGTCATTCTGGGCATACTGTCCGTTTACAGAAAAGACAAGATTCGCCCCTTTCATGATCTCATCCAGGCACTTTTCCAGTGCCGGATGTGCCGCTGCATATTCCGGCTTCCATTTGTCAAAGAATGCCACAACGCCTCTTGCCGCCGGGCTGTCCACCCCCGAGAGGATGGCCTCATGGAGCGTCCGGGCCGCTTCAAAACATTGCCGGGTACGGTCAGGCTTCCCTTTGTCATCAATGCCGAGGAAATAAGAACTGTTCTCGCACAGAAAATTGGCTGAGACGCCCGAGGTCTTTTTCACCTGTTCCGGCACTTGCAAAAGCTGGGGAACTTCCTTTTTCCCGCCGGGTGGAACGGTTTTCAGCGGAATCACACCGCGGAGCGAACCGTTTTCATCAAGATCCAGCGCGAAAGATACCCTGGCTTCGCACCAGCCAGGCGGTGAGATCTCTCCCCGGGCAGCCAGAGCGTCATAATAGGCGCACAACGCCTGCAGAATCATCGCAGCACCTCCTTTCCCGCCACTTCCAGAACACCGTTCACCAGCTCAGCCCGGAAAAAAGTCGGCTGGATGTTGCGGGGATCAGAATAATCCATGTCATACAGCATCAGTCCCAGAGACCGGGTTTCATCAATGGCAGGGACAGCCCCGCCGGCCCAGGGCCGGAACCGGGCGGGAAATTCCCGGCAGCCAAAGCAGGGCTGGTGATAGCATTGTCCCCGTTCCAGCCGCCGCCGGGCAATATCGATGAATTTGCCCGGATTGTCGGAATCATTTGCCTTGTCGGTCATGGTAAAGTGGGCATCAATCACATAGTGCACATCTGTCAGCACCATGGACGCCCGTTGCTGGATGCTCTCTCCGGTATAGAGGGCCAAAGGCTTGTCCGTGCCCATCATCACCCTGCAGACATTGGGTGCGTGGATCTTGTCCTTCACTTCGTTTCGCCGGATCGTTGTAAAGGCAATGGGATTCAGCACATGGATGCGGTCAATGTGCCACCGCATTCCAGGATGCCAGTAAATGGCTTCAATCAGTCCCCGGGCAGCGGATGGCGTCATGACATCATAGCTGACACGCTCCACCTTCAGTTCCGGGCGGGTAAACAGTGCATAGTCGCCCCACACTTCCACCTGAATTCCCTGGCTCATATGAAAATCACCTCACTTAAAAATATTGGAGAAGGAGACAGCCGGGATCACCGGCCGCATGGCCTCCGCTCATTCAGTATCAGGCAACGCCTCCTCCCTTGTTTTAAATATAGTTTAGTACCGCTTATTGAAATTGTCAATAAAAACTTCTAGGATTTTAAAGTTTAATTTTATAAATTGAAATTTGAAATATTTAGTTGCATTTTATAGCGGACTTCGGATATAGTAATAAATAGTCACCTTCCGCTTAAACTTAAATGTATGGCAGGTGTGGGTTGAAATTAGGAATTTAATGTTTTACCAGTAAGCCACAGGGCAGATGCAAGGCCATCTGCCCTGTGGCTTTTCCATTACAGGAAAATTCCCCCACAATTTTCGGACAGGAGCGTCAGGCCGGTCTGTTCGCTGTAGAGGTTCGGATCTGCAAGGATCGCCACAGATTCGTCCAGAATCTCCAACGGCAGATTTTCATAATGCCGGGAATAGACATTCACGGACTCCTGAGCCGCCTGCCGCATCAGGGTGCGGCTGCGCTCGCCGCTGCGGAGCCGGGCGGCCAGTACTCCTGCTTCATCCGTATGCGGAATCAGCACCATTCGTGTGTCGTTCTCAATCAGGCGGAACGCTTCCCCCACAGACCGGAACGGATAGCTTCCTGTCTGTGCACCCGCTTCCAGCATGGGTACAATGCCCTTCTGATCCAGTGCCGGGCCCTCATATTGGTACAGCCTTGTAAAATATTCCCGGACCGTCTCCGGCGCATCCGGGACATCACAGCCCTGCACGATTCCCCGTGCGGTTTCCATTGGCCGTTTCATGGAATCGGGGAGGTGCATGATGTATTGGCTGTCCGGCTGGAAAATAAAGACCATACTTTCTGCCGCCGGACGCTTGCCCTCCCGGTTGCACCGGCCCGCCGCCTGAATCTCCGAATCCAGCCCGGCTTCCGCCCGATAGACCACCGGGAAATCCACATCCACGCCCGCTTCGATCAGGCTGGTGGAGACCACCCGGCACGGTTTTCCGTCTTTCAGCCGCCGCCGGATTTCAGCCAATACAGCGCGGCGGTGGTTGGGTGTCATCAGTGTGGAGAGGTGGAAACTGCCTTCTGCATCCAGCAGATCATAGACCGCCTGTGCCTGCTTCCGGGTGCCCACAACGCAGAGCACCTGGGAATTTCCGTTCAGCCGGGCAGCAAGTTCCTCATCACTGAGTCGTCCGCATTGGGAATAAGTCACCCGCCGGAACACCGAAGGATCTGTCGGCGGAGCAATTTCCCGGAAAGTCAGGTCGGGAGATACCTCCCGGAACAGCGGTTCCAACGCCGGCTGCGTGGCCGTACAAAGAACACAGGAAGCCCCATAGTTGACAGTCAGCTCTGCAATGGCCCGGACACAGGGCTTCAGATACGGTAACGGGATCGTCTGGGCTTCATCAAAGATGATGACGCTGTCCGCCAGATTGTGCAGTTTGCGGCAGCGGGAAGGCTTATTGGCAAACAGCGATTCAAAGAACTGAACAGCCGTGGTGACAATGACCGGCATATCCCAGTTTTCCGTGGCCAGTTTTTTCCGGCGCGTTTCCTCGTCCGAATCCTCAGTATCATCGTAATCCACATTGGAGTGGTGTTCCAGGACATTCTCATCTCCCAGGATTTTCCGGAACGCATCTGCCGTCTGCTCAATAATACTGGTAAAAGGGATCACATATATAATGCGCCTTTTTCCGTGGGCCTTGGCATGCCGCAGGGCAAATGCCAGAGACGAGACCGTTTTTCCACCGCCAGTTGGAACAGTGAGGGTAAAAAGTCCGGATGGCTGGGCACCGGCATCCAGACAGGCTCGCAAAATTTCGCATCGCGCCCGGTTCAACTCTGTTTTTGCATCCCACCAGGGTTCAATATAAGCTTCCAGACGCTGTAAAAGATCATCCGCATCCAATGCCCGTCCCCGGGGAGGGACAGACCCCAGCATAAACGCCTCCGTGTCCAGATAGTCCGCATCCACAAGGCAGGAGAACAGCATTCTGATCCAGAATGACACCGTGAAGCCGCCCCGTCCCATCACTCCGGGCGTCAGAAACCGGACAGGAGTCAGGCTGACCTCCGCTGAAAAAGCATCATAGTTCGCAACCTGTTTTTTCAGTCTGCCGCATAGCGTAGGTTGATCCCGGGTGTCCATGTTGTTCCCACCGTCAGGCAGCCCGCCATGGTGCCCGGCAATACAGTATGCTGCCGGAACACCCAGAATCCTGGCAGCCTGCTGGGCGCCCGCTGTGGAGTGATCCGTTTTCAGGTTCTCTCCCCGGATACGCCGCTGAAATGGCTCAGCGTATTTTCCAATATCATGCGCCTCTCCGATCATCCTGGCCAGTTCTTCAGCGCCAAAGGGGCGGGCAAACTCCCGGCATAGTTCTGCCGTTCCGTCCAGATGGTCCTTCAAGGACTGTTCCCGGCCGTCTTCCGCGTAATGCGCCAGAAATTTTATCATTTCACCGCTTCCTTTCTAACATTATTTTATCACGCAGGATGTCCCAGATATAGTATAACTTCGGAAAAATTCTTACAATTCCAAAAACGATATTCCAGACTGCCCGGTCGCCGCATACTTTCTTCCAAAGCCGGGAAAAATAGCACACGACTTACTCTATTTCAAGGAAGCGTGCATCATGGACTATTCGGAACTGGGGATCATCATTGACACGGAGCATCTGGCGGCGTTCGCGGAGAACACCG
>JALEHL010000105.1 GCA_022770665.1 Bacillota bacterium
TACCAAAACCAAACAGTGCCATAATGATTTCCTCCTTATTTCTTTTTGATTTATATCAGTAATACTTGAAACCCATTGAATAGATAGCCCACCGCAATGATGCCGACCGTGCAGATCACAATAAAGAGTCCAAGCAGTTTCGGCTTCACCGCCTTTCGAAGCATAATCATGGAAGGAAGGGACAATGTGGTGACAGCCATCATAAAAGACAGCACCACGCCCAGCTGTGCACCCTTTGCCAGCAGCACCTCTGCAATAGGAATCGTTCCGAAAATGTCCGCATACATGGGTACACCCACGAGAACCGCCAGAATGACGCCGAACGGATTTTGTCCCCCGAGAACGGCTTCCACCATGGTTTCCGGAATCCAGTTGTGAATCACTGCACCCACTCCCACGCCGATCAGAATATATGGAAATACTTTTTTTAAGGTTACAGTTACCTGTTCCTTCGCATAAATCATTCGATCTTTTACCGTCAGATCCGGGGCTTCAATATCGACGCTGCCCTTCGCATGACGGATAAATTCTTCCACGTGATTCTCCATGTGGAGTTTTTCGATGATTGTTCCCCCTGCCACAGCGATGACCAGGCCAAGGACCACATAGACAGCTGCAATCCGGATGCCGAAAATACTCATCAGCAGAACCAGGCTTCCCAGATCCACCATAGGAGAGGAGATCAGGAAGGAAAAGGTCACACCCAGAGGCAGACCGGCACTGGTAAAGCCGATAAACAGGGGAATGGATGAGCAGGAGCAGAAGGGGGTTACCGTGCCGAGGAGCGCCGCAATCAGATTGGCCCAGATTCCCCGGAACCGGCCCAGGATCCGACGGCTTCGTTCCGGCGGAAAAAAGCTCTGAATGTAGGAGATCACAAAAATCAGAACGCATAAAAGCACCGTGATCTTCACCACATCATAGAGAAAAAACAGAACGCTCCCTCCCCAGCGGGACGAGACGTCCATCCCCAATGCAGACAGACCGCTGTCAATCACATGGTGCAGCCACTTCATGCCGAACATCTGGTCCTGTATAAAACGCCAGACAGAACGTAAGACTTCCATAAGGTCGTCTCCTTTCACATTGATAAATCTAAAAGTATCGAAATGAATTCCGTAAGAAAAGCCACCGCTTCCGATGGCTTATTTCTGTTCAACACGGCAGCACAAATTCTCCGTCACAGGATCCGTCAGCGAAATCTGCTTATTCAGGAGCTTTCTGGCACGTTCCGCACCGGCTGGATCAATGGAATAGTGAACCCATTTGCCTTCCTTGCGTCCCTGGACGATGCCGGAGTCACAGAGAATCTTCATATGGTGGGAAAGGGTAGACTGGCTGATCTGCAGCTCATCCAGCAGCATACAGGCGCATTTTTCTCCGCTGCGGAGCATCTCCAGAATCTGAAGACGGTTTTCATCACAGAATGCTTTAAACACTCTGGCAGTTTCCTTGTATAACGATACCATTTCTCTCACCTCACATTCATAAAATTCGATATATTAAAAGTATATTCCTCAGATTGAAAAATGTCAATCTGTTTTGCCGCATTTACCGGCTAAATAATCTCCATTGAATGATACACCGCCCCGTCCAGCGATTTCCATGCGAAGAGGCTTTCCTCCATGATCATATAGCTGTTCGGGCTTCCTGCCTTGGGGATGGATACGGAACCCGGATTCAGATACCAGTTCTCCTCTCCGAAATGATCCCATGCCGGTATATGGGTATGCCCGTGGAGCAGAATATCTCCCGGCTGCAGAGGAGGCAGGCTGTCCAGATTGAAGTGATGTCCGTGTGTCGCATAAATCAGCCGGTTTCCCGCTGTCAGAACGCTGTAATCGGCCAGGATCGGAAATTCCAGCACCATCTGATCGACTTCCGTATCGCAGTTTCCTCTGACGCAGAAAATTCTGTCCTTCCGCTCATTCAGCATCCGGATCACTTCTTTGGGCGAATACTCTTTCGGAAGATCGTTTCGCGGCCCATGGTACAGGATATCTCCCAGAAGCAGCAGTCTGTCCGCCTGTTCTTTCTGAAAAGCGGCAAGCATCTCTCTGCAGAAGTACGACGATCCGTGAATATCCGAAGCAATCATCAGTTTCATTCTAATTCTCTCCTTTTCTGATCCGGCTCTGGACCTTCTCAGTCTGAATCTCAATATCCTCTATTCTACCATACTACTCATCGAAACGGTACTGTAAATCCAGAATTTTTCGGTCATAATACGGGTCAGTCACATCCAGAGTGTCCATCTGCCGCTCCAGTCTGGATTTTGTTCCCATCGCCTGCCGGAGCTGTGTCTGCAACGCCTCCAGCTGCTTTTCCATGTCTGCCGTATCAACAGCGGTGCCAATCTTTTCTTTGATGGCTTCAGAGAAACGAGGGTCTTTGACCATGGCGGAGATAATATTCGCCACCATCTGATTCATTTCCGTCTGCTCAATATTAATGCGGAAGGTACACTCATGGCCTGTCGGGGTGACCGTGTTCTTGCAGTAGTAGTAATACCGGGTCTTTCTGTCCTTGCTGTGGGCTTTAGCGATATTTCCATACAGGCTTTTGCCGCAGCAGGGGCATTTCAGGATACCGGAGAGGATATGTGCATGATCCGGATCGTTGACCTTCTCCCGCCGGTAGGAATTTGCCCGTCGTTTCTCCTGTGCAAGGCTCCAATCTTCCTCTGAAATAATCGCTTCGTGCTGCCCCTAATAAACAGGAAATTCCGACTGTTCCACCACATGCATCTCATTCCGTGTTCCCAGCTTCTTTTCCGTCCTGCGCCTGCCGTATGCGATTTTGCCGGTATAAACAGGATTATCCAGCACGTCCTTCACAAAATCTCTAGAAAAGCCCGGAATAGTGTTGTTCTGGCGGAGCTTCTTCACATAACCGTGGCTGTTCAGATACTTTGCCACACCGGAAACGCCGTCATTGGTGTGAATATAGCGGTCATAAATCACACGGATTACTTCCGCTTCGTCCTCGGCAATCAATAGCTGTCCGTTTTCCAGTCGGTATCCATAGGGAGCAAAACCGCCGTTCCATTTGCCCTCACGTGCTTTCTGCTCACGCCCTGCCATGGTCTGTGTCCGGATATTTTCTCGCTCAATCTCTGCAACGGCAGACAGGACGGAGATCATCAGCTTGCCGGAATCCTTGGAGCTGTCAATGCCATCTTCCACGCAGATCAGATTGACTCCAAAATCCTGCATCAACTGCAAGGAGTTCAGCACATCAGCGGCGTTTCTGCCAAAGCGGGACAGCTTGAACACCAGCACATATTCTACGCTGTCTTTCCCTTCCTGAATGTCGTTCAGCATACGCTGGAACTCCAACCGTCCCTGGATATTCTTTCCGGAAAACCCTTCATCGGAGTATTCCCCAACAACAGCCATGTCCTCATATTCCGCATACTTCCGCAGCTTGTCCCGCTGGGCATCCAGGCTGTAGCCATCCACCTGCATAGAGGTGGACACTCTCGTATACAGATAACACTTAGTCCGTTTCTTCTTCATGGCTGCCACTCCTTTCCACGCTCGGATCAGCCGGGCATTCTTCCGATATCGGCTCTTTCATCAAGCCCTCGTTGCGGATATAATATTCCATAAGCCGAAGTACATACTCCGGGGCATGACGGTTGTCCAGCTCCCATTCTGTGACAGTCCGGTATGGAATCTGGAAATATTTACAGAACTCTTTGCGGTTCATGCCGGTGCTTTCCCGCAGCTCCTTGATTTTGCTTCTGCAATCCATTCTTCTTTTCTCCATAAACAAAAAATACACGTTGCGTACTTATTATAG
>JALEHL010000114.1 GCA_022770665.1 Bacillota bacterium
CCATTTGATTCCCGGTTCTGTGGCGGAGCAGGTGTCTCTGGGGGATCCGCAGGTGTCTGCGGTGCAGGTGCGGCAGGCTCTCGACCTGGTGGGCCTGGGGGAGATCGTGGACGGTCTTCCGGATGGTATCCATACAATCTGTACGGAAACCATGTTTTCCCAGGGTCAGTTTCAGCTTCTGGCCATCGCCAGGGCAGTGGCTCTGAATCCCCGGATTTTGCTGCTGGATGAAATCACGGCCAATCTGGATTCGGGCACGAAGGAAGTGGTTCTGGCGGCCCTTCGGGCTGCGTCCCGGGACCGGACGGTGATTTCCGTCTCCCATCGGCTGTACGGGGGTGAGGGGAAGGAAAGAGTGCGGCTTTTGAAATTGTAAAGGAGGAGACTGGGAAGATTGGCATTAGACAATCTGATGTCGAAGAATTCTCCTTGACGTATGCCGGGAATCCGGGTAAAATCAATGGTGAACAGAATTTTATTGCTGTTTTGGGAGTGATTAAAAATGAGACTGAATATAAAAAACATAGGAATTATTCAAGACGCCTCAATCGAAATAAATGGGATTACGGTAATTGCGGGAGAGAACAATACAGGAAAAAGTACTGTGGGAAAAGCACTGTACAGTGTGTTCAACAGCTTTCACCGTTTGCCCGATCGGATGAAATCTGAAAAGAAGTCAACAATCCGACAGATTCTGGATCGAGCCGAATCGGATATACTTGGAGTTCCATGGGACAGATTTGATAATGCTCCCTACGAAATTTCGGAACAGATTATGGATCATTCTGATTCTGTCAGTATGGATTGTCTCAGAGAATATGTCCTGCAGGCGATTGGAACAGATTTCAGGAGTCTGGATCAGGCTCAGAAAGCAACTTTAGATGAAACGGCAGAAAGAATAAAAAAAGTCCTTGAGATATCCGACGAAGAATTGATTCAGACTATTTTGACAAGAAGAATCCGGTCGGAATTCAATGGGCAGATTAACAACATATTTACGGAAAACACAGCGGAAATAGGACTTGCCATTCAGGGGAAAGAAGTGTTGATTCAGATCCGTGATAATACGGTTATGGGAGTATCGGATCGCTTTAATCTCGAAAAAAGCATTCTCTATCTGGATGACCCACAGATACTGGATTCGGTCGGCGTAGGAAGGCGACATGTGAATGCTGGTTACGCACATGCTATAGATCTGCAGAGAAAATTGCGGTTAGGGAGTCAAAACGAAAGCGCAGTCCAGGAAATTCTCACATCCGACAAACTGAAAAAGATTTATGAGAAACTGGGAGAAGTATGCAGTGGTGACTTCGTGAAGGATGAGCAATGGCGTTTTGGATACAGGCTGGCTGGAAGTGAGAAAATCATACAGGCCGAAAATCTTTCTACCGGTTTGAAAACCTTCGTTACGATTAAAACGCTTTTACAAAATGGTTCTCTTGAAGAAAAGGGTGCGCTCATTTTAGATGAGCCGGAAATTCACCTTCACCCGCAATGGCAGCTTGTGCTTGCAGAACTGATTGTACTGCTGCAAAAAGAGTTTTCTCTGCATATTCTTCTCAGTACGCATAGCCCATACTTTTTGGATGCGATTGAGGTATACTCTGAAAAATATGGAATTTCAGAAAAGTGTAAATACTATCGAACTGTGATGAAAGACCAGCAGGTTGTAATGGAAGATCTGGGACATGATACGGAAAGCATTTATGCACAGCTTGCTCAGCCACTTCAGGATATGGAGAACATGAGAAATGAGGAAAATGGTTCACGTCAGTGATTTTGAAATATTTTCAAATCAATGCAGCACATTGAAGGAGACATCGAAAGATCATCATGGGGAAGAAGAACTGTACATGACAGATTCTTTGATGGAAGTTGTTGATTTTGACAAGGTAAAAGAAGTATATGCGGAAAATCTGCATCTTCAAGAACGCCCCAAGTCGAATGATGCTCTTTATTTCGGGAAGAATGGTGAACTTACTTTCATTGAATTTAAAAATGGAACGGTTGAACCTTATGAAATCAGACGAAAGTGTTTTGACAGTATTCTGATTTTAACGGATATCATTGGCAAGGGAATCAGTTATACCAGGGAGAATGTAAACTACATTCTTGTATACAACGAAACCACTGCGAAAGATTTCATTAAAAAGAAATTCTTAGAAAAAGGCGGTAAGGAATTCACAAAATATGGTGCTGGATATTTCGAGAACTATTGTTTCAAATCGGTTCATACCTGGACAGCAGATGAGTTTGAGAGTAAATTTGTTCGGGTAAATTCATAATTCGATTTAGTAGAGAGCTGTAAGAAGCTCTCTTTTATTTTTTTCGGCGCTTGTGTACCTTGACATTGGGCCGCAGCCGGGGATAAAATAAAAAGATAAGTTATGCGGCGGAAACACGCAGCACAGATAGTTCGAACAGAGAAGCAGAGAGGGGCAGACATGCTGACAACGACGAAAATCAAAAAACTGGCAAACAGCAGCACATATCAGAAAGGCATGCAGATCCGGTATTCGAAAAAGCGGATTCTGGATTTTAATGTGGAACGGAAGAAGCAGTACGGCCGGCGAGGCGGTGCGGACAGCTGGGATCTGGTGACGGCCCGGGTGCGGGGCAGCAACGGCGAGGTGTATGATGTGGAGATGGAATATTCGGTTTTTGTCGATCAGGTGCGCACGTACAGCTGCGAGTGTCTGGCTTTCGAGAATTACACCGGGATGTGCAAGCACTGTGTGGCGGTGGCACTGATGTATTCGGACTGGCAGGTGAAGCAGAAGCTGTACGGAGCGGAGGAAGAGGATGCGGACCGAGAGTCCATGTCGAAGCCGAAACGGTTGTCGGACTATATTGATGTAGAGAAAGAGTCGCCGGCGACGGGGGCCGCGGCGAGCCAGGACTCTGATGCGGGTCGGACGGGAAGCAGTGCAGCGGGCCGGATGGAGAGCGCTGCCGCGGGACAGAAGGCCGCAGCTAGGACGAAGGTGCCCGCAAAACCGAAGGAGCCCACCAGCGCATTTATGAAGGAGCTGCTGGAAAAGCAGACCCGGCGGCGGACGGCGCCGGTGACGGAGTCCAGGGTCCACGGAAAAGTCACCCTGGAGCCGGCCCTGGTGCTGGGTCTCCATCAGGATACCATCACTTTCCGTCTCGGAGCAGAAAAGATGTATGTGATGAAGGACATGGGCGAGTTCGCCATGGATGTGCTGGCGGAACGGGATCATTCCTACGGCAAAAACCTTTCTTTTACCCACAGCATGGACAGCTTTGCGCCGGAAAGTGTGGGTCTGGTCCAGTTTATTCTCCACCGGTTCCAGTCCATGACGGATTACAGAAGCCGCAATCTGATGGAAAGCGGCGGCGAACCGGTCTATTACATGCCGCCGCAGCGGAGTGTGCCGGTGACGGGCCGGGCGCTGGAGGAACTGATGGAGGCCTGCGGAAACGGGCCGCTGCTGGTTTCGGTGGAGCGGCCGGGCGGCATGGGCACGCAGGAGACGTACTATATGACGGAAGGCTGGCCTTCTCATGCTCTGACTTTGCGAGGTGAATATGAAGGCGATCAGGACAGCGCGGAGGATTCGGCTGGTTTGGATGACTCGGCTGGTCTGGGGAATTCGGTCGGCCTGGACGACCCGGCCCATCTGACGGGAGTGCGGGGCGAGACCGGGGAGCTGGTGGTGCGTCGGGGCACCCGACATCTTTTCGCCTTTCAGGACGGCTGTATTTACAAAATCCCCCTGCGCGGCATTCATGTCATCGAGGACTGGGTGCTTCAGCTGGCGCCCCATCACCGGCCGTGGA
>JALEHL010000115.1 GCA_022770665.1 Bacillota bacterium
TGTATAATAAATATTAACCGCAGCGGTCAACGAACAGTCAACTAGCAGTCAGTAATGCAACCAGAAAGGAGCAGATGCCTCATATGAACGAGAAATTCTACAATCTGCCGGAAGAAAAACAGCAGAAGATCATCAATGCCGGGTACCGGATCTTTTCCCAGAATTCTTACAGGAAAAGCCCGGTCAGCGAAATCGCTGCGGAGGCAGGCATCAGCAAATCCCTGCTTTTTCATTATTTTAAAAATAAAAAAGAGCTGTATCTCTTCCTGTGGGATACCTGCGGTCAGGTAACCATCGAATATCTGGAAAAGTACGGCTGCTATGAACCCGGTGATCTCTTCGAGATGATGCTACGGGGACTGAAGGCGAAAATGGAAATCATGCGGCGATATCCGGATCTGGGAGCTTTTGTCATCAAAGCGTTTTACGAAAAAAATCCGGAGATCAGCCAGCTAATTCAGGAGAGATACCGGAAGCTGCTGACATACCGTGCCGATGCAATGCTGACGCAGCTGGACCCGTCTGACTTCGTGGAAGGCCTGGATCTTTCCATGATGTATCAGGAAATGTACCTGGCTTCGGAGGGCTATCTCTGGGAAAAGGTGCAGAAAGGTAATGTGGACTGTGACGAGATGGAGCGGGATTTTATGAAAATGATCGATTTCTGGAAGAGTATCTATCTGAGAAAAGAGAAATGAGAGGAATGCAATGGAAGCAATTCGTACAGAACAACTGGTGAAACAATACGGAAAAAGCCGCGGCATTTCCGGAGTGGATCTGACCGTGGGAGAAGGGGAATTTTTCGGCTTCATCGGACCCAACGGGGCAGGAAAGAGCACGACCATCCGGATTTTGCTGGGTCTTATCGAAAAGACATCCGGAAACGTCCGGGTGCTGGGAGAGGATCCATCGGAAGCCGGACCGCGGCGCAAAATCCTTTCCCGCGTGGGCTATCTGCCGTCGGAGGCCATGTTTTATCATGGAATGAAGGTGAAAGAGGTCCTTCGCCTCTCCGCGGATCTGCGTGGGGCTGACTGCCGCAGCGAGGCGAAGATGTTATGTGAGCGGCTCAGCCTGGATACGGAGAAGAAGGTGGAAGAACTGTCTTTCGGAAACCGGAAGAAGGTGGCCATCGTCTGCGCTTTGCAGCATAAGCCGAAGCTGCTGATCCTGGATGAGCCCACCAGCGGACTGGATCCGCTGATGCAGCGGGAGTTTTTCCGCATTCTGGAGGAACGGAATCAAGCTGGTGCTACGGTATTTCTGTCGTCCCATGTGCTGTCGGAGATTCAGAACCACTGCAGCCGGGCTGCCATTATCCGGGAGGGCAGAATCATCGCCTGCGGCAGCGTGGAAGAACTGGCTAATACCAGTGCGAAACGGGTATCCCTGCGGGGGCGTGCCGATCTGACAGGGCTTTCCGGGATCCGGGACCTGCAGCAGGCAGAGGATGCAGTCAGCTTCCTTTACAGCGGGCAGATGAAACGGTTGATGGAAGTGCTGGCAGCAGGAGACATAACCGATCTGACCATCGCGGAGCCGGATCTGGAGGAGATTTTCCTCCACTATTACGAAGGAGGTGTGCAGGGATGAGACTCTTAAAACATGAAATGCGGCAGGGGCTGATATCCCTGGCCATCTGGACGGGAAGCATCGCGTTTCTGATGGTAATCTGTATTATACTGTTTCCGGAGATGAAAGGACAGATGGAGGATGTATCGGATGTGTTCGCTTCCATGGGACGCTTTACCGCCGCCTTCGGCATGGACCGGCTCAGCTTCGGAACCCTGACCGGATTCTACGCCATTGAATGCGGAAACATTCTGGGGCTGGGCGGTGCCTTCTATGCAGCGCTGACCGGTATCACCGCACTGGCAAAGGAAGAGAAGGAACATACTGCCGAATTCCTGCTGACCCACCCGATTACCCGCACCGGTATCGTCAGTGCCAAGCTGGCTTCGGTGCTCCTGCAGATTTCGGTGATGAACGCACTGATTCTGGCCATTTCCCTGGTTTCCATCCTCTTCATCGACGAAGAGATTCCATGGAAGGAGCTGCTGCTGTTCCATCTGGCTTATTACCTGCTGCAGATTGAGATCGGCGGAATCTGTTTCGGCGTTTCGGCCTTTCTGCGCCGGGGCGGTCTGGGCATTGGTCTGGGACTGGCCTGTCTGCTGTATTTTCTGAATTTAATCGCCAACATCAGCGAATCCGCAGAGTTTCTGAAATACATCACACCGTTCGGCTATGCCGACGGGGCGGACATCGTCACGGAGGAAGCACTGAACGGACCGATGGTGGCAGTGGGCATGTGCATGGCCGTCATCGGCATAGGGGCGGCATACTGGAAATATAACCGGAAAGATATTCAATAAGTACTTTTCGTAGATGGCAGCTACACAGTGAAAGGGAATACCATTGTGATACATACCGGTTCCGAGACAGTATAAGTACAGAGCCTTTCTTCATGGAGAATCAGAATGCAGATTATTTTACATCAGAATTTCATACATAGACCACAGCCGGATTATTATGGCCTGCTGCGGTCTTTTTTCAGAGCCGTATACCGTGATGTAGGATTGGAAGTGCACATTTCTGCGGACACCGCAGTGAATGCCTGCAGAACTGGTGAGACGGACGCTTCCGATGCGTGCGGGTCAGGCGGCACGGACTGGAACCGGCAGGCCGAACGCCTGCTGGATACCTGGGGCAATTCCGTCCTGCGCCTTGCCTATTCCTATCTGCAAAATCCCAGTGATGCTGAGGATATTTTGCAGGATACCCTGGTGCAGTATCTCCGGATCCGGTCACAGCTGAAGGATGAAACCCATGAAAAAGCCTGGATGCTGCGGGTTGCGGCTAACCTTAGCAAAAATCGAATTGCATATAACCGGATTCGTGAGACGGATCCCCTGGATGAACAGCTTGCTGCCCGGCAGCGCCCGACCTGTCCTTTGTATGGGATGCGGTGAAACAGCTGCCGCAGCAGTATCGGGAAGCCATTCATCTGTTTTACTGCGAGGACTGTTCCGTGGCACAGATTGCACGGATTCTGGACAAGAAGGAAGTGAGTGTACGTTCTGATCTGCACCGCGGAAGACTCAGGCTGAAGCAGATCCTGCGAGAGGAGTATGATTTCGATGAAGAAATATGAGGAAGTCATGGAAGAAATCAAGGTGACCGATGCGATGCGCAGCCGGATTCTGGCCAATCTGCAGGAAATCCCACTGGAGCAGATGGAGGATGTGACGGATCTGAGGAAAAGACGTGAAGTGCATGAGGCACGGAAACCGCAGTCAGAGCGGAAGATGCTTCGAAATACCTGGAAGAAGGGCCTGGCTGCAGTAGCCTGCCTTATGATAGCCGCCTTCGGAATTGCATCCTTCACGGATGTATTTACACAGCAGCCTTCAGGACCGGAGGTTCTGATACCGGGGCCGGTGATTACACAGACAGCGTCTGCAGAAGAACTGGCAGAGGAAGTTGGCTTCCCTGTGGAAGAACTGACAGAACTGCCGTTTACGCCGGCAGAGATCGTGTATTGCGCCTGGGATCAGCAGCTGGCAGAAATCACATATACTGGCGAGACGGAGGAGCAGGTTCTGGTTTTCCGAAAATCCAGAGGTGAAGATGACAACTCCGGGGACTTTAATCTGTATGAAGAGGAGACAACGCTACATACAGACGGCGGCTTCAAAGCAGAGGCGAAAGGAAATGAAGGCCGCATTGGCCTGATTCTGTGGCAGCAGGATGGATTCAGTTATTCCATATCTTGCACGAAAGGTATGACGAAAGAAGACGCCGCAAGACTGGTGGACGAGACGAATCTGCAGAATTAGTATTTCATATTAGTCTCATGTGCTGCGCATGCGGACCCATTATGAAAAAACAGTAACGTATCATATCAGTGCGTCAACGGATACGAACTGACCCCAGGGGCACGACTGGTACGGGACAAATTGTAAAAACCACACACAAATTCAAGCTATTTGTGCGTGGTTTTTTTAAAAGAAAAGAACCTGCTTGATATACCTTGAACTTCGAGGTATATGATGTACAGCGGAAGGATATTGACGGCGAGGAGGCGAAAACATGAATTTTGACAAGGGACTGATCGGCGGCAGTTCGGCACTTCTGGTGCTGTCTCTGCTGGCAGAAAAAGACTATTACGGATATGAAATGATCCGGACGCTGGAGGAACGCTCAGACGAGACGTTCCTGTATAATGAGGGCACGCTGTATCCGATTCTGCATAAACTGGAAAGCCGAGGACTGGTGGTATCCTATAAAGAAAAGCTGGATAACGGCAGAGAACGAAAATATTACCAGATTACGAAGGCGGGCCTCGCCCAGCTGGAGCACGAAATCGAGCAGTGGGAAACCTTCAGCAGTTCTGTCAACAAAGTAATCCTGGGAAGCAAGATCGCCTTGGGACATGTGTAGCTGTATCGTGAATTGCCAGATGGAGTGGAAAGGGTGATTTACCATGAACATGGACGCGAATGAAAGAACGGATCCAGTCACCGGCAGGGGCAGGAGCGAGGCGGTCCGCACATTTTTCGATGATGTGCTGCAGGAAGTGAAATTCAGCTGGGATCATGATGAAATCCGGACTGAACTGGAAGAACAGATTCTGGAGGAATGTGCGTATCTGGAAACGAAAGGGCTTCCTGAAGAGGAGGCAGAAACAGAAGCCGTGCGGCGGATGGGCGATCCCCGCTCCCTTGGAAAACTTCTGAATACGGCACATCAGCCGTGGATCGGCAGGCTTTGGCTGCTGACGAACACGCTTCTGGCTGTCATGCTGATTGTTTTCGCAGTGAATCTGTACGGAATCCGGGAAACGAACGATGAGGGCATTCCTTTTGGCTGGGCCGAAGCAGAAAATCAGGGCGTCATGGAACTGCTGGCAGAGGATACGGTGTTCCACGTGACCTGTGACGAGACACTGCAGCTGGAACAATATCAGATCCGATTCACCGATGTGGTATGCTTCCGAATTCCGGCTGACGATTCGATCTATATAAAAGGGGACTACGGTATCTACATATTCTACGAGCGGACCGGAGAAGGCGGAGAGGAAGCGATCACCTGTCTGACACCGGCCTTCTTTCGCGACGATCAGGGCAGGACGCTGGCATGGAATGCACCCTGGCTGGACGAAGGGAAGGAAGACTGGAACCCGTCACAGCCGGACGGAAGAAACGGGATTTACGGTGCGACGTATTCTGCCAGCAAAATGGGGCGGTTCCGTATCTATGGCTTTACCCCCGGAACAAAATATATCGACGTGGTTTACGATTTCTTCGGGCAGAGGGCTTCCTGCCGTCTGGACCTGACGAAGGGTGAGGAGGGAATCGTATGAAACAGATTATCACTCTGACGAAGAAGACAAAACGAAAACTGACCCGCAGGCAGACCATCCTGCGAAATATTCTGGCAATTCTCCTGATGATTTCTGCGATTCTGTTTCTGCGAAAAGGTACTTTCACAGAACAGCAGGCATACCAGCGCCAGCTGCAGTCCCTTGGCATCACAGAAACTGCCATAAAGAGCGGTTGTGTGCGGATTGTGGAAGACCGACAGCTGAAATCTGCATCGGAAATGGACCCTTCCATGCACGGGCCGGACGTCGACTTTGAACCGACCCGACAGGTGGTGCTGGAGTCCACTGCAGGTGGTGAAAGAGCGCAGCTGATCATCGTCGTGGGGAAACGCAGCTTTCTGTGGTATGATGCGGCATGGAACCTGTCCTACCCGGCATATTCCTGACGAAAAAAGAGCGAAATTCCAGATTGACTTACGGAATACAAAGAAGTATAATGAATTTAGAAAGAGTTACCGATGAACGGTTGCTCGGTATGACGAAGAGATATCACGTCAGCTGCCAGGCATGGACGTGATATTTTCTTTTCTGAAAAAATCTATCGCTTGTTGTTTAACAACAAGGTGATTACTGCGATTACAAACAGGCCTACCGAGGCAAAAGCAGAAATTGCTTCATATGTAACCATGAAATCACCCCCGCTCATGAGGAGCAGCCGTCCACCGCTATTGGTAACTCTGTAATATTATTATAGCATATTACGGAGATGAGAACAAGCGTTCTTTTGCGCTTTCCGCTGAAAGTTTTGGCGGAATTGCAGCAAACCCTTGACTTTTGGCGCAGAAGTCTATAAAATATTATAAGTTATGAACTGCATAGGACTGTGAAAAAGAGGAGTAGGAAAGGTCAGCACTCTACAGAGAACCGGGCCGTGGCTGAGAGCACCGGGAGGAAGCGCTTTTTGAAGGTTGCTTTGGAGTCCGTAAGAGAATGAGGGCCTGCGGATGCCTTCGGAGCAAAATCTGTTTGCCCGGGGCTTGTGCAGGAACAAAGGTGGTACCGCGGAAAAGAGTTTTTCGTCCTTTGTGAGCCGGTGGCTTGCAGAGGACGTTTTTTATTTGAAAAACGCCGTGCGGAAATATTTTGAAAAGAAAGGAAATACCATGGAGAAGAATTTAGCCAAGAATTACAATCCGAAGGATTTCGAGGACCGGATCTATGAGATGTGGGAATCCACAGGCTCTTTCCGGGCAGAGGTGGACAAGGACAAGAAGCCGTTTACCATCGTGATGCCGCCTCCAAACATTACGGGGCAGCTGCACATGGGGCATGCGCTGGACCAGACACTGCAGGATGTGCTGACCCGCTGGAAGAGGATGCAGGGCTACAGTGCGCTGTGGCTTCCGGGCTCTGACCATGCCAGCATTGCCACAGAGGTAAAAGTTGTAAATAAAATCCGGGAAGAAGAAGGACTGGAAAAAGAAGACCTGGGCCGGGAAGAATTCCTGAAGCGCGCCTGGGCATGGAAGGAAGAATACGGCGGACGGATCACCCGCCAGTGCCGGAAACTGGGCGATTCCTGCGACTGGAGCAGAGAGCGGTTCACCATGGACGAGGGCTGCAACAAGGCCGTAAAGACGTTTTTCATCAAGCTGTACCAGAAAGGTCTGATCTACCGCGGAAACCGGCTCATCAACTGGTGCCCGCAGTGCGGAACATCCCTTTCTGATGCGGAAGTGGAGCATGAGGACAAGAATGGAAAGTACTGGTACTTCCGGTATCCGGCAGCGGATGGTCAGGGTGATGGCATCGTGGTTGCAACTTCCCGGCCGGAGACGATGTTTGCCGATGAAGCGATCGCGGTGCATCCGTCGGATGAGCGATATAAGGATATGATCGGCAGGAAGGTGATCCTTCCGCTGGTCGGAAAGGAAATTCCGGTCATTGCGGACATCTATCCGGATCCGGAGAAAGGAACCGGAGCGGTAAAGATCACGCCGGCTCATGATCCGAACGACTTCGAAGTGGGACAGCGTGCCGGTCTGGGATGCCCGTCCTGCATCAACAAAGATGCGACCATGAATGAACTGGCCGGAAAATATGCCGGTATGGACCGGTATGAATGCCGGAAGGCCTGGGTGGCAGATCTGGATGCAGCCGGTTATCTGGTGAAGACAGAAGAAAAAGTCATTCCTGTGGGCGAGTGCTACCGCTGCCATACGGTCATCGAACCGATGCTGTCTGACCAGTGGTTTGTGGCCATGGAAGAACTGGCCAAGCCTGCCATCGAAGCAGCAAAGAAGGGTGATCTGAAGTTTGTGCCGGAGCGCTTCGAGAAAACGTATCTCCACTGGCTGGAGGAAATCCGCGACTGGTGTATTTCCCGTCAGCTGTGGTGGGGACACCGGATTCCTGCATATTACTGCGAGGAATGCGGCGAGATCGTGGTGGATTATGATACGCCGGCCAAATGTCCGAAATGCGGCGGCACCCATTTCCATCAGGATGAGGATGTGCTGGACACCTGGTTCAGCTCTGCCCTGTGGCCGTTCTCTACATTAGGCTGGCCGGAAAAGACGCCGGAACTGGAATATTTCTATCCGACCGATGTGCTGGTAACGGGCTATGACATCATCTTCTTCTGGGTCATCCGTATGGTATTCTCCGGCCTGGAAGGTATGGGAGAAGTGCCGTTTGAACATGTATATATTCATGGCCTGGTAAGAGACGCAGAAGGCCGCAAGATGTCCAAGTCTCTGGGAAACGGCATCGATCCGCTGGAAGTGATCGATCAGTACGGCGCCGATGCACTTCGTTTCATGCTGACTACAGGTATCACACCGGGCAATGACATGCGGTTTAAGGAAGACCGTCTGGAAAGCTGCCGGAATTTTGCCAATAAACTGTGGAACGCTTCCCGGTTTGTGATTATGAACCTGCAGGATGAAGAGGGCAACTTCAGAGAAATGGCCAAGTGCTGCGCAACCTGCTGCGGAAAGGCCTGCGGTGATGTGACAGACTTCTCCAATATCGCCCTGAAGGATGAAGATAAATGGATGATCAGCCGTGTCAATGATGCGGTGGAGTATGTGACGTCGTCACTGGAAAAGTATGATCTTGCTCTGGCAGGACAGAGAATCTACGACCTGATCTGGAATGAATACTGCGACTGGTATATTGAACTGGTAAAACCTCGTCTGTGGGGGGATGATGAAGAGGACAAGAAGGTGGTGCGGTTCACGCTGGTGATGTGCCTGAAGAACATGCTGAAGCTTCTGCACCCGTTCATGCCGTTCATTACGGAAGAGATCTGGTCCTTCCTGCCGCACGGTGAAGTGCAGAAAGACAACCCGAACAACTTCCTGATCCGTGCCACCTGGCCGGTAGCAAGTGCAGGCTGCTGTTTCCCTGCACAGGAAGCGACGCTGGAAATGGCCATGGATGCCATCCGTGCGATCCGTAATATCCGTGCGGAGGCAGACGCTGCACCAGGCAGAAAGCTTCACGCCATTATTCTGGCAGAGGGAGAAAAAGCTGACCGGATTCAGGCGGGTGAGCGGTACATCAAGAACCTGGCCAATATCACAGAGATCCGGTTTGCCACCTCGAAGTCGGAAGTGCCGGAAGATGTGATGTCTGCAGTGATCGACGGTGCGGAAATCTATATTCCACTGGATGATCTGGTAGACTACAAGACAGAGCTGGAGCGTCTGACGAAAGAGAAGAAACGTCTGGAAGGTGAAGTACAGCGTGTCGTGAAGAAGCTGTCCAATCAGGGATTTATCAGCAAGGCGCCGGAAAAGGTGATCAATGAGGAAAAAGAGAAAAAGGTAAAATATGAAGAAATGCTGGAGAAGGTAACAGCTCGTCTGGAACTGGTTTCAGCGAAGGTGAAAAACTGATGCAGGACGGAAAAATATACGAAGATCTGGGGAAGGCAGCCGCCTCCGCCGGATCGCCGGCTGCTGCGGCTGCCATAAGCAGAATTCATGCATTTCAGAAATTCGGCAGCATTCTGGGGCTGGAGAGGATGAACCGCCTCCTGGAGCTTCTGGGAAATCCCCAGGAGGATCTGAAGGTGCTGCATGTAGCAGGAACCAATGGGAAGGGATCAATCTGCCGCTATCTGTACTGTGCGCTGGAGGAGGCCGGATATAAGACAGGACTGTTTATCTCTCCCTACATTGAAGTGTTTAATGAGCGGATCGAAGCAGACGGGAGATACATCAGCGACGAAGATCTGGCTTTTTATACAGATCGGGTCCTGGCAAAGGTAAAGGAAATGGAAGATGCAGGTGATCAGCCTCCGACAGAGTTTGAAGTGATCACAGCAGTAGCGTTTCTTTACTTTCAGGAGCAGAAGTGTGATTATGTGGTGCTGGAAGTCGGACTGGGCGGGCGCGGCGATTCTACAAATGTATGCAGAGAGCCGCTGGTTTCCGTCATTGCATCCATATCCTTCGATCACACAGACCGGCTGGGGAATACGCTGGCTGAAATCGCTGCAGAAAAGGCAGGTATCATCAAAGACGGGTGCCCGGTGGTGACAAGCTGCGAAGCGGATGAAGCACTGAACGTGATTCGGGCGACGGCAGAGAAACATGGCTGCATGTATACCGAGACGCGGCACATTCCATATCGCATCAAAGAAGAAAGTCTGAATGGATGCCGGTTTGATGTGGATTTTCAGGGCGTGCTATTTGAAGACCTGGAGATTTCCATGGCAGGAGAGCATCAGGTGAAGAATGCCGTTGCCGCACTGGCGGCACTGTGTATTCTGGAAGAAAGAGGAGAGATTCGAGTCCCGAGGACCGCTCTGTATGCGGGCTTTCGGAAAGCCAGACAGCCGGGACGGCTGGAAACTGCCGGATATACTGGAGAAAATGATGCGATTCCGGTAATTCTAGACGGCGCTCATAATCCCGACGGGGCCCGTGTGCTGCGAAATGCGATGAATCGGTTCTGCGGCGGGAAAAAAATCCTGCTGGTGACTGGAATGCTGGTCGATAAAGATGTAAAAACCGTGATGAAATATTTTCAGGAGACTGCAGACGGGTTCATTCTCACTGAGCCGGAAAATCCGAGAAAACTTTCTGCCCATGCGCTTGCACAGTATCTGGATGTGCCGGGAGCTGTCTGCATCGAAGAACCGGACACGGAAAAAGCCTGCAGGCAGGCACTGAAACTGGCTGCAAGGGAAGGATTTGATTTCGTTCTTTTTTCTGGATCGCTGTATCTGATCGGATCGGTCCGCGGTGTACTGCGAAAAATATGGAGGGAGAAAGAGCAATGATGAAAGTCAGGATGGAAAGCACTACGGAATACGAACGTCTGGTTCAGTTCTTTGTGAAACAGGGACTGGAGTATGACGAGGACGAAAAAGACTTCAGCAATGTAATTCATGCATGGAAAATCACACAGACGGGCGATTATCTTGTGGCAGGCTGCATTCTCATCCGGGAGGAAGGTCACTTCGTCGTGCAGGGCATTGCGGTAGACCCGGTTCTTCGGAAAATGGGCTTGGGAAAAGTGCTGATGAAAAAGGCACTGGAAGAGGCAAGAAGCCTGGGAGCCAGGGAACTGATGCTGGTGGCCAGAAAACCTGGATTTTACAGAAAACTGAACTTTACGGCAGTGCCGCCGGAAGAGGCGCCGAAAATCTTTGACTGCCTGGGCTGTCCGCAGTATCAGGTGGACTGTTTCCCGGAAATCATGAAGTATGAGATTCCTGCAGAAGGACCGGTGCTGAGAGAAACACACACAGCGGAGCAGGGGGCCAAACGGGCATGAGAGGAATGAAAGGCCTGCTGAACGCGGAATATGGGGGCATTCATGCGTTTTACTGGATGGCCTACGGCGCGCTGGCAAGTTTTGCCTCAGTATTCCTGCTTGGACGGGGATACTCCAATACAGAGATCGGCATGATTTTTGCTGCAGCCAATGTGCTGGCGGTCATTCTTCAGCCGCTGCTGGCTGATGCAGCCGACCATTCCGGGAAGCTTTCACTGATCGGGGTGTCAGAGCTGGTTCTTGGTGCGATCATGCTGCTGACAGCGGGATTGCTTCTTCTGCAGAAAAGAACCATGACAATGTCTCTGGTCTATGTGCTGATCCTGGCTGGAAATGCAACGCTGCAGCCTCTGTTCAATTCCTTGTGCTTCCGGCTGTCAGAAAGCGGAATCCACATCAATTTCGGTCTCTGCAGAAGCTTTGGCTCACTGGCGTATGCGGTCCTTTGTCTGTTCCTCGGAACACTGGCAGAGAAAAAAGGCATCCTTGTTCTGCCGGTTACCGGAGAACTTGTGATGGGTCTGAATCTGGCAAGTTTACTGCTGATCACATTTCATTTCCATAAAGCATGCACAGAAAATGCAGAAAAAGCAGGCAGGGAAGGCATTCACAGTCCGGAGAAAAGCGAGCAGCCGGAGGAGGCACGAATCAACCTGGTCCAGTTTGCCCGCCGGAACAGACTGTTTTTCCTCCTTACGCTTGGGGTGCTGGGAATCTATTTTGGAAATGGTGTTCTGAATAACTTTATGCTGCAGGTGATTTCCCCTCTTGGCGGAGACAGTGAGGATATGGGGCGAATCTTTTCCGTCATGGCGTTTCTGGAGATTCCGACCATGGTGCTGTTTGAGCAGATTAACCGGCACGTTTCCTGCAAGAGTCTGCTGAAAATCGCATCAGTTGCGTTTGTGCTGAAAACTGTGCTGATCTGGCAGGCCGGCTCAGTACAGACTGTGCTGCTGGCCCAGGGTCTGCAGCTGTTTTCCTTTGCACTGTTTCTGCCTGCTATGGTGCATTTTATCGATCAGAACATGCAGCGGGGAGAAGCAGTAAAAGGACAGGCACTTTATACTGCGATGACTACAGTGGCTTCTGTGATCTGCAGCCTTCTGGGCGGTCTGATTCTGGATGTGTACGGTGCGGAACGACTGATGATGCTGGCTACTGCTCTGACTGCAATCGGCGCGGCGGTCATCTTCGTGATGATCGGGAAAATACGTCCTGCGCAAGAAGAAAGGAAAAAAAGGCTGTCTGCTTAAGACCGCCTTTTCTTTTGGAATACTTTTCTGACTCCATAATACAATGTAAAGACATTAAAAACGCAGGAGGAGAATATGGAAAGTAATATTGCGGAACTTTGCGGTGTCGTTCTGTCTGAAATGGAATTCAGCCATAAAACCTACGGCGAAGTGTTTTATACTTTTATACTTGGCGTGCAGCGGCGCAGCGGCTATATGGACGAAATCAACGTGATGGTATCAGAACGGCTGATTTACGGGAATCCTCCCCGCATGGACCAGTTCCTGGAGATCCGGGGACAGATCCGGACGTATAATGAAATGGCGGGCGGAAAAAACAAGCTGAACATTGTCGTATTTGCCCGGGAAATCTGTCCGTGTGAAGATTATGAATATTTTGAGAACAGAATCTGTCTGGAAGGCTTTCTCTGCAAGCCCCCGGTCAGAAGAACCTCTCCACTGGGACGTGAAATCTGCGACATGATGGTTGCGGTCAACCGGATGTATAACAAGTCGGATTACATTCCATGTATCGCCTGGGGAAGAAACGCAGGATACGGAAGTCAGCTTTCTGTGGGAACGAAGCTGATGCTGGAAGGAAGGCTGCAGAGCCGGGAATATAAAAAGAAGCTGGAAGACGGCAGCGTCGAAACCCGAAAAGCATTCGAAGTGTCCGTTCTGAAACTGGAGGAAATTTAGCGTTTTCGCCTTGAATCAGTCAAAACCCTGTGCTATAATAATATCTATTACTTAGATTTTTACAACATAATGGAGGGGTGAATCATGTTCGACAGGAACGGAAATGACAACAGCACGTACAACAGAGATAATTTCGAATTGATTAAAAAAACTTCACCGGTTGTGGGAGGACTGATCGAAAAGGAATATAACCGGCAGAAGAATAATGTGGAGCTGATTGCTTCTGAAAATTACTGTTCTGAAGCAGTTCTGGCTGCCTGTGGAAGCTGTCTGTCCTGGAAATATGCAGAAGGATATCCTTATGTGAGAACATCCGGCAATACCAGCCGCTATTACGGCGGTACGGAATATATTGATGAACTGGAGGAATACTGCTGCGATCAGTGGAGAAAGGTGTTTCATACAGACTACCATGTGAATGTGCAGCCTCACAGCGGATCACAGGCAAATTTCGCTGCATATAAGGCAATCCTGACTCCGGGAGATACAATCCTTTCGCTGAGCCTGGACAACGGCGGTCATCTGACCCATGGCTCTTCCGTGAACTTCAGCGGCAAGCTGTACAACATGGTCTTTTATGATGTCGATGAAAGAGGATATATCGATATGGCAGACGTGAGAAAGAAAGCACTGGCATGCCGTCCGAAACTGATCCTCACAGGCGCATCCGCCTACTCCAGAATTATAGATTTCAAGGCATTCGCTGAAATTGCAAAGGAAGTGGGTGCTTACTTCATGGTAGATATGGCGCACATTGCCGGTCTTGTGGCAGGCGGCGTGCATCCGTCTCCGTTCGGGTATGCGGATATTATTACGACGACAACCCATAAAACCCTGCGTGGACCGAGAGGCGGTCTGATCTTTGCCCGTCCGGAACTGGCAAAAAAAGTGGACAGTGCGGTATTCCCGTATGCACAGGGGGGACCTCTGGAACATATTATTGCCGGAAAAGCTGTCTGCGCAGAGGAAGCACAGACACCGGAATACAAGGAATATGTGAAGCAGGTTGTGAAAAACTGCAAGGCGCTTTCGGACGAGTTTATCCGCCTGGGTTACAAAATCGTTACCGGCGGCACGGACAACCATCTGATCCTGCTGGATCTGTCCGATGAGCCGTTCAGCGGAAGAGTTCTGCAGGAACGTTGCGACGAAATCGGAATCACCCTGAATAAGAACTGCGTTCCGAACGAAAAAAGATCTCCGAAGGAAACCTCCGGTGTCAGAATCGGAACTGCTCCGATGACCACCAGAGGTTATAAGGAAGAAGACTTCGTGAAGGTGGTTCAGCGCATCGATGCACTGATCAAGGGATTGAGAGAAGAGTATAAATAGTTCAGAAGATAAAATTACGGTGGTAGGGATGTCACGCTGTGGCAGCCTTTTTTTCGGGAGAGTGAAATGAAAGAATATAAAGCAGCAGTTTTCGATCTGGATGGCACATTGCTGGAAACCCTGGAAGACCTTGCAGACAGTACCAATCATGCACTGAGGACTTTCGGCCTGCCGGTCCGGACGACAGATGAAGTGTGCCGTTTCGTAGGAAACGGAATTCACAAACTGATCGAGAGGGCAGTACCGGAAGACAGCAGCAGTGAAACTGTGGAGCAGGTGTATGAAGAGTTTAAGCGATGGTATGCGATCCACTGTAACGATAAGACCAGTGCCTATGCGGGAATTGAAGAAATGCTTCATACACTCCGTCAGTTGGGAATCCGTACCGCGGTCGTTTCCAATAAAGCAGATTTTGCGGTGCAGACCCTTTGCAAAATCTATTTTCCCGGCCTTCTGGATGCGGCCGTGGGTCAGAGGGATGGCATCCGGACGAAACCGGCGCCCGATGCGGTTCATGAAGTATTGAAGATACTGGATATTTCCCGGGAGGATGCTGTCTACGTGGGCGATTCCGATGTGGATATTGAGACTGCAGCCAATGCAGGTATGGACTGCATCAGCGTCACATGGGGATTCCGCAGCCGCCAGTTTCTGATAGAACATGGTGCGTGCGTGCTGGCGGATACGCCGCGTGCGCTGCAGGAATATATTTCATCTGGCCAAAAGGCAGATTCTGTGATAAGGTAACGGAAAAGCAGGCCGAAAAGAACAGAAACACATGATCATATCAAGAGAAATGGATTATGCGCTGCGCATTCTGCGTCAGCTTTCCCGGGGAGGGAGCATGCAGGCGGCAGAACTTGAAAAGAGCGAGAACGTGAGTGTAAATTTTGCAAGAAAAATTCTGCAGAAACTGAAACGGGCCGGAATCGTCCAGATCACCAGGGGACCGGAAGGGGGGTGCAGCCTGGCAATCCCCTGTGAAAAACTGACCTTGTGGGATGTGAAGCAGGCGATTGATCCGGAACCGGTTATGAACCGATGCATGCAGCCGGATTACCGCTGCGACGGAAGCTGCGGAGACAGTTGCGGAATCCGCAATGAATGCAGGCGTATTGAAATACTGCTGCAGGAGGAAATGCAGCGAAGATCCCTGTGCGATTTATATAGAGAGAGACCTTGACGGTCTTTTTCTTTTACGATATACTGGATTAAAATAATCCAGTAATTGGGTTCAATCAGAAACAGGGAGGTAGAAGAATGAGATTCAAAACGTCTGAAGAACATGAAGCGTTGCGGGCAGAGATCCGGGCGTTTGCGGAAACTGAAGTGAAGCCGCAGGCTTTTCTGATGGATAAGGAAAATGAATTTCCGCATGAAGCCATCGCCAAACTTGGGAAAATGGGATACCTCGGCATCCCTTATGAAAAGAAATACGGCGGTGCAGGACTCGATGTCCTCAGCTATGCAATCGCAGTGGAGGAGCTTGCGAGAGTGGATGGCGGGACCGGTGTGATTCTGTCGGCACATACCTCTCTGGGAGCATATCCGATTGCTGCCTATGGAACGGAAGAACAGAAGCAGAAGTATCTGGTACCGCTGGCAAAAGGAGAAAAAATCGGAGCCTTTGGCCTGACGGAACCGAATGCAGGCAGTGATGCAGGCGGCACAGAAACGACGGCAGTTCAGGAAGGAGACTATTATATCCTGAATGGCGGGAAAATTTTCATAACGAACGGCGGAGTGGCGGATACATACGTTGTGTTTGCAGTGACGACGCCGGATATCGGGACGAGGGGAATCAGCGCCTTCATCGTAGAAAAAGGCTGGGAAGGATTCACCTTCGGCGACCACTATGACAAGATGGGAATCCGCTCCTCTGCCACAGCGGACCTGATCTTCAATGATGTGAAGGTGCCGAAAGAAAATCTGCTTGGAAAAGAAGGCGAAGGCTTTAAGATCGCCATGTCCACGCTGGATGGAGGCCGGATCGGCATTGCAGCGCAGGCGCTGGGAATTGCACAGGGTGCATATGAGCATGCGTTGGAATATTCGAAAGAACGGATCCAGTTCGGTAAACCGATCTGTCAGCAGCAGGCAATCGCTTTCAAGCTGGCAGATATGGCAACGAAGATCCGTGCAGCCAGACTGCTGGTTTACAATGCAGCAGAGCTGAAGCAGAACCATGAGCCATATGCAATGGAAGCAGCTATGGCCAAACAGTATACCTCTGATATCTGCCTGGAGGTTGTCAACGACGCGCTGCAGATTTTCGGAGGAACCGGCTACCTGAAAGGAATGGAAGTCGAGCGCGCTTACCGTGACGCGAAGATCTGTACCATTTATGAAGGAACCAATGAAATCCAGCGGGTGGTCATCGCATCACATATTATCGGCAAGATGCCGAAGAAAGAGGCGGCTGCACCGAGAAAGACCTCAAAAGGTGGAGAAACCGGGATCCGGAAGAAAATGATTCTGAAAGACGGAACGGTTGAAGAGCGTGTGAACAAGCTGGTGGAATGTCTGAAGGCAGACGGTTATGATTTCACTGTAGGGATTGACATTGATACACCGATTGTGGATGCGGAACGTGTTGTCAGTGCCGGAAAGGGGATAGGAAGCAGAGAAAATATGAAGCTGATCGAAGATCTGGCCAAAGCGGCAGGCGCTGCGATCGGTTCTTCCCGCCCTGTGGCTGAAACGCTGAAATATGTGCCGCTGAACCGGTATGTGGGCATGTCCGGGCAGAAATTTAAAGGCAATCTGTATATTGCCTGCGGCATATCCGGAGCGATCCAGCATCTGAAGGGAATCAAGGAAGCTTCCACCATTGTTGCCATTAACAGTAACCCAAACGCAAAGATTTTCAAGAATGCAGATTACGGAATCGTCGGAAAGCTGGAGGAGGTGCTTCCGGTACTGACAAAGGCGCTGGACAACGGAGAGCCGAAGAAACCTGCTCCTCCTATGGTTAAAGTAAAACGTGCGATTCCTGTGAAGGAGGCGCCTTCCTGGAAGTATATGGTCTGCAGCGGCTGCGGATATGAATATGACCCGGAAGTCGGCGATCCGGAAAACGAGATTTATCCTGTCACTTTCTTTGATGTGCTGCCGGAAGACTGGACCTGTCCGGAATGCGGAGAAAGCAAGGACGGATTCGTAGAAGCATAGGGAAAGAAAGGGAAAGGAGTGTACAAACATGTATTGTTATAGAAAAGTGACAGATGACTTATACTGGATCGGAGCCAATGATCACAGGCTGGCTCTGTTTGAGAATGTTCATCCAATTCCCAGAGGTGTGTCGTACAATTCTTATCTGCTTCTGGATGAAAAAACCGTGCTTTTTGATACCGTCGACTGGTCTACCTGCCGTCAGTTTCTGGAAAATCTGGAAAAAGTCCTTGATGGAAGGACGCTGGATTATCTGGTAATCAATCACATGGAGCCGGATCACGCCGCTTCTATCGAAGAAGTTCTGATCCGTTACCCGCAGGTGACTGTGATCAGTACAGAAAAAGCTTTTCTGCTGATGGGACAGTTCGGATTTCAGGTGGATGAAGCAAAGAGAGATGTGGTGAAAGAAGGCGATACACGCTGCTTCGGCGGACATACGGTTACTTTCGTGGAAGCACCGATGGTCCACTGGCCGGAAGCGATGGTGACATTTGATACCAAAAACGGTGTGCTTTTCTCGGCAGATGCTTTCGGGTCCTTTGGCGCTCTGGACGGACGTCTGTTTGCAGATGAAGTGAATTTTGACCGCGACTGGCTGGATGATGCCCGCCGGTATTATACCAATATCGTGGGGAAATACGGACCGCATGTGCAGGCTCTGCTGAAGAAGGCAGCAACCCTGGAGATTCAGTATATCTGCCCGCTGCACGGTCCGGTAATCCGCAAGGACTTCGGGTACTTCATCGACAAATACGATAAATGGAGCCGGTACGAACCGGAGGAAAAAGGTGTGATGATCGCCTATGCATCCATGTATGGGAACACGGAAGCAGCGGCCTGCCTGCTGGCATCCAAACTGGCGGAGCGCGGCATGACCAATGTTGCAGTACATGATGTATCCAATACCCACGGATCCTATCTGATCGCGGATGCATTCAAGTACAGCAATCTGGTACTGGCTTCTGTGACATACAACCTGGGAATCTATCCGGTAATGCATAATTTCCTGATGGATATGAAGGCACTGAATCTGCAGAAGAGAACCGTGGCTATCGTTGAAAACGGTTCCTGGGCCTGCAAGTCCGGCACGCATATGCGCAGATTCCTGGATGAGCAGATGAAGGAAATGACGATTCTGGATGAGCAGGTGACTATGGCATCCTCTCTCAATGAGGGAAATCTTGCGGATCTGGATGCTCTGGCTGACCGGATCATCGAATCCATGAATCTGTAAGCATACAAAGAAGAATATGGAAAATAAGTGAATAATCTGGAGACCATATGTATATTCATATGGTCTCTTTTTTATGAAACAAACACTTGGAAAAGAAGAGATGAATCTTGCGTGAGGATTGATTTGACTGCATTGGCGGTGAACGAATATCACTGCTACAATAAGTTCAAATTTAAAAAGGAGGACCAGTTTTATAATTGAAGTGCATCATTTATGCAAACGGTACGGAACGCAGACTGCATTGGACGATGTATCCTTTACGATCGAAAAAGGACATGTTTACGGCCTGCTGGGGCCAAATGGAGCAGGAAAGTCCACGACCATGAATATCCTGACGGGATGTCTGGCGGCGACTTCCGGTGAAGTGAAGAGCGGAGGCAATGACATTTTCGAAGATTCACGGAAGGCAAAAAAACTGATCGGGTACCTGCCGGAAAATTCGCCGCTTTATCAGGATATGACCGTAAGAGAGTATCTGCTTTTCGTGGCAGAAGCAAGGGAGGTTCCCAAAGCCGAGCGGGGAAAACAGACCGATCGTGTCATGGCGCAGACCGGGACCGCGGATGTGGCGGAACGACTGATCCGTCATCTTTCGAAGGGATATCGCCAGCGTGTAGGTATCGCCCAGGCGCTTCTGGGGAATCCGTATCGTCAGCTGCCGGCAGAAACAGCCGGAACACGATGGTAAAACGGAAACAGAAGTATCCATTGAAGCAGAAAACGGTGAAGGGGATGAAACACTGCTGCATCTTCTGGAAAACTATAAGGATCTGTCCTCCCATGTAAAGGTAGAACAGGTGGATCCGGTGGAAAATCCAAATTTTGCCAATAAATATGCGGGCTCAGATGCTCATACGAACAGCCTGGTGGTAGTATGTGGAGAACGTTCCCGATATGTCGATTACTATGATATCTATGAGAGCGAATACAGCTATTCGGATACCGCAGGATATACACAGTCTACGGCGTTCAACGGAGAAGGTGCGCTGTCATCTGCCATTCATTTTGTGACATCCGGGCAGGTAATCACAACCTATGCGCTGGAAGGCCACGGAGAATCGGAGCTCGCTTCCGGACTGGGAACTGCTGTGGAAGAGGCCGGCATGACAGTAAACTCTCTGCGTCTGCTGACGAAAGGTGATGTTCCGTCTGACTGCCGCTGCCTGATCATCAACGGCCCGACTGCGGATATTTCCAGCGGGGAGGCAGATATTCTCCGTTCCTATCTGAAAAATGGAGGCCGTCTGCTGCTGCTCACGGACTGTACCAGTGAAAGTCTGCCGAACCTTTATGGTGCCATGGAGGATTACGGTGTGAAACCGGTAGAAGGTATGGTTGTGGAAGGAAACAGCAATTACTTCATGCAGAACTACGCCAACTATCTATTACCGGAAATTGAAAGCCACGATATAACACAACCGCTGGTATCCTCCGGATATTATGTCCTGACTCCGTTCGCCCACGGACTTTCGGTGGATGAGGAAACAGCGTCGGAGGCTGGGGCAGAGGTTTCCGTACTGCTTCAGACTTCCACAAATGCCTATGTGAAACAGACCTGGCAGGAATCGGACACTGCAGAGCAGAGTGAAGAGGATATTGACACAGACGAAGGTTTCCCGCTAGGTGTGGCGATCACTGCAGAGAGAGCAGAAGACGGGGTCACAGCGAGCGTAGAAAATGCCCAGACCAGGATCGTGTGGTATGCAAGCACCTATCTGGGATATGATCAGATGAATGAAATCGTGTCCGGTGCAAATTATGATCTTCTGGTGAATTCCATGAACTGGATCTGTGAGCAGGAAGAGTCTATCACGATTCATCCGAAATCGATGGATCAGTCCTATCTGACACTTACTGCAGCCCAGAGCAGCCGGTGGACTGCTGTGATGGTGGTACTGATTCCTGCAATATTTCTGATTGCCGGTTTTGTTATGTGGCACAGACGAAGAAGATTATAGGAGGACAAGATATGACAAGAGCCTGTAAACTGCTGATCCTGCTTCTGATGCTTGCACTGATGATACTTCTTTATGCCGACGTAGTAAACAATGCGGCAGAAGAGGATGCCGAGGAAAATGATGAAAGCGAGCTGACTGTACTGGCATCCTTTGATCCGGAAGATGCCGAATCGGTATCCTGGACCTTTGAAGGGGAAAGCGGGAAAGAAAGCTACAGCCTGAAGAAAGAGGAAGGAACCTGGGTCTGGCCGGAGAATGCAGGACTGAAGCTGGATCAGGAAGCGGTTGACAGTCTGCTGCGGTCTGCAGCGGAACCGAGTGCGGAGCGTGTGTTTACGCCGGAAAATGTCGCCGATCTGTCGGAATACGGAATGGATGAGCCTGCCTGCTCTGTGACGATTACGTTTTCAGAAGAGAGCGGACAGGAACCGGTCACAATCCGGATCGGAGATTATAACAGCATAGCCTGCGGCTATTATATCATGGTGGACGGAGACTGCCGGAGCGGTCTGACAGACGGCACACTGGCGGAAATGTACAGCCGCTCGCCGGAAACACTGGAATATGTGGAAGAAGCCGGGGATTCGGAAGAAGAAACGGAATAATCATTATGCAGGCTGCCGGGTGTCCGGTACGATGCTCCGGCAGCTTGTTCTCACAAAAAAACTTTAAAATACAAAAAAAGATAGTGCAAAGTCTTCAAAAGTATGCTAATATAGAACAGTGGTTTACTGATGCCACGCTTTGTATTTCATATCCCATGTGGGGCATTAGCGCAGCTGGGAGCGCACCACACTGGCAGTGTGGGGGTCAGGGGTTCGAATCCCCTATGCTCCACCAGATTGAAAATTTAACCGCTGTATCGTCGGCGGTTATTTTTTTACGCCGTTTTCTGTTCCGCAGATGGCAGGCAGATACCGGAAGAAACCCTTTCATGCCATGCAGCCCGCTTTTTGCAAAGTTTTAGCGGAATCAGAAAGAATTTTGCTTGCATTTCAGTACATAAGATGATATAATGACAGCGTATTCAGGATATAGACGTGGATAGTGCATCTGATGCGGTGTTTCATTGTTGGGTATTTGAAACACGTTCAGGTGCTTTTCTTTTATTCTTTGGGTATATTCCGGGGGTACAAATTTAAAAAAATTGGAGGTACCTGATTATGAGTACTGGTACAGTGAAATGGTTTAACGCAGAAAAAGGCTACGGCTTCATTACCGATGAAGCAAACGGAAGCGACCTTTTCGTACACTTTTCCGCCATCAATGCAGAAGGCTACAAGACGCTCAACGAAGGACAGAAGGTTACTTTTGACGTAGAACAGGATCCAAAGAATGCTGATAAATTAAGAGCAGTGAACGTCACCGTAATCTAAGAAGCGGCGGCTGCCCGAAATCGCGTACATATGGATACTGCAGACATCACCGGTTTGCTGCCGGTGGTGTTTTTTTCTGGGAAGAAATACAAAACAGGCGTTTCACTGAAAATTGAATTATTTAAAATGCAGTTCAGACAAATCCGAGAAATATAGCAAACTGTTTATATAAAAAAAGTTAAAATTGCATATTTTAAAATGGTCACTTTTGGTGTATGATATAGATGTCAACTAAAAAAGAAAAAAGGACGGAAGAAAAAATCATGGAAAATACAAGAAGTAAAACATATAATTTAGTCATTACTGCACTGTTTATTGCTCTGACCTATGTTGCGACCTGGCTGATCAATATCCGCCTGCCGCTTGTAGGAAGCGGCGGTCTGATCCATCTGGGCAATGTGCCTCTGTTTGTGGGGGCGATGCTGTATGGAAGGAAAACCGGTGCGCTGGCAGGCGCTTTCGGAATGGGACTGTTCGATCTGTTCAGCGGCTGGACTGCGTGGGCGCCGTTTACTTTCGTGATCGTCGGCGCGATGGGGTATGTCGTTGGTCTGATGGCAGAGAAGAAGCCGTTTAAGAATGCGACCGTAAACAATGTGATATCCATTCTGATCGCACTGGTGATCAAAGTCGTGGGGTACTACTTTGCCGAAGTGATTCTTTTCGGAAACTGGGTGGCTCCGCTGGGATCCGTTCCCGGAAATGTTCTGCAGGTAGGCGTTGCCGGAATCATTGTTCTGGTTTTCATCCAGCAGCTGAGAAAATATGTGAAAGCGATTTAAGCAGATTCTGCCGGGCGGGTCATTTCGTCTGCCCGGATCTTTTTATGATTTCAGGGAGGGAAGTATTATGTATCAGATTATGACAGCAGGACCGACGCAGGTCAGAGAGAATGTAAGGATGGCACGGAGCCTGGAGTGCACCAATCCGGACCTGGATCCGGCCTTTTTTGATTTTTACAGAGAAACCTGCCAGCTGCTTTCAGAGGCAGTAAATACGGAAAACAAGGCACTGATCCTTGGAGGGGAAGGAATTCTGGGACTGGAGGCAGCCTGTGCTTCTCTGACAGAACCGGGTGATCGTGTACTTGTGATTGATAATGGAGTCTTCGGAAAGGGGTTCGCGGATTTTGTAAAAATCTATGGCGGCACGCCGGTGTCCTTTGTATCTGATTATCACCGTCCGGTAAAGCTTGCGGATCTGGAAGCGTTTCTGGAAAAAGACAGTGATTTCAAATATGCGACGGTGGTTCATCTGGACACGCCAAGCGGTGTTATCAATGATGTGGAAGAAATCAGCAAGCTGCTGGACCGTTATCACATCATGACGGTCGCAGATTCTGTGGCGGGACTGTTTGGCGAGAAGCTCGATCTTTCCAACAGCAAAATCGATATTCTCTGCGGCGGCTCGCAGAAAGCTCTTTCCTGCCCGCCGGGCCTGACAATGCTGTGGGTCAGCGACAGGGCATTCGCAGCGATGGAAAACCGGAAAACGCCGATTGCGGCATTTTATGCGAACATCCTGAATTTCAAGGATTATTACGAAAATCAGTGGTTCCCGTATACGATGCCGATCAGTGACATTTACGGACTGCGGGCTGCACTGGATAATTATTTTGAGATGAAAGACACCATTTATGAGCGTCATGCGCGGATTGCTGCTGCAACACGGGCAGCTCTGCAGAAGGGCGGGCTGAAACTGTATCTGGAAGATGGATTCTCCAATAATGCGACGGCTGTAATGGTTCCGGAAGGCATCACGGATCAGGAAATCCTGGAAGGGATGAGGAAGGACTATAATATTATGATCTCCGGGTGCTTTGATGTGCTGGCTGGTGTCGTGGTACGGATCGGGCATATGGGAGAAAATGCGTATGAGGATAAAATGGAAGCGACCCTTGCAGCACTGCAGGGAACACTGGAAAAGAAAAAGATTCCGGTTGCGTGCAACATGGCGGAAGCCTTCCGAAGCGAACTGAAATAAGGAGAATCGGTAAAGAATCGGTTAATATTTTATGAAATATACTGCTCTGGGTGACAAACAGAGCAGTTTTTTTCTTTTCTGCGATTTCCAAAAAAAGAAAACTGTGTTAAACTTAATTTTACGGCTGAAAAGAAATGCAAAACAGAACAGAAAAGAGGGTATCAGAATAGAAATGGATGATAGTAAGAATTTTTTGGGGACAGAGCCGGTCGGCGCACTGTTTCGCAGACTGGCCATGCCTGCAGTGGTTGCGCAGCTGATCAATCTTCTTTACAACATGGTCGACCGGATCTATATCGGGCATTACGATCCTTCAGGTCTGGCACTGACCGGAGTGGGAGTCTGCATGCCGATCATCATGGCGGTTTCCGCATTTGCCTGCCTGATCGGTATGGGAGGTGCACCTCGCGCATCGATCCTGATGGGAAAAAGAGAGCAGGAGGCTGCGGAAAAAACGCTGGGAAACTGTTTCAGCATGATGGTGATCATGAGTGTCGTTCTGACCGCAGTTCTGGCGATGTGGGGCAGAAATCTTCTGCTGGCATTCGGGGCAAGTGCGGATACCATCGGGCCTGCACTGGAATATCTGAATATTTATCTGATCGGTACCGTATGCGTGCAGATTTCTCTGGGAATGAATGCGTTCATCTCTGCCCAGGGATTCACGAAAACCAGTATGCAGTCAGTCATGATCGGTGCAGTGCTGAATATTATTCTGGATCCGATTTTCATTTTTTTGCTGGACCAGGGGGTTCGGGGGGCAGCGATCGCTACCGTGCTGTCCCAGACGGTTTCGGCAATCTGGATTCTTGCGTTCCTGTCCGGGAAGAAAACGGTTCTGAAGATTCAGAAAAAAAATCTCCGGATCCATGGCAAAATCCTTTTTCCATGTCTGGCGCTGGGAGCATCTCCGTTTATTATGCAGTTTACGGAAAGCATTCTGTCTGTCTGCTTCAACACCTCCTTATTGAAATATGGCGGGGACATCGCAGTTGGAAGCATGACCGTGCTTTCTACGCTGATGCAGTTCTGCATGCTGCCGCTGTCTGGCCTGTGCCAGGGCGCGCAGCCGATCACCAGCTTTAATTTCGGAGCTGGAAATGCGGAACGTGTCCGGGAATCCTTCCGTATTCTGCTGAAAACCTGTGTCTGCTATTCCGTTGTGATTTGGATCGCTGTCATGATTTTCCCGGGTGCTTTTGTACGGCTGTTCAACAGCGGAAATCCGCAGCTGATCGAGTATGCCTGCCATGCACTGCGTGTCTATGCGGCCCTGATGTTTCTGATGGGCATCCAGATCGCCTGTCAGCAGACTTTCGTGGCGATCGGAAATGCGAAGACTTCCTTCTTTCTGGCCTGTCTGCGTAAAATTCTGCTGCTGATCCCGCTGATCTATATCCTGCCTCTGTTTTTTGAAGACAGGGCGTTTGCGGTTTTCCTTGCAGAACCGGTGGCGGACTTCTTTGCAGTGACCACGACAGTCTGTCTTTTCGCAAAACAGTTCCGCCAGGCTATGTCAGTGATGCAGGGGAAAAAAAGCAGGGACTAGCGCAGGTACTGGTGCAAACCCTTTGACAAGCAGGCTGGAAATGAGGTAAAATAAGACGCAGTGCATAAGGGTAAAAACGCTGAAATGAAGGAGCATAAAAACGAATATGGAAGAAAGAAGCACATTCATCAGAAAACTGCCGATTCCGATGGAAATCAAGGAGCGGTATCCGCTGACGAAATCTGTCACGAAAATCAAACTGGAGCGGGATGAGGAGATCGCGAAGGTTTTTAAAGGCGAAAGCGACAAGTTCCTGCTGATCATCGGACCTTGCTCTGCCGACAATGAAGATTCCGTCATGGATTACATCTCGAGACTGGCAAAGGTGCAGGAGAAAGTGAAGGACCGCATTATCATCATTCCGCGGATCTATACCAACAAGCCGAGAACAACCGGCCAGGGCTATATGGGCATGGTGCATCAGCCGGATCCGGAGAAAGAAGAGGATCTTCTGGAGGGCCTGATTGCAATTCGCCGCCTGCATACCAGAGCAATCGATGAGACGGGACTGACCTGCGCCGATGAGATGCTTTATCCGGAAAACTACAAATATCTGTCGGACCTGCTTGCCTATGTGGCCGTGGGTGCCCGATCTGTGGAAAATCAGCAGCACCGTCTGACAGCCAGCGGCATGAGTGTGCCGGTAGGTATGAAGAATCCGACAAGCGGCGGTCTGTCTGTCATGCTGAACTCGATTATTGCGGCCCAGGTACCGCATAAATTTATCTATCGCGGATGGGAAGTGAAGACCCAGGGAAATCCTCTGGCCCACGCGATTCTCCGCGGTTCCGTCAATAAGCATGGACAGAATCTGCCGAACTATCACTATGAGGATCTGCGGCTGCTCTATGATCTGTATTCCGAGCAGAACCTGGATAATATGGCAGTCATCGTGGATACCAATCACAATAACTCCGGAAAGAAATATCTGGAACAGATCCGTATCGCCCATGAGGTCATGGATTCCCGCCGCTACAGCGAAGACATCCGCGGCATGGTCAAGGGCCTGATGATCGAGTCCTACATCGAGGACGGCGCCCAGAAGATCGGAGAAGGCACCTACGGCAAGTCCATTACGGATCCATGTCTCGGATGGGAAAAATCGGAACGGCTGATCTATGATATCGCAGAGCGTGTATAATGAATGAAATCAGAAAACAATGCGGCATGCATCCCATGCTGCATTTTTTATAGGTTTTTCCAGAAATAATCCGTGGGTTTTCCCGCGAGCTTCTGTATCATGGTACAAAGGGGTAAATGATAGCGAAAGAAAAGGGAGAAAGGAGGCATCCAGATGGCAGACAGGGAAAAAACTCCAGAAACCAGCATGACGCGTCTTCCAGTGGCGGAAGTGATCCGCCTGCACAGAGGCCTTCTTTACTATGTCATCCGGCCCATTACAGGGAATGAACACCGGGCGGATGACTGCTTCAGCGTGGTCTGCGAGATCCTGCTGAAAAACTATGACAAATATGATCCTTCCAGGGGAACCCTGACTTCCTGGCTGACCCGGCTGGCGCGAAACGCCGCGCTGAACTTCGTGCAGAACCGGAAATATGAAATGACAGCGGGAGAAGAAATGGACGCAACGGACCTGGAGAACATGGCAGACCTGCGGACGCCGGAGGACGCCTTGCTGCGAAAAGAAGCCATGGAGGAACTGAACGAAGCCCTGAAAAGTCTGGACAGGCTGGAAGCAAATATTTTGCTCCGAAAATATTATTATATGCAGTCCACACAGCAGATCGGCGCCGAGCTGGGACTGAGCGTGCGTGCGGTGGAAGGCCGGCTTTACCGCATTAAAAAGAAGCTGATGAAGAAGATGGGAGGGCATGACCATGACTGATTTCAACGAAAAACAGCTGGAACAGATGCTGTGTGAACATCTCTCTGAAACTACGCTGACCGGTGCATTGACGGATATCAATCCGTTCCGGGAAGCGGTGTCCAAGGTCATCGCGGGGCTGGTGCTGACGACCTTTACCCTGCAGTTTCTGTATCTCAACTACATTCTGCCGACCATCGGCGTCATGCTGATTTATCTGGGCATGCGGACCCTGCGTAGCGGAAACGGCTACTTCCGGGGAGGCTGGCTGCTGTCGCTGCTCCGGGTGATTCTGGTTTCGTTCCAGCTGCTGGTGACGGTGACGCCGTATTCCGGGATTCTGGGCGACTGGTCCCTCTGGCTGGGGCAGGGGATCCACATGGGCTTCCTGTTCTGTCTGGGCATGGGGATCCGAAAAGCCGGTCTGCAGGCCGGGCTGGAGCATCCGAAAATGGCCACCTGGCCGGTGATGGTATGGCAGGTTGTATTCCTGGGCATCGCCATGGTTGGCTCCGGCAGCTGGACCATTCTGATTCTGCTGGTTGTAAGCTGGATCAATCTGGTCCGGCGAATCTGCCGGTGTGCAGACGATCTGGAAACGGTGGGCTATGGCATGCCCGCTTCGCCGGTATGGTTCTCCGCAAAACCCATGCTGCTGACGTATCTTGTTCTCCTGGTGATCGCCATGACCGGGCTGAGTCTTATGGCGAATTATACCCCGGTAGATGCGGAAACGGTGGATGCTTCTGCCTTCACGGGCGCGACGGAATCAGCATCTGCGGTTCGGCGTGAGCTGATTGAGAAAGGGTTCCCGGAGGAAATGCTCTCGCAGATTCTGGATGAAGATCTGGAGGATCTGGGTGAGGTGAAGGCGGTAATCTGCGGCGTGCAGGATGACACAGGGCTCTTAAATGCGGATGAAAAAAAGGAGCAGATTCGGACCAGTACGGTTGCAGTCTGCACTGCGGATCATCGTATGAAGCTGTTTAGCAGTTTCACATATCTGGATGGAAAACGTGCCGGAATCCGGGACTGCGCTGAAATTATTTATCCGAGGGGAGAAGCTTTTAATTACGAAGATATCTGTGGAAGGATTTTTTTCCGGGAAGAGAATGTAATTCTGCAAAGTAGGCTTCTGATTCAGGAAAAAGAAGAGGAGTATCTCTGGTTCGGAGATATCAGCAGAAATGAAACTGCAGAAACTGTATATTCCTTTCCGCCGTTCTCAAAGGAACAAAGAGGATATCTCTGCTGGTGGATCGTACCGGAGGCAGGCATGTATATGGAAGACTATGATTTTAATGTATATATCAGCTATTATCTGCAGAAGCGGTTTTTCACCTTGCCTTACGCAGACCTGCCTTATGAAAATACATCGTTATTTGGAGGCTTCGGTGACAGAATGGGAGAATACAGATATCAGATTTATCCGCTGATGAGTGCGGATTATGCAGAGCCTGAGAGGGAACCGTATCTGTAAAAGCATTGCCTTACTTCGACCGCTGTGCTATACTCGCTGTAATAGGAAAATATGAACAGTATGATACGGAGAAAGGATGTTATGGAAAAAGAAAAGTGGAATAAGCGGAGATTGCCGCTGGGTATTGCGGCAGGCATCATCACCGTTGCAGGTATGGCGGTGAATGCTCCATATCTGATAGATGGACAGCCTGGATGGATAAACATCATCGCATCTGCGTTGATTCTGATCAGCTGGATAGTATTTGGTGCTGTTTCGCTGATGGGGGCGTCAGACCGGAAGAAGACTTTTTCAACCATCAGCTGGCTCATTGGTCTGATTCTCATTTTGTTTCTGGTGCTGACGCTGATTACCCATGCGGCCGGGGATGGTATCACAGCCATATTTGCTGTTTTCTATATGATTCTCTTGGCACCTGTCAACGGAATCGCAGAGACTTTGTATCTGGTATATCAGTCTTCTGTGGACTTCACAGGAACCTTTCTTTTGGAGCCGATTCTGTGCATGGCATGCTATGCCACAGTCTGGGCCGTTTGCGGGGTGGTGTATTTCTGCATCAGGAGAAAGATATAATCTGTACCAGTGCAAGTTTGCATTTCAAACTTCTTTTATAAAACTGTTTCAAAAGGAAAGACAAGAAAGAAAATGAAGATTCACATAGGGCTGTCGCATGATATAGGCACAGCCCTATTACATTTGCTAAAGAATTGAAGAAATAATGGCAATGGGAAACAAGTTTATGTAAAAATATAGAATATATAGCAGCAATAAATTTACATGCATCCACGTAAAATGAGAAAACCATGCTAACCTTAGAGATTATACCAGCCCGTAATAGCCCATCAGCAGCAGAGCGCTGACCGGGATGGTGACGATGGAAATCAGGGTGGTAAATGCGATCATTTCTGCCGCCAGAACGGCGTTGCGGTTTTCCATGCTGGCCACAGCTACCACTGCCACCGCCGTTGGGAAGACGGAACCAAAGATCAGGGCAAGCTTCATACTGAGAGGAAGCGGCAGCCAGTTCACCGCCAGGAAGGTGAGAACAGGCCAAAAGATCATCTTCAGAACAGAAGTAAGCACCAGATTCCGGTTATGAATGACGGTGGAGATTTTGCTGGAACCCAGCTGGATGCCGACCACCAGCATGGAGAGGGGAACCGTGATACTGCCGATGGAATCCACCGTTTCGAAAATCATGTCCGGAAGGTGCAGACCGAGAAACAGCATGATGATCCCCAGTACGGCGGACATGGAACACGGATTGGCAAGCTGCTTCAATGTTAGTTTCAGATCCATCTTTCCTTTGTGGCCGTAATCCACCTGCATGATGCAGCCGGAATACAGATAGATGGTTAGCATCATCTGAAACAGGACCATATAGAAAAACACATCCTCTCCGAAGAGAGCCAGGGTGATGGGAAATCCCATGAAGCCGTTGTTGATCGTCGTGATGCCTGCCATGTAGACACCGGCATCAGGATGATCTTTCATTTTCAGGATTTTGATACAAAGCATCCAGGACAGAAATGCCGAAGCCGCAAACCAGAGAACGGAGAACAGAATCATCAGCAGTGTGGTTTTCACCGTGTCCTCGGTGAGTTCGGTAGAGGTGATGGATGCCAGCACCATGCAGGGCGTGGTAATCATCATCAGCAGATCCACCAGATAGCGATTCGACTGGTTGGGCAGAATTCCTTTCTTATTTGCGATGAAGCCGACGAAAGTGATTATAAATATGGATATGATTTTTTTCAGAACGATTATCATGAATGAACTCCCTTATTTTAATTGCTGCAAAGCTATCTGCCATTATACCACAAAATCCGCCGGATGAAAAACGTGTTTTTCCGGATGTCCTTTTTGTTGTTTTTTCCCCGGAGTTATGGTATGATTTAAGTTGTATCAGTCTGTCTTTTCAGGCAAGGATACAGGATAAGGAATGTGTAAAAAAATCGGAGGAGTTCGACGATGAGAATCATATTAGATGGTATGGGCGGAGATAACGCGCCTGCAGCAGTGGTGGAAGGTGCAGTTCTGGCGTCTAAGGAAATTGAACATGAAATACAGATTATCGGCCAGCAGGAACTGATTCATGCAGAACTGGCAAAATACAGATATGATGAAAAGAAAATCACGGTGATTGATGCGAGAGAAGTCATCAGCAATGAAGAGGCTCCGGTCCGTGCGGTGCGGTCCAAGAAGGACTCTTCCATTGTCCGCGGCATCAATATGGTGAAAAAGGGTGAAGGTGATATCTTCATTTCGGCAGGAAGCACAGGTGCACTGATGGCAGGAGGACTTTTTATACTGGGAAGAATCCAGGGGATTGACCGGCCGGCACTGGCAAGTGTTTATCCGATTGTGGGAAGTATTCCTTCCCTGCTGGTGGATGCAGGCGCCAATGCAGAGTGCAAGCCAAATAATCTGCTGGAATTCGGAATCATGGGAAACATCTACATGGAAAAGGTTCTCGGCAGAGAGAATCCGCGGGTCGGACTGGTGAATCTGGGTGCCGAGGCTGCGAAAGGTTCCACACTGACAAAGGCTGCCTATGATCTTCTGGAACACAGTGATATGAACTTCATCGGAAATGTGGAAGCCAGAGATGTTCCGAAGGGCGCCTGCGATGTGATCGTGGCAGACGGTTTTACGGGGAATGTCATCCTGAAACTGACAGAGGGTCTGGCGTGGAATATTCTGAAGCTGATTAAGAGCAAATTCACTGATGGGGCCAAGGCAAAGCTGGGTGCGGCACTGCTGCTTGACAAGATGAAAGAACTGAAAAAAGAGTTTGACTATTCGGAATATGGCGGGGCACCGATCCTGGGTGTCAAGGGACCAATCGTAAAAATGCACGGTTCTTCCAGTGCAAATGCTGTGAAAAACACGATTTTAAAAGGGATTCCTTTCGTAGAGGGAAATGTTGTGGATACCATACAGAATTCCGTACTGGAAATTGAGGAGATTACGCTCGGTGAATAAAAAAGAATTTGAAAAAATCATTGGATATACATTTCAGAATGCGGATTATCTGGATCGGGCATTGACCCACAGCTCTTTTAACAAAGAGCAGAATACCCATCATAAGGATAATGAGCGTCTGGAGTTTCTGGGCGATGCGTTCTTCGATGCTATCGTCAGTGTGGAACTGTTTCAGCGCATGGGCCCGGCAACGGAAGGCAAACTGACCAAGACACGGGCACTGATTGTCTGTGAAAAATCACTGGCACAGGTGGCACGTACCCTGCACGTGGGACAGTTCATCAACATGGGGCACGGCGAGGAAAGTGCCGGCGGCAGACAGAAGGATTCCATTCTGGCAGACGCCATGGAAGCCATCATCGGCGCCATGTTTCTGGACGGGGGCTACGAAGCGGCAGAGAAGTTCGTGGTGCGGGTTTTCCGCGACACCATCGACAAGGCCGTCGGGGGAAAGCTGTTCTCGGACTATAAATCAGAGGTGCAGGAACTGCTGCAGAAGAAGGGAAGCAGCGTTACCATCACCTATGAAATTGATCGTGAAGAGGGTCCGGCACATGATAAGACCTTCTTCGTCCATCTGGAATGCAACGGGCAGATTCTTGGAAACGGTAGCGGAAAGAGCAAAAAAGAAGCCGAACAGAATGCTGCCAGAGAGGCACTGGAGAGAGGAGAACTGAATGTATTTTAAAAGACTGGAAATGCATGGATTCAAGTCTTTCGCAGAGCCTGTGGTGATTGAATTTCATGAAGGTGTGACATGTATTGTGGGACCAAACGGAAGCGGAAAATCCAACATCAGCGATGCCATCCGCTGGGTCCTGGGGGAACAGAGTCCCAAAATGCTGCGGGGCGGTAAGATGGAGGAAGTTATCTTCGCTGGCACAGCAAGCAGAAAATCAAGAGGTATGGCGGAAGTAACCCTTGTCATTGACAATACGACAGGGATTCTTCCCATTGACTATAACGAGGTTGCCATTACCCGGCGCATGTACCGCTCCGGAGAAAGTGAATACCTGATCAATAATAACCACTGCCGGCTCAGAGATATCAGAGAGCTGATCATGGATACGGGAATCGGTGTGGACGGATATTCTATCATCGGTCAGGGGAAAATAGCGGATATCGTCAGCAGCAAGCCGGAGAGCCGCAGAGAGATCTTCGAGGAAGCTGCCGGTGTGGTACTGTATAAGAGCAAAAAAGCAGAAGCAGAGCGGAAGCTGGCTGCTACAACCGGGAATCTGGATCGGGTCAACGATATTGTCAGTGAGATTGAGGGCCGCATTGACGGGCTTCGCGAGGACAGCATCAAAGCCAGAGAGTATCTGGAACTGAAAGACAGATACCGGGAACTGGAAATCAATATTACGCTGAAAAGTATCGAGAAACTGGACAGTGCCAATGAGGCACTGAAGCAGGATATGCAGGAGCTGACTGCGTCCATCGGGGAACTGACCGGTGCGAAAGAGGAAATGGACCGGAAGCTGGCAGAAAGCCGTCAGAGGAATGATCACCTGGAACAGCTGGGCAATGAGGCAAGGGACAAGCTTCTGGAGAAAGTAGAGGAAATCAACCGGCTGACCAGCCAGTCACAGCTAAATGAAGAACGTGTTTCTGCCATTCAGCGTGATAAGATCCGCTTGGAAGAAGAAATTGTCCAGTTCAATGAAAAGCTGGTCCGGGAACTGGAAAACGGACAGAAGCTGGAGGAGCAGAAAGCGGAAGTGGAGGCACAGCTGGCTGGTGCGGAACAGCTTCTTACGGAAAAAATCGATGCATATAACCGGGTGCTGGCAGAAGCAAACGGTTTTTCGGATGCAGTGGAGCAGGGAAAGAATCAGATATTTCAGCTTCATAACCAGGTGTCTGATAAAAAGTCAGAAGCCAGGACCTATGAGAACTATAAAGAAACCCTGGAAAAGCGGAGAAGACAGCTGCATCAGGATCAGGAAGAGATGGAGCGAAATGCGGAAGCCTATGAGAACCTGATGAAAGCAGCGCAGAAAGAAAAGGCAGAAGCCGATGAGCTGCTGGAAACACTGCGTTCTTCTCTGGAGGAAGCGCGGGCGGACCGGGTGGAATATGATGAAGAAATTCAGGTCCTGTCGAAAAAACGGGAGGACCTGCGCATTCAGGGAACCCAGCTTGCTGCCCGGAAAAAAACCATCGAGGAGATGGAGCATAACTATGAGGGATATAACGGTGCGGTTCGCTATATCATGCGGAGCCGCCTTTACGGAATCTGCGGTGTGGTTGCAGATCTGATGCAGGTGCCGGAAGGATATGAGGTTGCTGTGGAAACAGCTCTGGGCGGCGCCATGCAGAATATTGTCTGCGAGGATGATGAAGATGCCAAGGCAGCGATTCGCCTGCTGAAAGAAAACAAAGCGGGCAGATGTACCTTCCTCCCTCTGGGCTCTGTCAGAGGACGCAAAGCGGATGTGGAGCGGCGGATCGAGCAGGTGGAAGGCTATCTGGGCCTTGCTGCTGACTGCGTGAAGTATAAGCCGGAATACGAGGGAATCTTCAGCTATCTGCTTGGCAGGGTTGCCATCGTGGATGATATGGATCATGCAGTGCAGCTTTCCAAGATGCAGGGCACTTCGGGACTCCGTTTCGTTACACTGGATGGCGAGATCATCAATGTGAGCGGTGCCATCACCGGCGGAAAATATAAGAATGCTACGGCGAATCTGCTGGAAAGAAAGCAGGAAATCTACCGTCTGGATGAACAGATAAAACAGCTCAGAAAAGAGTCGGCAGAGGTCGCCGAACGGTTGGAGGAACTGCAGGATATCGTCAGTGAAATGGGAGATGTCATCGAAGATACCCAGAGGGACTATCATCAGGCAGAGCTGCAGGCAACCACACTGGAAACCAGAATACGGACACTGGAAGAGAGCGGAAAGGATCTGTCCGGCGGAAAAGAAAAAGCAGAAAAAGAGCTGGCTTCCATTGAAAAAGATTTCGCAGAAGCGGACAGAATGATAGAAGCATATCTTCTGGAGGCGGCGGATTTTGAGAAGAAAATCGCCGAAGTGCAGACGGAAATTGACCGCAGCATGGAGGACTGGGAAAAGGCGAAAGAGCAGGTACAGCTTGCCAACGAAGTCATTACGCAAACCAGGATCACGAAGAACAACTGGGACAGCAAAGTTGGATCCCTGGATGAACTCCTGCATCGTGTGAAAGAGACTGCAGAAGATCTGCAGGCGCAGATTGATGTCCGCAGGCAGCAGATGGATCAGCTGGAAGAGGAGAAGAACCGGATCCTTTTCGGTTCGGAGGATGCAGTCGGTCAGGCAGAAGTGAAAGAAAGGGAAAAAGAAGAACTGGAACGCTATATACAGACGGTCAGTGAAGAGCGGGCAGGTCTGTCAGAAACCATCAGCCGGATTTCAGAGGAACATGCCCAGGCGGCAGATCGGCTGAATGCCTTCCAGGATCAGAAATATCAGGCAGAAATCAAGATTGCGAAGAACGATACGCAGCTGGATACCTTTAAGGAAAAACTGTGGGAGGAATTCGAGGTTTCCTACATGCAGGCCATGGAATTCAAAAAGCAGGATTTCGTCATGTCAACGGCGACGAAGGAAAGCCGTGAGATTCGGAACCGGATTCGTGAATTGGGCGATGTGAATGTAGGTTCCATCCGGGAATATGAGCAGGTCAGCGAACGCTATCACTTCCTGACCGAGCAGCGTGCGGATATTCTGACGGCTATGGATGAACTGAAAAAGATCATTCAGGATATGGATAAGACCATCCGCGAAAGATTTAAGGAAAATTTTGATCAGATCGTGGTCAATTTTGAGGATATTTTTCGCCAGCTGTTTGGCGGCGGACATGCGGAACTGCGTCTGGATGATGAGAACAACCCGCTGGAGGCAGGCATTGAGATCATCGCACAGCCGCCTGGAAAGAAACTGCAGAACATCAATCTGATGTCCGGTGGTGAGAAGACCATGACAGCCATCGCCCTGATGTTCGCCGTGCTGAAGACCAAGCCGACCCCGTTCTGCATACTGGACGAGGTGGAAGCGGCACTGGACGACGCCAATATCGACCGGTTTGCCAGCTATCTGCGGAAGTTTGAAAATATCCAGTTTGCCATCGTAACCCATCAGAAGGCAACCATGGAACATGCGGATGTTCTGTATGGCGTGACCATGCCGGAGCAGGGAATTTCCAAGGTTCTGTCTCTGCGGCTGGGCGATAACTTCGAGATGTAGAATCTCGGATGCAGAAAAGAAAAACAGGAGGACAGTAATGTCATTATTTGGTGAAAAGAAATCTTTTTTTGGACGGCTTTCCGAAAAAATCAGTGATGTCATCATGATGCGTGCAGAGGTGGACGAGGATCTGATGGATGAGCTGGAAGAGGTGCTGATCACCTCCGATATCGGCATGGATACCACCATGCACATCATGGAGAATCTCCGTTCAAAGATTAAAAATGAAAATATTACCCAGCCGGATAAGGTGAAAGAAGCCCTGAAGGAGATCATGATCGGTCTGGTGGACAAGGGAGAGCGGCAGGTTCTCTGTCAGGAAAGTCCGCTGATTGTTCTCATGATCGGAATCAACGGGGGCGGTAAGACAACCACCATCGGAAAACTGGCTCACCGCCTCAAATCGGAAGGAAAATCGGTCATGCTTGCGGCAGCGGATACGTTCCGTGCTGCAGCAGCAGAACAACTGGCCATCTGGGGACAAAGAAACGGGGTAAATGTAGTGAAGCACCAGGAAGGTGCGGATCCTTCTGCCGTAATCTTTGATGCAATCCAGTCTGCCAGAGCCAAGAACATCGATGTTCTGATCTGCGATACGGCAGGCCGGCTGCAGAATAAAAAGAATCTGATGAATGAACTGGAAAAGATGAACAAGATCATTTCCAGAGAATATCCGGAGGCGTCCAGGGAGACCTTGCTGGTACTGGATGCCACCACGGGAAAGAATGCGGTTTCCCAGGCCAAAGAGTTCGGCGATGTGGCGGATATTACAGGTATCGTGCTGACCAAGCTGGACGGAACGGCCAAGGGCGGGATTGCCATTACCGTGGCAGATGAATTTGACATGCCGGTGAAGTTTATCGGCGTAGGTGAAGGCATCGAAGATCTGATGGCCTTCGACCCGGCATGGTTTATAGGAGGAATTTTCGATGAGTAAACCGATTGTTGCCGTAGTCGGCAGACCAAACGTTGGAAAATCCACGTTTTTTAACCGGATTGTGGGACGCCGGGTGTCCATCGTGGAAGATACGCCAGGGGTAACCAGAGACCGGATTTATGCAGAGGCAGAGTGGAACAGCATTCACTTCGCACTGATCGATACAGGCGGTATCGAGCCTTCCAGCGCAGATATCATCCTGTCCCAGATGCGTGAACAGGCACAGATTGCCATGGATATGGCAGACGTGATTATCTTTATGTGCGACGGAAAAGATGGACTGACCACGGCGGACCGTGAGGTCGCCACCATGCTGCGTCGTACCGGAAAAAAGGTTATACTGGTTGTGAACAAAATTGACGCACCGTCGAAAATGTCCATGGATTTCTATGACTTCTATGAGCTGGGACTGGGGGAACCCATGGCCATTTCCGCAGCCAACATGCTGGGCTTCGGGGATGTGCTGGATGAAGTGGTCCACAGTTTTCCGAAGGAGGAATACGATGAGGACGATGATGCGACGAAAATTGCGGTCATCGGGAAACCGAATGTGGGCAAATCCTCTCTTATCAACTGTCTGCTGGGAGAAAACAGAGTGATCGTTTCCCCGATTGCAGGAACGACCCGGGATTCCATCGACACACCATTTGAAAAGGATGGAGAAAAATATATCCTGATCGATACGGCCGGAATCCGCCGTAAAAGTAAGGTCAACGAAGACATCGAACGGTACAGCGTGATCCGTGCGGTGGCAGCCATCGAGCGATGTGATGTTTGCCTTCTGATGATTGACGCGTCCGAGGGAATCACCGATCAGGACAAGAAGATTGCAGGTGTGGCCCATGAAGCGGGAAAAGGAATTATCGTCGTGGTGAACAAGTGGGATCTGATCCAGAAGGAGACCAACACCATGCGTGATTTCCAGCGGCTGATTGAGGCGGAAATGCAGTTCATGTCCTATGCACCGTCTTTGTTTATCTCCGTCAAGGACAAGGTTCGTGTGAAGCAGGTCATAGACATGGCAAGAGCCGTGGCAGAAAATCGCGCCATGCGTGTACCAACGGGACAGCTCAACAGCCTGATTTCCGATGCAACCATGATGAAACAGCCGCCGTCAGACAAGGGCAGACGGCTGAAAATATACTATGTGACACAGGTTGGCGTAAAACCGCCGCTGTTCAGCTTCCAGATCAATGACCGGGAACTGATGCACTTTTCCTATGCCCGGTATCTGGAAAACAAGATCCGGGAAGGATACGGCTTCGCCGGTACTTCTCTGAAGTTCGTGTTCCGTGAGAAAGGAGAAAAGGTCGAGTAATGCTTTCATTTTCACCAGTTGTATTTTTATCATCCGATTTCACGCCAGCCGGACTGATAGCCATTGTGATTGCCTATTTCCTGGGGAATATTTCCCCGGCAATCATTCTGGGAAAAATGAACGGCATCGACATCAAAAAAGTGGGAAGCGGCAATGCCGGAACCACCAATGTGCTCCGCACCCTGGGGAAAAAGGCTGCGCTGATTACCATGGTGGTGGATATTCTCAAGGGATTTGTCGCAGTGAAGCTGGGATTCCTGATGGGAGGGTATACCGCAGGCACCCTTTGTGCGGTTGCGGCATTCTGCGGTCATATCTGGCCGTGCCTGTATCACTTCAAAGGCGGAAAAGGCGTGGCGACGGCATTTGGTGTCATAACGGCGGTCAACTGGCAGCTTGGGCTGACGGTTCTGGCAGTGGTGGCCGTTTTCGTACTGCTGACCCGCCGCATGTCAGTGGGTTCCATTATGGGTGCCGTGTCCTTTCCACTGCTGTCCTGGTTTATGGAACCCGGGTTTTTCATGCCGGGCTTTATCATGGCAGTCATCGTGGTGGTAAAGCATCGGGCAAACATCGGCAGACTCCTGCGGGGAGAAGAGCCGAAAATGTCGTTTAAGAAATAAAAACGTTAAAGAAATCATAACGTATAAGAAATCAGGGGTTGAAATGATGCAAAAGAAAAAAATCGGTGTCATCGGTGCAGGAAGCTTCGGCACTGCACTGGCTATGGTGCTGGTGGGAAAGGGTCATGAGGTCAGAATCTGGGGGAGGAAACGGGCGCAGCTGGATCTGATGAAAGAAACTCGCGAAAATCCCCATTACTTGCCGGGGGTTCGTCTGCCGGAGGAACTGAATATGGCGTATACGCTGGAGGAGGCACTGCAGGATGCAGATGTAGCACTGTTTTCTGTGCCTGCGCAGACTTTTCGGAGCGTTTTTTCCCAGGCAAAACCATTCATGAGACCGGGAATGATTACGGTTAATGTGGCAAAGGGAATCGAAAAAGGCACGCTTCTCCGGCTCAGCCAGGTGGCCTGTGAAATCATGCCGGAGATGCGGTACGTAGCGTTGTCCGGTCCGTCTCATGCAGAGGAGGTTGCCAGAAATCTGCCGACCACGGTGGCAGTGGCAGCGGAGAATGAGGATCTGGCCGGGGAGGTGCAGGAAATCTTCATTACCGATCGCTTACGGGTATACAGAAACAGCGATATGGCCGGCGTGGAGCTGGGCGGTGCACTGAAAAATATTATCGCCCTGGGTGCTGGTGTGTCTGACGGACTGGGCTATGGCGACAATGCGAAAGCTGCACTTATGACCCGCGGAATCACGGAAATGTGCCGATTAGGAACCTGCCTGGGCGCGGATGTGGAGACCTTTTCCGGACTGACAGGAATCGGAGATCTGATTGTTACCTGCACCAGTATGCATTCCAGAAACCGCCGCTGCGGCATTCTGATCGGAAAGGGCATGCCGCCGGAACAGGCAACCCAGGAAATCGGCATGGTGGTCGAAGGAATATCCACTGCAGAAGCGGCCTGGGCGCTGGCACAGCAGCACGGCATCGAAATGCCGATTACAGAAAGTATTTATAAGGTAATCCATGGCGAGATGGAAGCCAGAGATGCTGTCAATTATCTGATGAACCGGGGGATGAAAAATGAAATGCACATCATCTGAGGCCTTCTCCGCACAGGAGGTGCGGGATGCCTACGTGAGAATCAAACCGTATATTTACAGAACGCCGCTGGAAGAGTCACTTTATCTGAGTGAAGACGGAAGACGGTACTTCTTTAAGCTGGAATGTGCCCAGACCGTGAAGAGCTTCAAGCTTCGCGGCGCCCTGAGCAAGATGACGACCCTGACCGAAGAGGAAAGCCGCCGCGGTGTGGCCACCATTTCTTCCGGAAACCACGGTGCGTCCGTCAGCTATGCGGCACAGCTTCTGGGTATTGAAAATGCAGTCGTCATCGTGCCGGAGACCACACCGAAGGCGAAAGTGGATAAAATCCGGTTCTATGGTGCGCAGGCCTTGCTTCTGGGTAAAAATTATGATGAAGCACACCGGCTGGGTATGGCGTACATAGAAGAACATGGCATGACCTATATCGATGCGTACTATGATGATCCGAAGATCTACGGCGGTCAGGGTACCATTGCCTTGGAAATTCTGGAGCAAAATCCGCAGATCGATACCATCGTGGTGCCCATCGGTGGCGGTGGTCTCAGCACGGGGATTGCTGTCTACGCCAAATCCGTCCGCCCGGATATCCGTATCGTCGGAGTGCAGACGGAGGCCTGTCCTGCCATGATTCGGGCATTTGCCGACGATGTATTCTATGAAGAATACCCTGTAACCGGTGATACGGTCTGTGATGCGCTGGTAGGCGGTGTGGGAAAGCTGGCATTTGATATTTTGCGGGATTATATCGATGATATCATCGAGGTAAAGGAAGCATCGATCCGTAAAGCTGTGAAATACATGATTAAGGAAGAAAAATTTATCGTGGAGGGAGCCAGCGCAGCCACTGTGGCGGCAGTGATGGACAACCGGGGCAGAGTTGGCGGCCAGAATGTGGCACTGGTCATGAGCGGCGGCAATATCGACGGAGAACTGATGGTTCAACTGCTGAATGCCTGAATACAGGATGGTCTGAAGGGAAGGAGAATGGACGGTGAAAGAGAACCTGAAACGCAGTATGCTGGAAACGGTAGAAATGCATCTGCCGGAACTGAAAAAAATTCGGGATTATCTGTATGAAAACCCGGAAGTGGGCGGTACAGAGGAGAAAGCATCCGCACTGCTGGAAGAAACGCTGAAAAACCATGGATTCCTTGTGGACAGCACGTTCCATGGGATTCCGTACTGCTTTCGTGCTGTGTTTGACAGTGGGAAACCGGGTCCGTCCATTGGCCTGACGGCAGAATATGATGCACTGCCGGAGATTGGTCATGGGTGCGGTCATGATATCATCGCGGCGGCACCGCTGGGTGCAGCTCTGGCACTGAAAGAGGCGCTAATGGAAACCGGCGGCCGCGTCGTTCTTTTCGGAACACCGGCGGAGGAATGCTTTGTGAGCAAGGTTCAGCTCAGTCAGGAAGGGGCCTTCGATGAAGTGGATGTGGCCATGACCATTCATCCCAATCCTGTGAATCTTTCCAGCGGTAAAACAACGGCACTGGATGCCTGGCAGGTGGAATTCTACGGGAAATCGGCCCATGCCGGCGCGCATCCAGAGGAAGGCATCAATGCGCTGGATGCGGCGGTGCATTTCTATTCGCTGATCGGATTCGAAAAACAGTATCTGAAGGATACTAATATATACGGCGTTTTCGTAGATGGGGGAGAAAAATGCAGCGTGATTCCGGATCATGCTTCCGTGAAATATATCGTTCGCGCGGATTCTGTGATGAATATCCGGAAGATTCGCAGTCTGTTTGAGCGGTGTGCTGCAGCAGCTGCCGGTGCCGTTGGAGCTACCTGGAAAATCTGGAACAATGAACCCGGAAACATGGACATGGTGACCAACGATACCTTGTCCGATGTGTTTAACCGGCATTATGAGGCTCTGGGAGGCGGAACCATGCCGAAGGGAAAGAGCGGCGGCTCCACGGATATGGGTGATGTGAGCCACGTGGTGCCTGCCATCCATCCGTGGATTGGTATGGGCTGTCCGCAGCTGAACCTCCATTCCAGAGAATTCGCAGAGGCAACCATTACGCCGGCTGGAGACCGTGTGCTGGAACTGGGTGCCAAGGCACTGGCATTGACCGGGCTGGAAGTTCTGACCGAACCGGAGCTTCTGGAAAACATAAAAAAAGAATTTGAACAGGCGAAAAAGGCCTGGCAGGAATAGACAGGAGAATCGATACTTGGAAAAATCATTTCATATTACAACCTTCGGCTGTCAGATGAACGAGCATGACTCGGAGACGCTGGCGGGCATGCTGCTGGAACGGGGCTATGTGCAGGCGAAGGAACGAAAAGATGCGAACATCGTTATTTTTAATACCTGCAGTGTGCGGGAGAACGCAGACAAGCGATTTTTCGGCACGCTGGGTCAGCTGAAAAAGAAAAAGATGGAACAGGGAGAGAATTTCACAGTTTGCGTCTGCGGATGTATGATGCAGCAGCAGCATATCATCGATACACTGAAGGCGAAATATCCGTGGGT